>JACNJM010000116.1:11963-28192 GCA_014382605.1 Anaerolineae bacterium
TCCATAAACTCCGCCGCCGGGACAGCCACTTCCATCGAGATGCCGCCCGCCGGGACGCGGCCGCGCGCCTGGAAACCCATCATCATGGCGCAGTGCCAGCCGGTCAGGCGCTCCATGGCGGTAAAACCGGTGGCTTTGTCGTAATAGTCGATCAGGTCAATCGTGACGGTGGTTTCTTCACCGTCCTTCACCCCGTAGCCGATTACGCGCATTACGCATACATCACGAATTTCAGTTGCGTTGA
Organism: Anaerolineae bacterium; assembly: GCA_014382605.1. Lineage (GTDB taxonomy): Bacteria > Chloroflexota > Anaerolineae > Anaerolineales > UBA11858 > NIOZ-UU35. Next base: position 12,208 of record JACNJM010000116.1, read on the forward strand.
GTTTGGGGGCCAACAATGTGTGATAAACCTCGCGCGGAACGATTTTGGAGCCATTCACCTGTAGCGCCTCTTCCGAGAAAAGCCCCAGTTCCTTGAAGGCGCGCAGCCATTCAAAGTGACCGGGGTAGCGCAGGGTTTTGTTCGTAAACTCCTGAAGTTGCCCCTGAAAAGTCCACGGCGAGGTAGAAAGCCCACCGGAAGTCACATCGGCTTCCAAACGCCCCAGGGGTTCAATATCCAAAAACTCCGGCTCAGAGAGCGTATCCACGGGGGTGACGACCCCATCCCGCAAAAATGTAGCCTGACCATCCATTTCGTTGGTCAGCCCGTTGATGTGGAAAGTGGCCTGATAATTCCACGGCGGAACAGGATTTTGCGGCAAACCGCCATCGAAAATATGCACGGCGCGCGGCGCATCAAGCAGGTCTTTGGCGTAGGCGGCCATCGTTATATTCAGCCCTGGCCCCATGCCGCAATCCGGCACAATGCTGATTCCCGCGGCTTTGGCTTCGGCATCCAGCGCCAACTGTTCACGCACCACGCCGGTATGCCCGCCCATATCGCACAGGCTGGAACCCGCCGCAATGCAGGCCTTCGTAATTCCTAAATTATAAAAGTACGGCACGGCGCTGAGGGTTACATCCACGCCTTGAAGCGTGCGCTCCAGCGCGGCGCGGTCGCTGACATCCAATTGCTGTGCGACGGCCACCTCCCGCCCGATGAGCTGATTGATGCGCTCGGCAGCGGTTTTCGCGGCCTGGGGATTAATATCAGCCATGACAATTTTCTTGGCCTCGCCAAATTTAGCGAGATCATACGCCGCCGCGGTTCCCTGCCGCCCGGCGCCTAAAACTGCGTAAGTATGTTGGGTCAAAGTGTGCTCCTTATAGTAAATAGACCTTTGGGGTTTTCGCGTAGCACTTCGAGCGGAATATAAAGCAAAAATTCCAAAGGTCTTTGACAATTATTCTCCGCACCAGTTTACTTGGTTTGACAAAATCGTCAGTGGATTTCCATCCTGTTTTTGGAGGATAATCGCCTGAGCGAGCAGATACCCTTCTTCATGTTTCCCGATTACAAAAACATCCTCCGCATGGGGAAACACAGCGGGCGCTTCATCGAGCGGTAAAATCACATTCATATTCTCTGGCCCGGCCACCAAAAAACCAACCCGCGCAAACGGGTAATGATTGTACGCCGCCCACACGCCCCAGCCGTAGCCTTCATCAATGCCATAAAAACGCGGGTACAAGGCCCGCCCCTGGATGACCGTTGCATCTTCATCCAGACCGCAAATTTCAGCCGGGTTGATGGGTAAAGCAGCATCGCTATAACGTGTGGGGGGAAGGAACTCCAAAAGGGGGATGAGTGTGCCGAGCAAGACGATAATGCTCAAGATGGTTAGTGGACGCTCAAGCAAGGATGCTCGCCCGCGCCCCAGGGTGGGGGATTGTTCTATCGGGTTTTCTTTAATCCCGAACAGGGCGCGCACCAAAACTACCAAGCCGATGATGTAATACCAGATGATGATCCAGTCGACTGGCAACATAAACCGCGAACCGGAGACGCGTGCAATCGCCGTGCTAAAACTATACGCCAAATGTACGCCCAGCGGCATGAGGCCAATCCAGCGCGTCCGCTGCCACGCGGCTGCGATTCCCAAACCAAGCAGCGCCAAATTGAAAACAACGGGTATCCATGCTCCGGGCGGCCAGTCGCCTTGCCAGCGTTCTTGAAAGTTCCAGAAAGGCAAGTTGTCTACATATTTCCGCAGGTGAGATGTATCGCTGGCGGGTATGTATCCCAGCCGGGATAGCCAATAATCCGTCAGATCAAAGCGCATGGGCAGCGACAATAACACCGTCACTTCATTATGGGAAAAGTGATTGCTGATAAATTGGACCACATAACCGGGATTGGCGCGGGTAAACGCGGTCGCGTTACCAAAACCCTGCTCAATGCGCTCATCGGGAGCGGCCTGTGCCAGATCAAATACCCCGGGCTCGCGCGTGTATTGGCTATCCAGATAGACGGCCTGCATGGGCTGCGAATAGCCAAATTTACCGACCACAAATCCGTTGCGGACCATCCAGGGCAAAATAAATACCAACACCCCGGCTAGAAAATAGCCCAATGGCAGGATGGTCTTGCGCCATTCTTTCCAGAATTGCAGCAACACGAACAGGAACACCACTGGTACAAGGATGATTGCCTGTGAGCGGATCAAAATCATTGCGCCCAAAGTTCCCCCGGCGACGAACGCTGGATTATACAAACTGGTCAAATTTGTCTCACGCAAAGGCGCAAAGGCGCGAAGAAGAAAAAAGAAAAACCTTTGCGTCTTCGCGTCTTCGCGTGAGATTTTAAAATTTTTGGTGGTCTTCATCCATTTTGCAAAAAATAGACAAAAAATGGCTACACCCAACGCGGCAGGGAAATCGGTCATCATCAGTTTGGAATGCGAAACATTGATGCGCCCGGAGAGCGCCAGCGCGTTTTGCTCGCGCAAAATCAGGGCAATAGCCGCGACAACCCCGGCTAAACGTTGATCCATTTTCGTCGAGAAGAGATACACCACCGCAGGGAAAAAGGCCAAAATCCCGACTTGTAGTAGAACTATTGTGTTGTAGTTATGCCCGCCGATGGCGGTCAGCAGCCCCAAAATGATATTGTAGAGCGGCTTCTCCACCGTGAATTGAAAACCTTCACCAATGAGCATATCTTCGGCGTTCATCATAAGCAGCGCTGCGTCGGAATATGGGGTATACATGAAATTGGGCGCGGCTGGCTCCAACGCATAGTGAGATGCCTGCATCGGTTCAGCGGCCCACAGACCCAACGCCACAGCCCAAAGGACGAAAAAAATCATCCAGTCTGCGACTCTGATATTGCGTATAGCCAATATATAAGTAATGCTGCCGATGAGCAACGCGAAGATAATTTGACTGAACAGGAGCGGTGCGCCGGGGTAGTCCCAGCCGACGATGTCCGGGGTGAGTCCCAGCTTGGTTGTTTTAATCACCACACCCAGCCCCGCGAGGGTGATCCAGGCTAATAAAAGAGGGAATCCGTATTTTACAGAAAATACTTTTGTTTTTCTTCGCGTCTGCGTGTCTTCGCCGTGAATACTCCCTTTTGCGAAGCCAAATATCAGAATAGTCACGCTCGCTCCCCAGGTAATCCACCCGACCAGAGGCGCTATTCGCAGGAGAAGTGGGAAAGCGGTTTGATCCCAGATGTAAATGAGTGAATATAAATAATCGCCGCCCAGAATTAGTAAGCCGAGCGCGCCGAGCAGGATGACGGACGTGTTATGTTGTACGCGTTGTATGCGTTTTTCCCACGCGGATGGGTTGCGTGAGAGCGCGAAAATAATGGCGAACAGTCCAATTTCGATGGCGGCCATGCCTCCGGTAAGCAGCAGGCGGTTTCGGGAATATCCGAACAGTCCACGGGTATATTGTTCCGAAGGCAGAGCTAACAGCGCCATGAGCGCAATAGCCCCGCCCAGGCAGAGTGCCAGTAGATAAATGCGAACTACTTTTACGTGTGGTTGATGCACAATTCCCCCGGCTAATCACGCGGTAGCGGCGGCAATTTGTCCATGCCGACATTCTTGGCGGCACGGGTGGTGATGGCACGCAGTTCGTCGCGCAGTTCGGCGGTGATGGGGGAGGGTTTGTAGGAGGATAGCAATTGTTGCACATGCTCTTTGGCACGCTCCCAAATGCTGGTTGCGCCGTGGGCTTCCCAATCTTCGGGTTCGCGGCGGTCTATCAACCGCGAGGGGATATAATCTTCATGGCGGAACCATTTGTAGGTGTGATCGTGCGAGAAATAATCGGCATCGTGTCCCATTTCGCGGATCAGGTTCAGGCCAATGGGGTTGTCACGGATTTCGATGCCGCCGATCAGCCGTTTTGCCATGCCGATGATCTCCGCATCAATGACGAGTTTCTCGAAACTTTGGCAATTCTCGAAGGCCATCATCCCCGCGCCAGAGATCATATTGACCCCGGCCAGCGCGCCGATAATAGCCCCGCCGGAGGATTCCAGCCCGGCTTGCGCATCCACGAGTTTGGCATCGCTCATGCCCAGGTAGGCGTGGGTGGGCATCCCCAGGGCTTTGCCGACCTGCGCGTAGGCGGCATCCATCATCCACGTGCCGACTGCGCCCATCGGGGTGGTTCCCTGGCGCATATCGAAGGCGGCTGGTGATCCGCCCCAAACGATGGGGGTTCCCGGATTAACAATTTGCGAGATCGTTACCCCGCTGAGGCATTCGGCGGCGTGTTGCACAACGGCCCCGGCGATCGTTACGGGGGCGGCCGCGCCGGTGAGGGGCATGGATACTAACTCGGCGGGAATCTTGTGACGGGCGCTGTCGATCAGGTTTTGGCAGGTGATGTCGCTCCACAGCAGGGGCGGCGAAGGGCAGACATCGAAAACAGCGATAGGTTTGGCCGCCAGCGCGGCTTCGCTCCCCGCGGTGGCGACGAGCATATCTTTCATATACCACCAGGTATCTTTCTCGAAGGCTCCGGTGATGATCGGTTTGCGCATGTAGTTCAGTGCCAGATACAGGCGGTACAGGTCGCTGATGCCAATGGGTACATCGGCGGGGACGAAGGCCGTGCTTTGGGCATCCAATTGGGGCAGCATTTCAACCAGTTTGACAAAATTTACAAAATCGGTCGTGGTGGGCGGGCGCATCTTTTGCGTTTCGCTGTCGAGTAGCATCAGCCCCGCCGAACCGGGGTCAAACTGCACGCTGTCGCCGCCGTAATGTACGACCGGCTCACCATCCAGATTGTAGAGATAAAATTCAGATGGCCGCGTTTCCAGCGCCTTTCGGGCAAGCTCTTCGGGGATGCGGGCGATCTGGGCGTTATAATCAACCTGGGCGCCGGCTTCAGCTAATAATTCTAGTCCCTCCCGGTTGTGGATTTGAATGCCAGGGTTCATCAGAAGTTGGAAAGCTTCATCGATGATCTGTTGAACGACTTTATCGCTGAGAAAATTTACTTTGGGTCGCATGACTGCCTCCTGTGGGGGTGATGAACCATTCGCATCAAAAATGTGATACATATCATAAAACGGATATGTATTTTATCGCGAGTGTAGCGAAAAGTGATTTGTTGTGCTATAAAATGTAAATAGCGAGGTCGAAAATGTGGAGGATCATCATGAACCGAAAACTACTCGTCGTATTATTGTTCGTGCTAGTTCTTTGGGTGGGAGCCTGTTCCCCAGCCGCAACGCCGGAACCCACGGCTGTTCCTACGGAGCCGCCTACGGCGACAACAGCTGATACGGCCACTCCCGAACCCACCGCGACACCAGAGCCAACGGCCACCCCAGTCCCCACAGAAACGCCGATCCCCTTAGCTTCCGTAGATGGCGGCATGTCGGCTGAATTGACTTTGTCTAATACATCGGATCGTAATCTTGCGATTTACTGGCTGAATCTGAACGGCGAGGAGGAATACGCCAAACGCCTGACGCCGGGCCAATCTTATACGCAGGAAACTTTTGTAGAACATGCCTGGCGGGTGCGCGACGAAGCCAGCGGCGAGATTGTCAGGGATATTGTCGTTAAAAGCCGGGAAACCAATCTACCAATCATCGTTCCAGCGAGTATTGCCAACTTGCCTACCCTCGAACCCACCCCGACCGTTGTCTCGGTTTTGGTGGAAAATGGCGATGGGTGTGAAATTACCGATCCGGGGCATAGTTACTATGGAAAAGAGTGCAGTATAGACGGTATCAAAATTTTAGCTTCTGATGCAGTTCAGGACAAAGCCGTGCAGCAAGCGTGGTACATTGTCTCAAATATGTTGGCAACCCGCCCGGATGTGCGTGAACAGTTATCTAATCGAGGACTTGAAGTAGTGATTTTCCCGGCTGGAAAAGATGCTTCTGATCTTCCCGTCGATATTGACCCCAACGAAGCCTTCGCGAATGCGGATAATGATGCTGACCCCCGATTTGTTACCGGTGAGAATAATCTTATGTGTGTTGGCGGCGGGCAAGAGTACCAGGGGTATTCAGTCACCGCTCATGAATTTGCCCACTCTATTCACATGGTTGGCCTAAATACGGTTGAATCCGGTTTTGATAATCGTTTAGCGGCGGCATATAGCGCCGCTATGTCGGCTGGTAAATGGGAAGGCCACTACGCCGCTACTGACAAGTTTGAATATTGGGCAGAAGGGGTCGTCATGTATTTCGATGCTAGTCCAACAAACTATGAAAATCATCCGGTCAACACGAAAACTGAATTCCAAGAATACGACCCCGATTTATACAGCCTGGTTGAAGAAGTCTTCCGCGGGCTGGAGTGGACCATTAGTTGCCCATAAAACACCTTAGAAAAAAACTCCCGGAGAATTCGTAACCTCCGGGAGTTTTTTCTTAGAGCTGCCCTTCATCGCTCCAGTTTTCAAGTAGTTTTTGATATTCAGGATCATCATAACGCGTCAGCGAGAATGCTGGGGCGTAGGTTGGCAGTTCACCCCCCGTGATATGCGCGGCGAGAAGGTCGCCCGCTCCGCAAGCCGACATCAGGCCATAGCCGGAGAGCGCGCCGATGATATAAGCGCCCTCCACGGGCAGCGCCCCGATCAGTGGGCGATTTTCTTGAGTTTTGGTGTAATAGCCGCCATCCAGCATCGGTTGGGGCATGCGCTCGAAATATTCGCTGAAGCGCGGCAGCATAGCGGCCATGCCGCGCAAAGCAATTTCGGGGTACATTTCATCCAACGGCGGGGGGATGACTGGCTTCATGACATGCGTTTGATACTCCCATAAAAGCAGAATAATATCGCTGTCTCCGGCGCCCTCGGGGCGGGTGTGCGCGCCCGCGGGCATGCTCTCCAGCAGCCAGCGCGTTTCTTCGTCTTCGGCCAAGAATTGGCGCTCTTCGGATGGCCAGTTCAGCGTTTGCGGATCTGTCCAGATCAGCATGGGGACGTGGCGCGGCACTACGCCCAGTCGGTCACGGAAGGCGACTTTGAGATGCAATTCGGTGTGGATAGGGAGATCAAACCCCAGCATGGAGCCGACTTCTTTGACGAACGGGCCGGCCGCGTTGACAAAGTGCTGCGTGGCGACTTTTGTGTTGTCACTCAAGTGGACAGCGGATACCGCCCCCTGTGTTTGTTCAACCCCCGTGACGCGTGCCTTAACGAATTTAACCCCGTGGGCACGCGCCTGATCGAGCAAATACATGCCCAACTGTTGAGCGCTGAACCAGCCTGCTCGCCTGGCGTGCAGCGCGCCGACGACGGTATCGGGCAAATAGGGAAAATGCTCACGGATGGCGGCCTGATCGAGGAACAGGTCAGCCCCTGCGGGGATACCACGATACCCCTCGGGTGGGGAGGCCTGATAAACCGCGGCTTTGCCCCGAGAGCGGTACACTCTCAGGGGGCCAGCGCCCAACCCGGAGGGAGTCTGCGCTTCCTGTTCAAAGGCGGGGATTTTCTCCGGGTCAGCGGTTAAATATAAATAGCCGCGCCTGTTCAAATGAAAAATATTCCCGTTCTCATCGGCGAGTTCTTCCAGGATGTCAATCGAGCGGTTCATCAGGCCGACCATCGCATCGCCGGGGCCAGGCCACCAGTTTCGATAGCATTCGGTGGATTTGTCGCTGGTCAGGCTGAGGGGGGCGCGCTCGTCAACCAGCGTGATGTTGCAGATGCCGTGGCGCACGGCCAGATGATAGGCGGCGGAGATGCCCGCAATGCCCGCCCCGCAGATCAAAATTTCAGTCGAGTTCGACATAGATGCGCTTGTTGATTTTGCCCTTGCTCTTATAATCGGTAACGCGGATTGTGCCGACTTCGGATGTGTTGCGCACATGTGTGCCGCCGTCGGCTTGCAGGTCAAGCCCTTCAATTTCTACCACGCGTACTTCTGTGATGAATTTAGGCAGCAGGTTGATCTTTGTGCGGATCAGATCAGGGATTTGGAAGGCTTCTTCACGCGGCAGTACGCGCCAACTCACCGGACGGGCGTTGTTTACTTCGGCGTTGATAGCGGCATTAATTTCTTCGACGAGTTCTTTTTGCATCGTCTCGAATTCAAAATCCATACGGCCCTTGAGCGGTTCCATATTGCCGCCAGTGACGGATGCGCCGTAATCGCGAAAGATGACCCCGCATAAGATGTGCATGGCGGTGTGCGTACGCATGATTTTATAGCGGTGTTCCCAATCGAGTTGTCCGTGCGCCTGTGCGCCGACAGCGGGCAACGGATCATCGCCTGTGAGCAGATGCACAAGCTGATTGCTAATACGCTTGCCGCGTTTGAGTACATATGTTTGTCCGTCAACGGTCAGGGTTCCCTTATCGGCGGGCTGGCCGCCCCCGCCGGGGAAGAAGGCCGTGCGGTCAAGCACAATGCCGTGATTGGCTTCGTCAACGGCGGTGATGGTTGCGTTGAATTCTTGCACGTAGCTGTCAGCATGATATAGGGCTTCAGTCATGGTTTCTCCTAGGGGGTGATGTTTTACTCCAAATCTAAATCTGTGGGTATCTGGATATTCCCGAGATCTGTTTCACTACCAGGGTCTATTTGAGCCGTGACCTCGATTCCAATTTCGCCGAAAATGACGATCACAGATTGTTCTCCGGCGGGAACGTCATCGATGTAGAAAAAACCATCGGCGTTGCTTTCGCCCCGTACAGACGTGCCAAAGATAATGACTCTGGCGGTAAGGGGGGCGTTGCTTTCGTCCATGATGTAGCCGCTGATAGCGCCTTTGCGCATCAATGTGGCGGCAGTTCCGCTGGCGAAAAAATTGTATGTTGCCAGGGCGATGAGCGTTAAACCGAGCAGCGCGAGTAGCATTCGTGCCGGTGATTTTTTCTCAGGTTTTGCTTCCCCAGAGTGCGGAAATATTTCGCCGCTCATATCATCAAGTTGAGGGGAGTCTTCCAATTTCATGATTAGCTCCTTTTTTTAGCTAGGGAAGTAAACCTACACTCAGACCATCGATACAGGTTTTTGAGCTGGGTTTATTCCGCAAGCCTACTTTGCCCTGTGTGTATGCGTCGTCGGTGGCCTGAAGAAGCAGGTCGCCTTCACGGAAAACCTGAAAGGTGTCACCAATAACTTTGATCTCAAAGTCATTAGCTTGCGTGTCCCACGAATTGGGGACGTTGGTGTGTGCCAGACGAATCCATGCCCCATCTACGCGCTTCCAGATACGCACGAAATTATTTTTGGTATTGTATGTAAAGTGGTAACCGTTGTTTTCATCCTGCGCGCGAAACCACACATCGAGGCCGGTATTTTTTCCGTTATCGACAACTTGATCTATATTGGCAGCCGTAACATTGATGACCACATTGTCGTTGCCAAAATCAGTTGCACAACTGTTGAGATAGGAATAGGCATTCTGACCGTTCCCGGTGATGCAGGCTTGTCCATTTTCTACGCTGAAACTATCTCGATTGCCCCCCTCCCATGAATCCAGCGCGCTTGCATCATCAAATGTAAATTGGCAGCCGCATCCAGAGCCGCCAAGTTCGCTGACCGCACTGCAATACACTTGCTGCAAGCTGGTACCCATCGTTGACAGCGCCAGCAGGGCAATCAGCGCTACAGTTGTGAGTATTAGAGCATATTCAACCAACCCCTGACCTGATTCATCGGTGTATGTTCTCATTTTCTGGCTCCTGAAGAATTGGAAGAAATCAACTGATAATGATTTTATCACTAACCCAATAGGAGATTTGTTGCAGCAACCCTAAAAAGCATGGTTTTTGTCCCATGAAGGACTGGTACAATGAATAGCGGATGCATCACGTTTGTCAAACCTGTTCATCTGTAAAAATCAACTACCAGAAAATCATCTCTTTGATTCCCGGAGCCAGCTATGCACGAACTTGTCTACTTTTATCCCGAAGGCCACGCGGCCCATTATGAGCGCGATCACCCTGAACGCCCAGAGCGCGTCGAAACCATGCGCCGCGCTCTGGATGAAATCGGTTGGTGGCAGCCATACCCCAAGTTACCGCCGATTGAAACGCCTGCCGCGGTACTCGAAGCGATCCACGCGCCGGATTATCTTAAGACATTGCAGCGCGCCTCGGCCCGCGGTCAGCATCTGGACATGGATACCTACACGACGACCGCATCCTGGGATTTGGCGGTAAACGCCGTTGGGGGTGCGTTGGCGGTCAGTCAGGCCGTATGGCACGGCGATGCCCGGCGCGGCTTTGCTCTCACGCGCCCTCCGGGGCATCATGCCACGCAAAATCGCGGCATGGGTTTTTGCCTGCTCAATAATATTGCTTTGGCTGCCGAAGATTTGCTACAAAACACAGGGGCGCAGCGCCTTGCTATAATTGATCTCGACCAGCATCACGGCAATGGCACGCAGGATATTTTCTACACCCGCGGGGATGTGTTTTATTTCTCTACGCACCAATCTCCGCATTATCCTGGCACAGGCCGCGTGGATGAAATTGGGGTGGGGCAAGGTAAAGGGATGACGGCCAACTTTCCATTATCTGCTTATTCGGGGGATATGGCGTTCACAACTGTAACCGATGCGTTGATCCTGCCTTTATTGGATCGCTACGCCCCGCAGATGATCCTGGTCAGTTACGGCTTTGACCCGCATTGGCGCGATCCCTTGGGGAGTCTATTGCTCAGCGCGGCAGGGTACAAAACCCTCATCGAGCGACTGTGCGCCTGGGCCGATGCCAATTGCCAGGGACGCATTGCCCTGGTTCTCGAAGGCGGTTATGATCTGGATGCTGCTGCGGCCTGCGCGCAAGGTGTAGTCGCGGCGCTGCTCTCTCGGAGTTGGGAAGACCCTTTGGGCGCGCCTCCCCAGCCCGAGGCTGAAGCCTGGTTGTCCATGCTGGGGCAAGCGAAAAATCTTTGGGGCCTGTAAAATCCTAGTACGCGGGTGATGCTTGACTTTTGAGTAGCCTTCTCCCATAATGGGGAAGGTGGGAACCCCACATAATTGTTGAAAGGATAAATAGTTGTATGGATACAGTATCAGGAACGGTTTCTCTAAAATGGGTCGATGCCACTTTTTTTGTGGGTTCGGATTCGCGGGGCAGCACGATTAGCATCGGGTTCGACCGTCAGCGTGAACCGAAATGGAGTGCTGTCAAACCATCCGATTTGTTGTTGATGTCGGCAGCATCCTGCTCAAGTTACGATGTGGTCACAATTCTGGAAAAACAGCACGAGCCATTAGAAGCGCTTGAAGTACAGTGTACCGGCGAGCAGAAAACAGAACCACCCTATCAGTTCGTGAGCATACACCTGAACTATATTGTCCGCGGGGCAGTTAATGAACAAAAACTGGCGCGCGCGATCAAACTTTCGGAAGAGAAATACTGCTCTGTGCTGGCAACCTTGCGCCCAGCCGTGGCAATTACGAGTTCGTATGAATTTGTGGAGTCATAAATGACTCCACTGCAAAAAGCCAATGAAGGAGATGCCCGGCGGCATATATGGGGGGTGGTTGCTTTGCAACCACCCCCCATATATGCCGCCGGGAACACCCGTTCGGCAGTTTTTGCAGTAAAGTCATAAATCTACATAGGCTTAACAACCACAGAACTGTATCGTAAAGGAGGATACCGATGAAAAAGTGGAGCATACTGATTATATTATTGTCGTTGGCATTGATATTCACCGCATGTGAACCTGGCGCGCCGCCCATAGCTGAAGAAGCCCAACCGGAGCAAGCTCAACCTGAAGCTGCACAGCCCGAAGAACCTGCCGCACCCCCACCGACGGAACCCCCACCCCCTACGGATACTCCAGAGCCAACCCCAGAGCCGCCCACCGCGACTCCAGAGCCTACGGCCGTGCCAACATTAGAGCCGTTAGCTGCTGATCCGCAGGAAATTGAATTCCAGGCTGCGGATGGTTTTGCGCTCAAAGGTCGTTATTACCCTGCAGCCGTCAACCCTGCCCCAATGATTGTGCTGCATCACTGGGCGCCGGGTGATATGGAGGATTGGAACGAGATTGCCTTCTGGTTCCAAAACCGCGGGCTGAGTGGCACCAGCCCCAATGTGGGCGCCGAGCCGTGGTTAGACCCGACCTGGTTCCCGCCGATGCTTGAAGACCGGTCTTTTGGGGTATTCTCGTTTACCTTCCGCAAATGTGAGAACGGGTGCTCGTCGTTTGAACCGGCAGGCTGGTTGATGGATGCCCAGGCGGCGATGGAAACGGCCTACAGCCTGGAGGGCGTTGACCAACTTCAGATTATTGCTATGGGAGCCAGCATCGGCGCCGATGGCGCACCGGATGGTTGTTTTTGGTTGAATGACCTTTACCCTGGAAGTTGTCTGGGGGCGTTGTCGCTCTCTCCAGGATCGTATCTGACAATCGATTATGCCGAAGCGGTTACCGCTGTCGATGAAGATGGTTACCCCGTGTGGTGTTTCTATGCCACCGGAGATGGCGAATCTTCCCGAACCTGTAAATCGGCAACTGGCGATTTCTATCAAATGTACGAATGGCCGGGCAGCGATCACGGCATGATGCTGATTCGTCCCGAGATTGATCCGTCTGCGATTCAGCTCATGCTTGATTTTGTGGAAATGGTTTTCGAAATTGAGTAGATACGATCTTCTCAATAGGGCTTACGCGAAACGATGAAAAATATACCGAAAATAGGGGTGTGCGGAGTGCGAAGCACCCCGCACACCCCTGTTTTCGGGCATTCTTTTGCGAAAGTGCATCCCACCTGTATATTCCCGATAACAAGGACAAAATGAAAAAAGTATCTTTGCACATTCAGGCTGAAGAATATCAGATGCGTGTTAATCATCTGGTTGCCCATCTTCAGGCGCAAAAACTCTCCGGCGCAGTTATTTTTGACCGCGACTATATTCTCTATTACACCGGATTCGCATTTATCCCTACCGAGCGCCCGATTGGTTTTGCGGTCAATGCTGCTGGCCTGCGGGCCATATTCGTCCCCAAACTGGAAGTGGAACACGCTTCGGGCAATGCGCTGATTGATCGTGTCGATTATTATCTTGAATACCCGCATCACCCACACCCGATGTCGATTTTCAAGGATTTATTGGCCGAGATGAAAATCCAGGGCGATTTTGGCGCCGACCATGACGGCTATCCGTGGATATTCGGCTATCGCGGCCCGGCGTTGAGCGAACTCACCGGAGTCAGACCTACGCCCCTGGCCGGGTTCATCGAAGATCAGATGATGGTCAAGAGCGATGCCGAGTTAGATTTAATCCGCGAAAGCGCCAAGTGGGGCAATTTAGCTCTGACGTTGTTGCAACGCTATACGCGTCCAGGAACCAGCGAGACCGAAGTCACTATGCGAGCCAGCCATGAAGCAACCCTCGCCATGCTCGATACGTTAGGTTCGCTCTATCGCGCCCAAAGCTATTTCTCCAATGGTGTGCAGGCAGTGTATCGCGGCCAAATTGGGCGTAACTCGGCTATTCCACATGCGTTGGCGAATAATATTATCTTTCAGGTGGGCGATGTGTTGGTGGGCGAATCCAACGCGCCGGTGTGGGGTTACAATTCTGAACTGGAACGCACAATGATCCTCGGCGCGGCCTCCGATGAGAAGAAAATCATATTTGACCACATGCTGGCCTTGCAAGATACCGCCCTGGCCGCAATGGAGCCAGGAATCCCTTGCGCCGAAGTAGATAAAACCGTGCGTGCCTATTACGAAAAACATGACCTGATGCCATACTGGAAACATCACGTTGGTCATACCATCGGCCTGCGCTATCATGAAGGGCCGTATCTGGATATTGGTGATGAAACCACCATTCAGCCAGGGATGGTTTTTTGCGTAGAGCCGGGGTTGTACGTACCCGCTCTGGGGGGATTCCGGCATTCGGATACAGTAGCCATCACCGAGGCTGGCATCGAAATCCTGACCTATTATCCGCGCGAGTTGGAAGCGCTCACCATTTTGGTGTAGAACAATGGCTTTCGCAGAATTGTGCGTATCAGCGAAATCCCGCGCATAGAGAGTGATATTGCCACACTTGCCGAAACCGATCTAAGGAGCGGTTATGAGAAATTCTGAAGTCAAACCCTTCAATTTCAACGATACCCAGTCCATCAAAGCCTACCTGATGGATGTTGTGGCGCAACAAATTGAGCGTTACCCGCCTTCTGCGACTGAATATCGCAATAAAATCGCTGATTGGATTGGGAAAGCATTGGATGGCACCAGCCATAATTTGAGCGCGCCCGCCCGGCAGGCCCTGATCCGTGAAGTGCTTGCTGAACTCATCGGCTATGGCCCAATCCAGCCTTTACTGGAAGATCCGGGAATCAATGAAGTTATGGTTTATGGGCCGAATCAAGTATATATCGAGCGCGAAGGCCATCTCGAAGATACGCCGATCAAATTTGATGATGAAGCGCATGTGATCCGCGTCATAAATCGTATGTTACATCCGGTTGGACGGCAAGTCAGTATTGATAACCCGACTGCCGATGCGCGTTTACCCGATGGTTCCCGCGTCAACGTGGTTATTCCCCCAATTTCTGTCGATGGCCCCTGCATTACAGTGCGTCGCTTTCTCAAAGATCGTTTTACGATGGAGCAATTGATCCGCAGTGGTTCGCTTAACGAACGCATGGCGAATATGCTGGAGGCCAGCGTTATTGCTCGACTAAGTATTGTGATTAGCGGGAACACCAGTTCGGGAAAAACCACGCTTATGAATGTGCTTTCAAGCTATATTCCTGATGGAGAGCGAATCGTTGTGATCGAAGATGCTGCTGAGTTGAAATTGCAGCAAAAATATACCGTTCGCCTCGAGACTCGCCCAGCGAATACGGAAGGCAAGGGGCAGGTTACCACCCGCGATCTGGTGCGCAATGCCCTGCGAATGCGTCCAGACCGCCTGGTGATTGGCGAGGTACGCGGCGAAGAATCCCTCGACTTGCTTCAGGCTATGAATACAGGCCACGACGGTTCGTTGACCACTCTCCATGCAAATTCACCCCGCGATGCGCTTTCTCGCATTGAAACTATGGCGTTGATGGCTGGCCTTAACCTGCCGCTATCTGCCTTACGCCAACAAATCGCTTCAGCGATTGATCTCATCGTTCACATGGACCGGCTTTCAGACGGGTCTCGCAAGATCACTTTAATTTCAGAGGTTTCGCGTATGGAAGGTGAAGTGATAACTCTGCTCGATCTTTTCCGCTTCGAACAAACCGGGCTGGATGAGCGCGGCAAGATTATAGGGACAATGCGCGCTACCGGAATGCGGCCATCCTTTATGCGGCGGGTAGAATTATCCGGGCATAGGTTGCGCGCGGATACCTTTTGGGCTGGTTCCAAAAAATAGGCCCGATTCTGCCTCCGTTGGCGGTTTACGCGTTATGTGGTATTCTTCCCGGCTGTTACGGCAGGAGTACTCGGGAATTGCGCCATAAGTTGTGCAAGCGATCCGGATTCCTGCAACATAAACGCTAAAGGAGCGAAAAAAATGAAAAAAACATACGCAAAATCAGGCAAAACTTGCCGGGTTACCTTTGAATTCCCGGCAGAAGCCAATGCTAAAACTATTTCTCTCGTTGGAGAATTCAATAATTGGGATAAAGAAGCCAATCCGTTGACTCAGCGCAAAGATGGTCGTTTTAGCGGATCGCTTGCCCTTGAAACTGGCAAAGAATATCGCTACCGCTTCTGGGTAGATGGAGAACGCTGGGAAAACGATTGGAGCGGTGAGAAATATACGCCGAACGAATTCGGCAGCGAAGATTCTGTAGTGAGCGTATAATTTCGCTACAGTAGAAGCTAAAAAACACAAAGAGAGTGGCAAAGGTGTACAGCCACTCTCTTTGTGTTTCTGCAACTTTTCGATCTTTTACCCGTAAATATCCTTGCATGTGGATGTCACCTGATTTGAGTCGATTAATTTCGGCTATAATCAATTAAGTAGATTTTGGAAAGAACTTTGAAAAGACTTCCGAAAAATAGGGGTGTGTG
>JACNJM010000318.1 GCA_014382605.1 Anaerolineae bacterium
GTACTGCCCTGTGACAGGGCTTCTCCGCTGGTGTCGAGGAGGGCGCGAGCACCCGTGTTTTGGATAATCTCGATGAGATGGGCGTAAAAATCAGACGCTATGCCCGGCGGCAGGCTGCCCGCTAAAACCCACCAATCATCGGGTTGGCTCAGTTGGTGGACTTTTTCGATCAGCGCCTGCTGCTCGGAGGTCGAGATGGTTGGCCCAGGTTCATTGACTTTGACATAGCGGTCGTGCGCCTCGGTGACAATACTGACGTTGGTACGCGTCTCACCGTCTACCCAAACGAAATCGGTGCCGATGCCCAGGGCTTCGAGGCCGTCTTTGAGCAACTCGCCGCTTTTACCCCCGGCAAAGCCCAGGGCGGTACTGACGGTTCCCAACGACTTCAACATGCGCGAAACATTGAAGCCCTTGCCGCCAAAATCCACCTGCCAAGCCGATGCCCGTAGCACCGAACCGAACTCGATGGCCGGGACGGTCAACTCGCGGTCAATAGCCGGGTTGAGGGTCAGCGTGTAGATATTATTCATTTGGCAGGCTGCCAGTGGGATTCAATCAAAACAGCCTCGGCTTCAGCCGTCCAGACATTGCCAGGGCCGAGTTTTTCAGCGACTTCGGGCAATTTCTCTGAAAGCTCATCCAGACCCATCAAGGGTAAATCTTGAATTTGGGGGAAGATGACGATCTTGCCGGGGTAGCTGCTGTTGATGACACCATCAATGGCATCCAGGCCCGCTTGCATCCCGCCAATGGCAGCCACCATACGCCCCGGAGAGAGTGCGCCTTCGTTGGCGCGCTGCAAAACCGCAGCCTGATCGTGGATCGTCAGACCCGATGTGCCGGTGTACTGCGCATTGTGCAGGTAGACGGTGCTTAAATCGAGCGGGGCCAGCGTGCCGTTGGGGACTCCGGCGAAGAGAACCAACATACCATTCGGATTCATTAACGTGGCAGCTTCGGCCATCAGCCCGGCTACGGGCACACTGACCACAACATCATCTACGCCTTGATGATCCGTCAGGCCCATGACGAAATCGTATAGCGATTGATCCGAGTCGACGGGGTTGATGACATGCAACTCCCGGCCATGTTCTTCAGCCAACGGAATGAAGCGCTCACGCAAAGCTTTCAGGCGGCTTGCGCTGACTTCGGTAGCAACCACTAAGCGCGGACCATTGGGCATTTCGATCGCGCGCTGAACGTGCATCTGCCCCATTGGGCCGCCCGCGCCGATGAATACCGCGGCGCCATTGGCCTGCAACTCGCAACGGTTGCGAGCTTCGCCATAGGATGTGGCGATGTCTGGCCCTGGGTTACCCAGGAAGGCGATATAGTCATAGTGTAAACGTCCGACATCAGCGTTGGTGAGACCATCCAGCGGAGTTTGTCCGACCATATTTAGCGTACCGCGGCGGGCGATATGGCGAGCAATTTCACTGACTGCGGCGGCTGACTGCGGCTCCAAGACGACAATATCGTCGAAACCCACTTCCTTGGTCAACTCATAGGAAAGGGCGGCATACTCTTCGGGCTGTAAACCATCTTTCGTGACAATTTTTGCATTGGTCGTTTGAGTTAAATTCTTGATCGAGGCGGGAACATCGGTGAGCACAATCGTGGCAGGCGCGTCTAACCCGGCGGAAAATTGATACTCGCGTTCATCGCCTGGATACCCTACTATCCACATTATGCCGCCCTCTTCGGGGTCGAGCCGGCGGCGCTGGGTATACGATGCGAGCACACAGCCCCAAGGTTCCAGCAGTGAAGCCGCCGCATAACTAATTTCGCCTTCCAGCGGCAGCAGGCAAGCGCCTGCATCGGTATCCAGCACTTCGGGGCCGATGAGATGATATTGAATCAGCCCGCCGGGGATGGTGTAACCGTAGGCGGTGCTCTTGCCCTGCTGATAAATATCTGGTTGAACAGCCAAACGTTGACCAGGGTGATATTTCTCTTGCAGATCCGCCCCGACCTTAATGATCGTTAGCGAGACTTCATGCCCCAGGCGGCCCGGTTCCTTGGTGAGATCACGGTTGTAGAGTTTGGGGTGGTCGCCCCCCTGATTGATGATCTTGACGTCCGAGAAACACATCCCCACGCTGTCAATGCGTACCAGAAGCTGGTCATCTGCCGGTTCGGGGATAGCGAATTGCTCCGGTTTATTATCCCGCCCGATATTTTCAACGCCCGCGCCGTACAGATTCCACGCCCAGGTTTTTTCGGGCAGCGGCGCGCTGGCAGAACGATATTGTTGATATTTGGTATTCATAGTTTTTTCTCTTTTTCTAATCGTATTTTCCGCAATCTGCTTAGAGGGGGGCTTTTTTATACAAGCTGACGCACATCTGAAGCTCTGGCACAGGCCAAAGCTTTGCGTGCCAATGCCTGGGTTTCTGAATAATTTAGGGTGCGTACCAGCGCCTTGACGGTTGGCACGGCGGGCACGGTGACGCTTAATTCGTCCACGCCCAGGCCTACGAGAATGGGAATAGCCTGGGGATCAGCGCCCAACTCTCCACACACACCGACCCACTTTCCAGCAGCATGAGCGGCGCGGGTTGTCTGGTCAATTAATCGAAGCACAGCCGGATGCAAACCATCCGATTTGCCCGCCAATTGCGGGTGCATCCTGTCCATCGCTAATGTGTATTGAGTCAGGTCGTTGGTGCCGACGGAGAAGAAATCGACATGCTGTGCGAAAACATCCGCCATTAGTGCAGCGGAAGGCACTTCGATCATAATGCCTATTTCGACACTAGAAACGCCCAGCTCGATGCAGATTTCATCCACAAGCGCGCGGGCTTCCAGCCACTCAGTGAGATCGGCGACCATTGGGAACATGATGCGCAGCGTGCCGTGTTGCGTGGCGCGCAACACCGCCCGAAGTTGCTCACGAAATAATGCAGGCCGCGTCAGGCACAGCCGGATACCGCGCACACCCAAAAACGGGTTGACTTCTTCGGACATTTCGATATAAGGCAGCGGTTTATCGCCGCCCACATCCAGCGTGCGCACGATCACCGGAGCGTTTTGCATGGCCTCGGCAATCTCACGATAGACCGCAAATTGTTCATCTTCTGACGGGGGCTGCTTGCGCTCTAAAAATAAGAATTCGGTGCGTAGCAGGCCCACGCCCTCCGCACCGGATTTCAACGCTTCACGCGCTTCGGGCGCGCCGCCGATATTGGCCGCAATCTCGACCCGATGACCATCCAGCGTAATCGCCGGGGCGCCAGCCGCTTGCTGTGCTTCATGGCGCAGTTTTTGCCCCGCTTGCTGCATGGATTTTGCTTCAGCAATCTCGTCTTCGCCGGGTTCAATGATCAACAAACCTGCATCGCCATTCAAAATAACTGTCAGATTATCATCCAGCG
Organism: Anaerolineae bacterium; assembly: GCA_014382605.1. Lineage (GTDB taxonomy): Bacteria > Chloroflexota > Anaerolineae > Anaerolineales > UBA11858 > NIOZ-UU35. Next base: position 3,378 of record JACNJM010000318.1, read on the forward strand.
CCAGGGCACGCTCCCCTGCGCTGACCACGGCAGGCAAACTCAGGGCACGGGCAATGATCGCCGTGTGCGCTGTTGGGCCGCCGCTGGCGGTACAAAAACCCAAGACTTTATCGCGGTCCAATGAAGCCGTATCCGAGGGCGACAAATCATCGGCGACCACAATCACGGGATGGTTCGGAAACTGTGCGCTATCGCCAGTTACTCCCGCTAAAATGCGTAACACCCGGTAGCCGACATCGTGCAAATCAGCGGCGCGGGCAGCCAGCAAGGGGTCATCCAAACCGGCAACCAGCCTGGCGCGCTCATCAATGGTGGATTGCCACGCCAGGGCCGCGCTCTGCCGTTGGTTGATCTTCGCCAGTACGGCATCGAGCAACTCGACATCATCCAATAATTCCAGATGCACATCAAAAATCGCGGCCTCGCTGCCAACATTCTGCGCCAACATCTGCGCATGCAAACGCGCCACGTGGCCTTTGGCCTGCTCAATCGCTGCTTGCAATTGATTTTTCTCTGCCGACTCGCCTTCGAAAGTCTCTTCGACTTTTATTTCGGTGCGCTTCAGATGATAAATGGGGCCGATAGCGATTCCCGGCGCGCCGGAGACGCCCTTTATGGTATTGGCTGGAAGCGCGGCGGGCTCCGTTTGGGGTGGTTCCGGTTTTTCAGGCGCTATTGCCTCCGGGGCCAATTCTGCTCCCGCGGCGACTCGCTCGATCAATTCTTCTTCGCCCAGGCCGCTCTCTACGGCCTGAGCCAACGCCGCCAACGCCGCGTCTTCGTCTTCGCCGTTCACTTCAATGCGGATGGTGCTGCCGCTCTCAACACCCAGCGTCAGCAATGAAATCAGACTTTTGGCGTTGGCCTTTTTCTCGCCGTGAAAGAGACGAATGTCGGCCTGAAAGCCTTTGGCAATATTGACAAAGACCTTCGCCGGACGAGCGTGCAACCCGGTCGGGTTTTGAATGACGATTTCTTGTTGCTTCATAGAATAACCAACTTTCGTTTACGGATTTCGTTGCCAACTACCTTCACGCCAAATTACGCACTCAAGGCTGATAGAATCAACTCCGGGTCGCTGGTTTTAATCAATTTTTCGGTCATCTCTTCATCTTCAAGCACTTCTGCCAATTGGGCCAATACCCCTACGTGCTCGTCGGAGGAAGCCGCAATCCCTATGATGAGATGGGCTTTTTCGCCGTCTTCCCACTCCACACCATCCGGAAGTTGCAACACTGAAATGCCGGTCTGATAAATATCGTCGCGATTATCGTACTCCCCATGCGGAATGGCAACGCCCATCCCTAAATAGGTAGACATGGTTTCTTCACGGGCCAACATGCCATTTACGTAGGCCGGAGCCACACAGCCGCTGCTCACCAGCAGCTCGCCCGCTTTACGGATGGCGTCTTGCTTATCGGTTGCCGTTGTCTGTACTTGAATTCGGTCTAGCGCTAAGATAGCCACAATTTACCCTCCTGAAGCCGTAATTTCGCTGCTATCAATAAAGGCCTGCACCAAAGCATCAAACGCCGGGTCATTGAGAAAGTGGTTGAAGGTCACAACAACGGCTTCGGGAGCTTTGCCTCGTACCACTTTTGCCAGCCCTTTATGCACAACCACAACTTTTGCATTTGCGGGTACTTCGCGCGCAGGCAGATGCTTCACGGTTACGTCCGTTACTTTGGCTTTCTTGAGTTTCTTTTTTAGTGAATTCACGCTCATCAGGCTGGAACCCATACCGGCTTCGCAGGCCAGGATAATTGTATCGACTTCTGTCGCGAGGATTGAATTTGCCATGAAATATACTCCTTTTAGTAGCTCTATTTTTATAAGGAAGCCATGAACCCACGAATCCAGTTTCGCTCATTCCTGGCTTCCTCATAAATAAACGATTACTCTTTCTGAGAAGAAGACCTCCGAGATTTCTCCAAAACCCCACAGATTTTCAGGGTTTCCCTAGAAAATCTCGGAGATCTATGCGTTGAACTAGCCGAGGCCAGGCACAGCCGCGCCCATGTCAGCGTCTTCGGCTTCGCTTTCTTCTTCTTTGACCGGGCGAATTTTCAGCAAGAAAATGCCAACGGCGGCGGAAACTAGCGCACC
>JACNJM010000288.1 GCA_014382605.1 Anaerolineae bacterium
TCGAAATGGAAACCCGCAAGAATGTACTCCACCGGCACTTGAAAGTTGTTTTTGATCCACAGAAGGAAACAATATGACTGACAGCGGACAAAACGGTATGAAGAACGTCACTCGAATCGACAATCATCCAAAACACACATACGGCTGGCTGGTGCGTATTTACCGGCATGGGCAGGTACTCAGGAAGTTTTTTAGCGACAACCCGTATGGTGGCAAGGAAGCCGCTCTGGAAGCTGCCCTGACGTGGCGTGATGCGATGTATATCCAGCATCCAGTCGAAGATGTCCCATTTCACACACAACCCATGCGCTCCAACACAACTGGCGTACATGGCGTATCGGAAACTTTTCACCGGTCCTCAAGTGGCGCGAAGCTGCTCTGTTTCGTTGTTTACTGGACGCCTCAGAGAGGCAAGCGCAAGACAAAACGATTTTACTTCCATCATTTTGATACGCGTGAGGAAGCGCTAGAAGCCGCCGCTGCATTCCGAAAAGAAAAAGAAGCCGAAATCCGCCGCCGCTATCAGGCGGGGAAATACGAACCCCAGAAAGGATAAAACTCATGGCAACCAAAATTATCACCATAGCTAATCAGAAGGGTGGCGTGGGCAAAACCACCACCGTTATCAACCTGGCGCACGGCCTGACGCTGCACGGCAAAAGCGCGCTGGTTATCGACCTTGACCCGCAAGGCCACTGCGCCCGGTCGCTGGGCGTGAAATCCGAGGGTGGCGCAAACTACCTGCTTTCAATGGGTTTGGGGCAATCTGAAACCCAATTCGTCAAGCAGCAGATTCGCAATACCAACCGCAAAAATCTCTGGCTCATTCCTGGGGATGTCAGTACCAATCATGCCCAAACAACGATCAATTCGGCGAACTACCCGGTTTCGTGGATCCGCGAAACGCTGGAACGCTTCACCGGCAATGGGCTGGATTACATCCTTCTGGATACAGCCCCCAGCGTTGGCGGTATCCAGGAGCGCGCATTGTGGGCCGCTGATCTGCTGGTAATTCCAACCTCTGCCGAATTCCTGGGAACGGATGGGGTGCGGAATATTTCCCAGATGTTGGTCAAACTGCAAAAGAATCTGGGGTGGCAAGGCTCTTTGCTAGGTGTACTGCCTACGATGTTCATGGAGCGTATTCGGGAACAATCGGCCTCACTGACCGACCTGGAGCAGGCTTTTCCCGGAAAGGTTTTGGCGCCGATCCACCGGGCGGCTACGTTGAGCGAATGTCCGGGAATGGCGCAAACCATCTTTGAGAAAGACCCGGCTTCGCGCGCCGCCGAGGAGTACGGCATGTTTGTGAAAGAAGTTTTACGGTATTAGAAAGACAGGTAGTGAACGGAGCGAACAACTATGGGACGCCGCAGCGCATTTTTTGATGATGAACTAGAACCGACTGGAAACAGCCAGCCATCGGATAGCAACGGCTTTGGCTTTGGTAATGATGCCCCCGCGCCGGGTATCCAGCCGGAACGCCCGCCTTCGATCATCGACCAGCTGCGCGTGGCAACACCCAAGAAAAAGGTGGTGCGCGATCGCTCTTGGGAACGTGATAATCCCAAGAAGTCCTATCGCAAAGTTCCTAAACAGATCCGGGACGTAGTTAAGGAGATTGCCGATACACACGGTTATAACGCCAGCCAGATTGCGCAGGCGTTTCTGGAGTACGCCTTGATGTGCTATCGCCGGGCGGATTTTGCGCTGGAACTGAAACTCGATTCCCGGCACGGTTTGACGCTTATGCCAGGAGGTTGGTCGGACGAGAAGAAACCCATCTGGGCAGAGAATACCTGGGGAAAGCAACATCCCCAGAAGAAAAATCGGCAAAAGAAGAACGAGACACCGCTATGGAAACAACGAGTTAATTATCAACTCTCGTCGGATTTGGTTACAGTGATTGACGCAGTATGTGAGACGCGCCGCTCCCCGTATGGAAACATCATCAGCCGAAAATACCATGACGGCGAGGTTGTGGCGCGCTTCTTGACCTTCGCCATTGATGCTTACAACAGCGGAAAATTGACCTTGCGGGACACTGAAAATGAGTAGCCTAAAAATCGAACCTGGAAATTTGCACCAAATTCCAACTTTTTTTGAGCCAAAAAATCGTGCCGGGGACGTTGCCGGTGACGTGCCGATGACGTGCCGATGCCGTGCCGGTGGCGATGCCGGTGACGTTGACGGTGACGTTCATCTCTCAAAACGCCCGGAGAACGATTTATTTGCCCCCAAAGATATGCTCGGATGTCTGGAAAATATCGCCCCGCAAAAACGCTCCTGACGGTTTCTATGAGAAAGGTCTAGTAAATTCAAATGTTGCTCAAAATTGATCCCCAATCCGCAAAATTGTTTGATCTCATCTATGAAATTCCTGGCGAGATTTTAGTCGCCGATCATCGCCGCTATTACGTTGCCACCGGCGATCGATTGGCGCTGCTGGTCTTGCGCAACGGCCTCGACCTGGTAACGATCACCGATCAGGTTGTGGATGCTCGCCTGGGTTGGGATCATGCGGTCGAGCCATTTGCACCGGAGGGCGATGTCGGTTTGCGTCGCACCAAGATCACCATTTATCGCCGTGTCATCAATGCTCATCCGAATGGGCCGATGGGTGGCATCAGGTTTTTATCCACCATTTTGAAATCCACTCCAAAACGAACATCGAGGAATACACCATGAAAGCAGCACAAGCCTGGCAAGCTGCCCTGGGCCAACTCCAACTCGAAATGCCGAAAGCCGCCTTTGACACCTGGGTACGCGATACCGAATTCATCGGGTTTGACGATGAAACCGGCACACTCACGATCTCATGCTGGAACGCCTATGCCCGCGACTGGCTCGAAGATCGTCTCACCAGCACGGTAAAGAAGCTGCTGGCTGGGATCATGAATGGGGAAGTAACTGTTCAATTCGTTGTACACAACGACATTGTTGCTGATGAGCGGGAAGACGATGATGCCAACGATGACAGCGAAACATCCAGTGTCGAGGCTGTTTACGATCTGCCGCATGACGAGATCGTTGGCACGGGAGTGATCCCGCTGCCTGGATACTTCGCCAATCATATCGCTGACCTCGGCCCAACTCTGGCATGGCTGGTGGTGGGTTTTCGTCAGGTTACATATCTGGCAGGCCAACGCTCTGGCAATCGGATGCATCGTATTTCAGAACGACAACTCGCGCTTTGGTCGGGAACTTACCGCAAGCGATTTCGGCGCTTCAAAGATAAACCAGAAACATGGCAGGCGCTTCAGGGTTTTGTGTCGCTGGAAGACACCACAGCATCCTGGGAAATTACCGAAGGGCGGGGATTGCGCCGACGCGCTCATGTTTACAAAGTGCAGATGACCATGCCATTGACTGCTGCCCACGCACATGCCCTGGAGCTTTGGCTATTACAGAATGTCGAAACCGCAGGCGGCCCAAAGGAAGTGATTGAATTGGCGCTCACGATTTCCCCAAGGGCTTTGCTTTCCGATGTTGCAGTACCCTCGGATGGAGCTATCCGCAAAACAGTTCCCCAAATTCTGGCTGAGTTATTTTCAGAACAACTCAGCGAAGGCGAATTAAAAACACTATCTCACCGTTTGCACTATCACATCATGCCTCACAATGACCTGATCGTTTTGACGCATTTCTTCGTCCGCAATCTTGTTTCTGTGTTGGGGCATGGCCCGGCCTGGATGCTGACCCTATTACGTGATCGCTGCTATGTCGATCCTGAAACCGGCGAACAACGCAATGAAGTCACCCTGCAAAACGGCTGGAAAGAAATTGCGAACTGGCTGGGGATAAAACAACCCATGACCGTATGGCGATGGTTGCATGGCACAAAACGCAGCACGAAAAAGACAGCGACAATCCCGCCATTGAGCATTTTCGTTCACGAGGCCAAAACGGGTCGCGCCAGTGGCTTTGCTACCGGAAAGCGCACTTTCCACCTCTCGCCAGACGAATTGCCGCCAGCGATCCTGGCACAGATTGACGAATATTCTAAAAATATGGATTGGGGCAAAGCCATCAGGGAGATAATTGCGCGAATGACCCCATCAGGAAATGACTGTATTTTCTGTAATTGCGCGAATGACCCCATCATGATTGCGCGAATGACCCCAGATGTTCGCGCGAATGACCCCATCGTGATTGCGCGAATGACCCCAGATGTTCGCGCGAATGACCCCATATTAAGCTCTTTAAACTCTTTAAAAACAAGCTCTTTAAGCTCTAATAAACAAAACATACATACAGGAGAACCGGATAAAATCACTCCGAATTCCAAGACCAGTCAGGTAGGTGGGTTTGGGGATGATTTTTTGGTTTGGGATTGGGAGTTTCTTTTTGCCTACAACCCGGAAATCGCACCGCAGGATCAAGACCTGTTGAAAGATCGTAACCCCGGTCGTTTTGCAGCCTGGTTGATCTACGGGTATAGCAAAAAGGGACAGGGGCTTGATAATCCGGTTATTTTCGCTGTCCGCAGGGTACAGCAGGGAAAAGCCGAGCCTGCCGAATTTGTCCGATTTAGAACCGGAAAGTTAGATTATCTGTATGACCAGCTTGCATACAACATGGATGACAAGTTACTCCCCCAGGATGACAAGACGCGCACGATCTTGCGTAAACGGCTATTTGGGCCAAAAAGCTAAAGGAGTTTTTTTTGTGGACAACATTCGAGCAGCAATTGATGAGATGAATTGCACAGTTGGTATAAGCCGTGATGAAAGACGCAGAGTGAAAAAAGAAATATGCGAGATGGTCGAAGACCATCTCTCACCCTTGCTAAAAAAATCAAATGGTGAAGTTACACAAGAAATTTTGGATATAGCTGACGAGCTTTATCCCATACACAATGTTCGTCATTTAGCTGAATTCTTGGGGTATCCAGAAATATCTGATTTGCGTATGAACTTGAAACGCCTGCGCCCTTGCAAGTGTCCTGTATGCGGATATCAATTCGCGAAACCGCTAAAGCCAAATAAGTGTCCAGGAGTTGTTCATGAAGGTGAGTATCGAGAACGTTGTTACTCTTGCTCTGTTAAGGCGCGAAGGTAAGGTAGCAAAGGAGCAAGGTAGAACAGTTCTGGCCGGAAGGCACCACAGAATACAGCACGTACAGCCATTTTGGATACTATCGAGCCGCACAAGCAGCACTTGAATTATATAGCGAGAAAAAGACAATATGACACAACACGATGTACTCAAACCCTCTGAAGCCGCCGAATACCTGCGCATCGGCCAATCCACCATTTACAAACTGTTGACGAATGGGGAGTTGCCCGCCCGGAAGATTGGCGGTAGCTGGCGTATCTCGCGCACCATTCTTGACGAATGGCTGCGAGAAAGCGGCGTGACAAACCCGTCGCCCCAGATCGGCCAAGCTGTCACGATTGCAGCAGGACAAACGACTTCCGATGAATAACCGCAGACCATTAGGATCACGCCCCGATCCTGGCCCGGCCAGGTACAAGCC
>JACNJM010000148.1 GCA_014382605.1 Anaerolineae bacterium
CGACATTGCTTCCTCCAAATCCATCTGTATATAGAAAAATCTCGTGATTTTGCGCCAAGTAGATTTTGGAAAGAACTTTGAAAAAAAACTTTCGAAAAATAGGGGTGTGTGGGGCGCTCCGCACCCCACACACCCCTATTTTTCGGCAATTTCTTACGGCGCGGCGGAAGCCATATTAAAGCTACTTTCCAACAATCACTTAAGAATCAACGATTGCGATAAAAGTTTCGACAACAGCCGGGTCAAAATGAGAACCCGATTGCTTTTTTAAATGTTCAATCGCCTCCTGATGTGTCCAGGCCTGGCGATAGGGGCGGTTAGAAAGCAGGGCATCCCAAACATCCACAATGGCAAAGAGGCGCGCCGCCACAGGAATTTGCTCGCCAGCCAGCCCTTCCGGATACCCGCTGCCATCCCAACGCTCATGGTGGTAATGGGGAATATCCAACGCGGGTTGCAAATAGCGAATCGAACGCAGCCATTCGTAGGCATACACCGGATGCAAGCGCATAATTTCCCATTCTTCATCTGTGAGCGGGCCGGGTTTTTGAAGGATATGATCGGGGACGCCCATTTTGCCAATATCGTGAAGGATGGCTCCCCTGCGCAACTGAACCATGTCGGCGCCTTGCATATTCATCGCGCGCCCCAATTTCACAGCCAATTCGGTCACTCTGCGGGAATGACCTTCGGTTTCCTGGTCGCGCAGTTCCAGGGCTTTGGCCCACCCCTCCAGGGTGGTATCATACGCCAATGAAAGCTCCATATTCGAGCGTTCCAGTCTCTCGAACAGATTCGCATTATCGACGGCAATCGCAGCCTGAGTCGCGATCGTATCGGCAAAATACTGCCATTGCTGATCAAACTCAAAATCCATTTGTTTAAAAAACAATTCCAGCGCGCCTTTGATTTCACCTTTGGCAATCAGAGGCGTGCCATAATAACCATGCAAACCTTCTCGCTCGAAAATGGCTTTGCGCTCAGGGTTTAAACACTCTTTCTGGATATCTTTTGAGTGCATTGATTTTCCCTGCATGACAATATCGGCGCCCAGGCTATTGGTGTAACGAATATTTTGCAGATGGGAATTTCGTTCGCGATAGCCCTCGTGCGCAGCCAATTTCAAGGTCGATGTGGCTGAATCCAGCAAAATGATATTGGCCGCGTCGGCGGCGAGTTCTGTTTTTACGTGCCGCAAAACAACGCCCAAAACAACTTGCAAATCCATGCTGCCGGTGATCGCCAGATCGATCTGATGCAGCGCGTTCAGGAAAGCCAGTTGCCGTTGTTGTCCATCATAAAGGCGTGTATTTTCCAGCGCTAACGCAACACGCTCGGCAAAAACGGAAACCAGGCGTTCATCGTCTTTGCGAAAAGCATCAATATCCGCGCTTTGAATATCAATTACCCCGATAACTTCACCGCTGGCGATTAACGGAATCGCCATTTCGGAACGCGCCGCAGCCCAATTGGGCACATAATCAGGTTGTTGGGTCACGTCACCAACATTAATGATGCGCTGTTCCCGGATCGCGGCAGGGGCCAGCCCAGGGCCATCCAATTGCAGCGTTTTGCCAGTTGAGACTTCTTTCGCATAAGGGCCAACAGCTGCCAGACGTTTTAGCGTTCTTGTTTTGGGTTCAATCAACAATAAACTGCAATTCGATTGCCCAAATTCCGAGCGCAATGTTTCCACAATCGTCAGGCTTATGCTCTCCAGGTTATTCGGTGTGGCTTTAAACAATGATCCAGAGGCCCGATATAAGCGCTCCATTTCGAAGGCGCGTTTTTGGGTTTCGGCATTCAGGCGTAAATTCTGTAAAACAATTGCCAGTTGACTGGCGGTCGTCGTTAAAAACCGCTCATCGGACGCCCTAAAAGCGCTTTCTTTTATGCTCTCTGCGTTTAACACACCGATCACGCGGTCGTCGACCAACATGGGAACGCACAGCTCTGAACGAATATCGGCATTCAATTCAATATAGTTGTCGCAATCGCGTACATCATCGATACGGCTAGGCTGGCGCGTGTGTGCCACCGTCCCTACCACGCCATCCCCTACCCTGACAAATAGCTCATCATTTTGTTCCAGAATGCCATCGCGATACGTCGCGCACACGCGCAAACGCTGCTGATCGGGTTCCATGAGCAGCGCGGTAAAATGATCTGAATAAATATTCTCGCCAACAATACTCGTAAACTGAGCAATCAAATTTTCTTCGTTATTGGCTTCCATGCCCGCCATGGCGATCGTATGCAAAACAAATAACTCATTCAATTGCTGTTGCAGGATGCGCTCGGCTCGTTTGCGAGCGCTAATATCTTGTTTGACGGCAATATAATGCGTAATTTCATTTTGGTCATTTTTAAGCGGCGTAATCGTCATTTCTTCATAGTACAGATTCCCGCTCTTTTTTTGGTTGATAACTTCGCCCGCCCAAATATTGCCGCCGGTTATCGTTGCCCACATTTGCTGGTAGAACGACGCGTCGTGTTCGCCTGATTTCAGAATACGCGGATTCTGGCCCAGCACTTCATCGACTTCATATCCCGTCAAATCAGAGAACGCGGGATTGGCCCAAACGACATCCCCATTGGCGTCTGTGATGACGACTGCATTCGCCGCCGAATTCAAAGCCGCCACCTGCAAACGAAGCTGCTCTTCGGAACTCAATTTCTCGGTGACATCGCTGAAGGTGAGTACCGCGCCCAAAGCCTGCCCATTGGAGATGATCGGATTGCTGGCATAAGCTACAAAAAACGTACTGCCATCTTTGCGCCAAAAGATATCCTGTTCGCCAGAAACCGACCGCCCGTTTAAAGTTGAGATGCAGATGGGAGCGGATACTGGAGAAGTATCGCCATACTCCAGGGCAGAATGCACGATCGTATGCAGGTTTTGACCAACCAGCTCTTCGGCAGCGTACCCCAAAAATTGAGCTGCGGAGGCATTGATGAAGGTGATCGTATTCTCCAGGTTTACGCCAACAATGCCCTCCCCAGCCGAATTAAGAATGAGCTGGTGGCGCTGGCTCAGTTCTTGAAGGCGGTCATTCGCCAACACGCGCGCGATCGCCGAAGTAATTTGGCGGGCTATCATGGCGACACGCTCAATCTCTCCGGCTGAAAACGGCTGCGCCGCGCCAATATCCAGCGCGCCAATCACTTCGCCATCTGAAATCATTGGCGCAAAGACTGAAACCTTCAAACCCAGGAGTTCCAATATTTTCGGGAGCCGTTTGCCGATCATTGCCCGCGCGCCATCTGGCAGTGTTGGCGTACTCAGATATTCTTTCATAAAAGCGAGCAGATCATCTTCGCCATCCAGCACACTGATATTCTTGCCATAGAGCATTTTCTCGACAAGGCTACCTGCTTGAATTGGAATCCGCACTTCCGGGATTTCAATGCCCAGGAAGCTGGCAAGGCGCTCGGCAATCTTCCCCGGAAGGGCAAAGTGCTGCGGACAAAGGTATTGCCGATCTTCGCTCAGCAGATAGATTGTGGCGCCATAGCCCTGGAAAATGCGCTTTGTACCTTCATTCAACACACCCAACAGGTTTTCAATTGTGGCGCCCTGATTGAGGGCGTGGTTAATATCGTTGATCAATCCCAGGTCTTCCGCCTGCAACTGAATAGCCTTTTGGGCCAAAACGGATTCTGTGATATCGCGCACGGTCGCCAATTTTGCCGACTGACCCTGCCAGGGAATTTCTGAATACCGCGCTTCAATGAAAAATGGTGGTTGGGCGCTGCCGCGATGCTTTACTTCGATGATGTCGCCCTCATCCATGCTGAAATCAAGTATCGGGCCATGTAAACGGTTGCCATCGGTGCCAAATATTTTTTCAGCCGAGGGATTGGCAAAAAGCACATTCTTTTGCTGATCGAGGATAAGAATGCCATCGCTGCTCTCGGTGATAATGCGGCGAAAACGCGCCTCGCTTTGCCGCAACTGACGCGCATATTTCAGGTTTTGGGTGCGCAAGCTGTTACGGTCTATCGCAAACATGAGCGAGCGGTTGAGCGATATTTCATCATAACCGCCTTTGAGCAAATAATCTTGCGCGCCCATTTGTAATGCGCTCTCTGCCAGTTGCTCGTCGTCCAGACCCGTCATCACAACGATGGGTACATTTCCGGCGGCAGAGATCATCGCCTCAATGGTTTCCAGCCCGCGGCTATCCGGCAGCGATAAATCCAGCAGGATGATGGCGTAATGATGCTGCGGAAGGAGTTCGCGGGCATCTGCCAGGCGGGTCGCATGATGCAGTTGATAGTCGTTATTTTCGATTTCATCCAGGTATACCTGAAGCAAGCGCGCATCGGCGGGGTTATCCTCCACCAGCAGAATCAACCTGGAGGGCGGTTCATCATCTGTGGGGGTTATTTCGCTGGCCGATTCCATTTGAACAGGCAAGGCGAGTGAACTTCCATGAATCCCCAAATTTGAGCGTAGCTTTTTCTCACCCTTATGGGCGTACATGGCGGCATCGGCTTCGCCCATTAGCACTTCCAGGGCGCGCGGCTGCAAAACCGACCACTCGGCAACGCCAATGCTAAAACTCAATTGAAAGGGTTCCTGACAAACTACATGATAAGCCTGCCGCTCCTGCTCCAGGCGATCCAGAAGCAGGTCTTTATGGTTCTCATGAGAATTGATCGCCAAAACTGCAAATTCATCCCCCGCTAAACGCCCGATAATATCGGCCTGGCGGAAGGTTTTTCGCAAAATCTGGGCGGTTGCCAAAAGGGCGCGGTCGCCAATCGAATGTCCATGCAGGTCGTTGATCTTCTTGAGGCCATCGACATCAATGAAGAAGAACAACAGATCAGCTTGCGTGCGGCGCGCAACCCGAATCTGCTGTTCGGATAATGTCGTGAAACCCCGGCGATTATTCAGGCCAGTCAGATCGTCGGTAATTGAAATTTCCAGCAGACGTTGCTTTAACTGGTGCCGTTCGTGCGCATAACTGATGGCTCTGGCAAGAAACTTGGCGTCAAATTCGCCTTTGACCAGATAATCTTGCGCCCCGCTCTGTACAGCCTGCAACGCCAGCGCTTCGTCTTCAATGCCGGTCAATACGATAACGGGCACGGGTGGCAGCGCCTCACGCGCTGCTACCAGGGTGTCTAATCCCCGGCTATCGGGAAGGCTCAGATCCAGCAGCAAAATATCAAATTTTTGCTGTGCGTACTGAGCGATTCCATCGGCTAAACACGAAAAAACAAGCACATCATATTTCGTTGCGCTCACTTCTTTTATGGTTTCCTGAATGAATCGCACGTCTCCGGGATTATCATCAATCAGGCAAATACAGGTTTTTGAATTTTTCATCATGATTGTGTGTCATCTCAATATTTTGGGGTCAAAGGTGACAGTCACCTGGTTTTGAGCAAAACT
>JACNJM010000071.1:0-1090 GCA_014382605.1 Anaerolineae bacterium
TGTGCGAGAAAGAGACAACATTATCATGATAAAACGAATAGCAGTTTTTACGAGCGGCGGCGATGCCCAGGGTATGAATGCCGCAGTCCGATCCGTTGTACGCACCGGGCTAGAACACGGCCTGGAAGTGTATGCCATCTACGAAGGTTACCAAGGCATGGTCGATGGCGGCAAGAGCATTAGTAAAATGGATTGGGATTCGGTCGGAGGCATTTTGCAAAGTGGCGGCACCGTGATTGGAACGGCGCGCTGTGACGATTTTCGCCAACGCTCCGGGCGCTTGATTGCAGCCAGAAATTTGATTGAGCGCGGCATCGAGGGGTTGGTCGTCATCGGAGGGGACGGCTCACTCACCGGGGCGAATCTCTTCCGGCAGGAGTGGCCCAACCTTGTGGCAGAACTCGCCCAAAACGGGGCAATCACCCCCGAGAAAGCCAATGCTCATCCTAATCTGCTGATTGTCGGGATGGTCGGTTCAATCGATAATGATTTTGCCGGAACCGATATGACCATTGGCACCGATTCGGCGCTGCATCGCATCACTGAGGCCGTGGACGCGCTCACCAGCACGGCGGCCAGTCATCAGCGTACCTTTGTGGTTAAAGTTATGGGGCGTAACTGCGGCTACCTGGCATTAATGGGCGCGCTGGCCTGCGGCGCCGATTGGGTCCTGATTCCTGAAAATCCACCTGATGTGGAAAACTGGCAAGATGTGATGGCCGATCGATTGCAAGCCGGGCGTGCCGCCGGACGCCGCGATAGCATTGTCATTTTGGCTGAGGGCGCGCGTGATCGAGACGGCAATTATATTGGCAGCAGCGATGTGCAGCGCGCCCTCGAAGAACGCCTGGGCGAAGATGTGCGCGTAACGGTCTTGGGGCATGTACAGCGCGGCGGGCGCCCCAGCGCCTTCGACCGCAATCTGGGCACGTTTTTAGGCTATGATGCTGTTTGCGCGCTGATGGAAGCGCAGCCCGATGATGAACCGCTGCATATTGGCATCACCGGAAACCGTATTGTGCGCAAACCCCTGATGGCGTGTGTCGAAACTACGCAAGCTGTTGCGCAAGCGATTGCCGCAAAAGATTAC
>JACNJM010000071.1:1598-5401 GCA_014382605.1 Anaerolineae bacterium
CCCGCCTTCAATATCCCTGTTATTTGCGTTCCCGCTTCGATCAACAATAATTTGCCCGGATCAGAGTTAAGTATAGGGGCGGATTCGGCGTTGAATAGCATTGTGGATGCGGTTGACAAAATTAAACAATCGGCAGGGGCGACGCGGCGCTGCTTTGTGGTGGAGGTGATGGGCCATTGGTGCGGGTACCTGGCTCTGCTGGGGGGCATGGCAACGGGGGCAGAGCGGGTCTACATTAATGAAGAGGGAGTAACCCTCAGCGATTTACAACACGATGTAGATATGTTGAGCCGCGGCTTCGAATTAGGCAAACGCCTGGGTTTGATGATTCGTAACGAATATGCGAATTCGGTGTACTCCACCCAGTTTATGTGCGCACTCTTCGAAGAAGAAGGGCAAGATTTATTCGATGTGCGCCCGGCTATTTTGGGACATCAACAACAGGGCGGGGATCCTTCCCCCTTTGACCGCATTCACGCCACGCGGCTCGCGCGGCTGGCGCTCGGTTTTTTGATTGACGAATGTGTTGCCAATTCCACGCGCAGTTCGTTCATCGGGTTGCAGGAAGGTAAATACCGCTACCACGATATGCGCGATTTTGAGCGCATGGTAGATATGGAGCATCAACGCCCGATCAACCAATGGTGGATGGATTTACGCAAAATCAACAGTCTGCTGGCCCAACCCGCGCCAAGCGAGATGGTCGAAAAATAAATACAGCCGGTGGGCAAAACCCACCGGCTGTATTTATTTTTCGACCTTTTTACCCGTTTGCACACCCCACAGACCGGCGTATATACCTGGGCTGGCAACCAGTTCGTCGTGCGTGCCTTGTTCGACAAGCTGGCCGCGCTCCAGCACGAAAATTTGGTCTGTGTTGCGCACCGTGGAGAGTCGATGGGCAATGATGATGGTTGTACGCCCCACGGCAATATGTTCCAGCGAACGCTGAATCAGAGCTTCAGTCTCATTATCTACGGATGAAGTCGCTTCGTCCAGAATCAACACAGGCGGGTCTTTGAGCACCGCGCGGGCAATCGAAATGCGCTGGCGTTGCCCGCCAGAGAGTTTTTGCCCGCGCTCGCCGACGATGGTCTCATAACCCTGGGGGAGTTGCATGATAAAGTCATGTGCTTCAGCATTTTTTGCGGCTTCAATAATCTGATTGTCGCTAGCATCAAAGGTGCCGTAGGCAATATTTTCGCGCACGGTGCCGTGGAATAAAAAGACATCCTGGCTGACAAATCCGATAGCCCGGCGCAGTGATTGTTTTTCCAGGGCGCGCAGATCGCGTCCATCTAGCTCTATGGCGCCTGATTGCACATCATAGAAGCGCAAGAGCAGCTTCACCAGCGTGCTTTTGCCCGCGCCTGTCGAGCCGACAATACCTACACTCTGTCCTGCCTTAATATTTAGCGACAACCCTCGAATCACCGCTTGATCTTTGGCCGATTGATATTCGAAGCACACATCTTTAAGCTGAATCGCTCCCTCTACAGTATCCACTTCTAAAAGAGTATCACCACTGGGGATGGTCTGCTGCGTGTCCAACAAATCCAGCACACGATCGGTGGAAGCCATCGCCCGCTGGTATAAATCCAGCGTATCTCCCAGGCGGGTCAGCGGCCAGAGCAAACGCTGAGTGATGAAGATCAAAATACTATAAGTGCCTACGGCTAATTGACCACTGAGCGCCAACTGCCCACCAAAGATGAGAATGGCAATGAAGCCGCTCATAATGACCATGCGGATCAGGGGCACAAAAGCCGAACTCAGGGTAATGGCGTCACGGTTGGCCTGACGATAGTGGTTGCTTTCAACGGTCAGGCTGGCGAGTTCGTGGGCTTCGGCAGTGTAACTTTTGATGGTGGCGATGCCGCTCAGGTTGTTAGAAAGCTGCGCATTGAGAATGCCAACGCGCTGGCGTACTTTGGCATATTTGGGGGCCAGTGTGCGCTGAAAGCGAATAGAACCCCAGATGATGATGGGCATTGGCAGCATAGCCATCCAGGCCACGCCGGGCGCGGTGTAAAAGAAAATGCCGCCGATCACCAATACGGTTGTAATAACCTGCCAGATGTCATTGACGCCGCCGTTGAAGAAACGCTCTAGCTGATTGATGTCGTCATTGAGAATCGCCATCAGCCCGCCGGTGCTGCGGTCTTCAAAATAGGCCAATTCAAGCTGCTGCACATGATCGTAGGCGTCGATGCGCAATTCGTGCTGCAAAGTTTGAGCCAGATTACGCCAGGCGACTTGATATAAATACTGAAACGACGACTCAAAGACCCAGATGAGCACCGTCAGAGCGGCTAACGCCAGCAATTGATGGCCGGTATCTTTAATCCCAAAATGGGCAATCAGCGAATCTTGCTGTTGCACAATCACATCTACCGCCGCGCCAATTAGCATGGGCGGGGCCAGATCGAAGATTTTATTGAGTATGGAGTAAAGCGAGGCGATGATAATGCCGCGCCGCTGCCCACGGGCATATATCCACAAACGGGTAAGAGGGTGTTGTTGTTTTTTTGTCATATCATCAACTGCGCCGCCCGGCGGCCAATCTCCACAGCGAAGTTGGTGCCGCGGTCCCAAGGATAAACCTGGCTCATGCTGGCAAAGTACAACCCCGAAATCGGCGTTTCGATGGGGGGGATATTGCGAGAGTGGTTGATTTCGGGAACCGGCTGGGCGTATTTGGTGCGGTGCAGCCAACTCTTGATGACCCAATCGGACTCGAACCGGGGGTTGAATCGCCGCAAAGCGGGGAGATACAGTTCTAAAAGTTGATCCTGGGTTAGCTCAAAATAGGGGTGGTCGGTTTCGAGATAGTCGCCACAGTAAATAATATGCTCTCCCCCAAAATGCTCCGCCAAGACATAATTGGTATGCTCTACCAATGCCAAAAAGGGATACCCGGCATCTTTGGGAAGGCTAAACCAGTAGTAGCCTTCTTCGGAAAGTTGATGTTTGAGCGAGAGCGTCAGTACGACCGCACCCATCGATTTTAGGTTTAACAGCCCGCGCAGATACTTTTCGGGCAAATCGGGGGCAAGACGCGCCATTAGCGCGGGGGATGTGGTGGAAAGAACTTTATCAAAAACCGGCCGTTCGTCGGTTGTCGGTTGTCCGTCAATTTCGCAGATCAGACTATTCTCATCGCCCTGACGAATCTGATGAACTGACGTGTTCACGCATATTTCCACCCCCAGACCGCGCAGAATTTCGGCAAAATCATCACTAAAGGCCTGAAAGCCGCCCACGTAAGTTCCCAGGCGCGTGGTGCGGGCATGCAGGCGTGCCCAAAACCAGGCCATAGGCACATCTTTATAATGCGGGCCAAATTTGCCGATCAGCAAAGGCTCCCACATTTTTTCGTAAACGTGTTTTCCGGCCCATTTTTGAATCCACTCATGGGCAGTGATTTTTTCGAGGGCGCGCCAGTTTTTCGTCAGGCGCAGGTAAACACCTACCAGCCCGAAGCGAATTTTATCCAGCCCCCAGCCCAGGCCGGGGAAGAGTAACGCCTGAAGCATTGAATCGAAAGGATACCATTTTTCGTTGTGCAGCAGCACGGTATACGGCCGCGGGAAGAGCACTTTAGCGCTCAGGCCGAGCTCTTCGCTCAGGCCGAGCATATGCGCGTCAGAAGCAAACCAATGATGGTAAAACTTCTCTACCGACCAATCCCAATGGGGCTCTTTGAAACCCGAGGCCAGACCACCCACCTTTTCGCTGGCTTCGTAGATGGTGACACTGTGACCAGCGCTCACGAGATCATACGCGGCAGACATGCCCGCGAT
>JACNJM010000158.1 GCA_014382605.1 Anaerolineae bacterium
AGCGCTGCCAACGGAGTTAGAATGGGTAAAATGCCAGTCAGGCCGGGCAAGATCAGACCCAATGCGCCCAGGATTTCCAACATGCCAATCCCACGAATCTGAGCCTGAGAAAAATCTTCTACCCAACCCATCATGTCAAGCATTT
The DNA here is from genome assembly GCA_014382605.1 of Anaerolineae bacterium. Taxonomy (GTDB): domain Bacteria; phylum Chloroflexota; class Anaerolineae; order Anaerolineales; family UBA11858; genus NIOZ-UU35. Next base: position 146 of record JACNJM010000158.1, read on the forward strand.
GTTCCTTGCTGCGCATCAGTTTCATCATGCCAACCATCAGAAACATAAAGGCCAAAATTCCTTGTACGATCCATAGAATGATATTCATTGCGTTACTCCTTAAAAGTAAGTTTAAGTAGATTCTGGAAAGAACTTTGAAAAAGACTTCCGAAAAATAGGGGTGTGTGGGGTGCGGAGCACCCCACACACCCCTATTTTTCGGCAATTACTTACGGCGCGGCGGAAGCCATATTAAAGCTGCTTTCCAACAATCACTTAATCCACTATAGCTAATGTTAGAATAAGTAATACTGATTGATTTGAGAATTGGAGCCTGTACTTGAAACTTTTCGATGAAATTCTGGCAACGACATCGGATGGGGAAGTGGTAGACGTTCGCGTGGGGATGAACTGGACCGCGGTGGTCGTTTCTGTGGATGGAACGCGGCGCTGTGGATTGGCGGCTACACTGAGCGGATTCCACGAACATTCCGGCGAGCCACAAATCCCTCAGGCCGGAACGCTAGTCGGACGTTCGACCTCGGAGTTGGTTGCCGATCTATATGCGCCGGATTCTCCCCAGATGAGCCTGGCGATGGCAACTCTGAATGCCCTTCTGCCGCCCCCGCACGTCGCGCAAGAACAAAACGCCATGCAATTGATTGCCACTCGCGGGCAAGGTAAGCACGTTGCGCTGGTCGGACATTTCCCCTTTGTGGATGTGCTGCGCTCACAGGTTGGGCATCTCTCGGTGATCGACCAGCATCCCCTCGAAGGCGATTATCCAGCCGATGCCGCCCCCGATATTTTGCCGCGGGCCGATTTTATCGCCATAACCGGCATGGTGTTGATGAATGGCACCTTCGAGCGCCTCATGGCGCTACGTCCACCCAGGGCCGAAGTGATGCTGCTCGGGCCGAGTACACCGCTCAGCCCGGTCTTATTTGATTATGGGGTCAGTATTTTGGCAGGAGCTTTAATCGAGAATATTGATACGGTGCTGCGCACGGTCGGGCAGGGTGGCAATTTCAGGCAGGTACACCGCGCTGGTGTGCGCCTGATAACGTGTCGAAAATAGAAGTGGCGTGCGCAGCACGCCACTTCTATTTTCGACGATCAGTTCGTCAGAACAGGCTCAATTTGTTCCAATGCCCAATCAATAGCGTCTTTTTGAATCACCAACGGGGGAGCAAAGCGGATGACATGGTCGTGTGTTTCTTTGCACAACAAACCGCGTTGTTGCAAAGCTTCGCAGAAACGCCGCGCCCCGCCAGCCTCTGGGTGTAATTCCAGGCCTATCAGCAATCCTTTGCCGCGCACCTCTTTGATATACGGGCTGTCAATTTCACCCAGGCTGCTCATGAGATAATTGCCCATTTTGGCGGCATTCTCGATCATGCCTTCTTCAACCAGCACTTTCAAGGCTACGCGCGCCACCGCCGCGCCCAGCGGATTTCCGCCAAAGGTACTGCCATGATCTCCCGGCTGGAACGTCCCCAGCACCTCTTTATTTGAAAGCACCGCCGAAACCGGGTAAAACCCACCCGAAAGCGCCTTCCCGATCAGCGTTAAATCGGCTTCCACGCCGTCATGCTCTTCAGCCAGCATTTTTCCGGTGCGCCCCAGCCCGGTCTGGATTTCGTCAGTAATCATGGCGATATTCTGTTCTGTGCAGATGCGGCGCACTTCGCGCAGGTATCCCTCGGGGGGGACGATGATCCCGGCTTCGCCCTGGATGGGTTCGACCAAAAAAGCGACGGTGTTGGGCGTGATGGCGGCTTCCAGCGCCTGGGGATCGCCAAAAGGGATGATTCTGAAACCGGGGGTGAACGGCCCAAAACCGTCGCGATATTGTGCTTCGGTGCTGAAGCCCACAATCGTCACTGTTCTCCCGTGGAAATTATTCTTGCAAACAATAATTTCAGCCAGCCCCTCGGGAACGCCTTTTTCATAATAACCCCATTTGCGCGCTGCCTTGATCGCTGATTCAACTGCCTCAGCGCCGCTGTTCATCGGCAGCACCATAGTTGAGTTGGTCAGTTCACAAAGCTCCTGATAGAACAGGCCCAGTTGATCGTTGCGAAAAGCGCGCGAGGTCAGCGTCAGTTTGTCAATTTGTTCTTTCATCGCCGCGGCAATGCGCGGATGGCAATGTCCCTGATTGACAGCCGAGTAGGCTGATAAAAAATCGATATATTGTTTGCCATCCACATCCCAAACCCAAATGCCCTCACCGCGATTAATGACGACATCGAGGGGTTTGTAATTGGTGGCGCCGTACCGGTGTTCTAGTTGAACTAATTCTTGGGCAGTATGCATTCGCAATTCTCCAATGATGTGTTTGATTAGGCTTCGCTAAACCAGCGTAGCGCGCCTTCGAAGCTGTATTTTCTCTTCTTTTCCCAAAAAATCAAGCTGCCGTAAAAAAGGACGATGAAAATCACCGCCAGCAACAGGGCAACGGGGGTACTGATGGCGTCTCCGTAGTACCACCAAATATCATTCCGCCCCTCCCATATCGCCAGAAGATACAACGGCCAGACATGGACGGCATGGTGTACGATATAGACGGTCAGGGAAAAGCGGCTGTATCTGCGCCAGAACGGCAGCGCGAGGCCGTCCCTGGGCTTTTGGCCGCTGTCGAAATGGCGGTATAGGCCCCAAAACGCCAGGATGATAATACCCATCGCTGCGATGACAAAGGTGGTTGAGGCCGGGTAAAAAGTGATCTCGCCGAGATAGGCTTCCCAAAACGAGTTCCCTGATGGCAGCAACAGACCGCCGGTTAACGCGTATCCGATCAGGATCAACCCCGCGGCGGGCAGCGCCCAACCAGTGAATTGGCCGTTGTCGGTGCTGCTCGAATAATATTTGCCGAAGGCCAGCCCAAGCAGGGAGAAGCTGATCCAGGGCAAGAGGGGGAAATAGCCCTCCAGTAGGAAGCCCATAACGACATCGCGCACGGTGAAGTCGTACAGGTATTCGCTGCCCTGCCAATGCGCAGCGTACCCCGAGGTGGATCGCAGCCAGGGGCTGACAAGTAAAACGAAAATAATGGTTGTGAATATCCAGCGAGGGGAGAGATTGCGGAAAAGGTAGACGATAATTGTGGCTGCGCCCAGAAAGGTGAGAATATCCCAATCGAAGACCGATACAGGCAGCCAAATGAAGGTTGCGAAGGCCAATCCGCTGACGAAGAGAAATACCACCCGCCGGAAAGTTGTCCGGCGCAGCCGGGCTTCGGGGATGCCGCGTTGGGTTTCGCGGCCCAACCAAAGCCATAAACTGAACCCTGTCAGAAACGAAAATATTGGCGCCGGGAGCATCCCCAGGATTGTCGAAAGATCGTAGAGTGCTGCCGATGCCGATGCGCGGGGCGAAAGATTGGTGACGAAATGCACCTGGATCATCAATAGGATGGCGCTGGCGCGCAGAATATCAATGGAGATCAGATAGCGGCTGGTCTGAGAGTCTGATTTCATTGACGTTATCTGCGACGGCCTCCTAGCCCGGATACAAGTGACACCCAATAGAGTAATTGCAATATGGCCGTGAACAAGGCGGCAACGTAGGTCAGTGCGGCAGCATTCAGCACGGCGTTGACGCCGCGTTGCTCTTCCTCGGTGCGAATCAGCCCTGAGTTAGTCAGCATGGCCTTCGCTCGAGCCGATGCATTTAGCTCCACCGGCAGCGTTACCAGCGCGAATAATGCCCCGCCCGAGAAGACGATCACGCCCAGCCAGGCCAGATTGACCATCTGCAAGAAAAGCCCCAGCATAATCAAAATCCAGCCCAGATACGAGCCAATATTGACCGCCGGAACGATCATGGCCCGCAGACGCAGCGGAAAATATTCATCCTGGTCTTGTATGGCATGGCCGAGTTCGTGGGCGGCAATCGCCAGCGATGCCACAGAATTGCCGCCGTAGACGCCCTCGGAAAGCCGCAATACCTTGCTGCGCGGATCGTAGTGATCGGTGAGTTTGCCGCGTATGCCCTCGATTTTCACATTGTATAGCCCGGCTGAACGCGTCAGACGTTGCGCTGCATCGGCTCCACTCAATCCGCTGCTGGCCTGCACGCGCCCCCATTTTTTGTAGGACGAATTGACGTAGAGTTGCGCCAGCATCGTCAGGATGAAGGCGGGCGCCATAAAAAATAAGTAGGTGGAGTTGTAGAACATTGTTTTACCTCAGTTGAAGATTACAGTTTGAAGGTTGAAAATTCAAGCATGGCAGAACTTTCAACCTTCAATTTTCAACATACAAAAATCACTTTCCAATTAATTCGATCAACACTTCTACGGCTTTATCCAATTGCGGGTCGCGCCCATCCTGGATTTCTTCGGCGCTGAGGATCACAATTTGATCCTCGGGCAAGTCAAAGGATTCAATATCGAAACCGGCATCAATCGCTGCTTGTGAGATCATTGCCAGAGGGTAATCGGGTTCCAGGCCAATCTCGTGGATCAGGCGTTCTTCGGGGGTCAGCCAGCGCGCAATTGTCACGCGGACTGCACCCTGGTCGTTGCTCAACGGTACCCAGTTTTGCACGGAGCCTTTGCCGAAAGTGGTGGTTCCCACCAATGGGGCGCGGCCATAATCCTGAATGGCACCGCTGACAATTTCGGAGGCTGAGGCTGTACCTTCGTTGACCAGTAGCACCAGCGGGATTTCAGTTGCCAGCCCCTTGCCCAGGGCTTCGTAGACGTCTTTCTCGCCGTCGCCATAATCCTCATACATGATAGTGCCATCGCTAATGAATTCGGATGCCACCTCAATGGCGCTGATCAAATACCCGCCGCCGTTGTTGCGCAGATCGAAAATTAGCCCAACCGGATTTTCTTTGGCAAGTTCCTCATACGCGTTGCGGACTTCGTCGCGGCTGTCATCACCAAAGGTCAGCAGATGGATGTAGGCGATGTCATTATCCAACATGCGATATTCCACACTGGGAATGGTGATCTGAGCGCGGGTGATTTCGACATCAAACAGTGCTTCGACTCCGTCGCGCTGGATGGTGAGCACCACTTTCGAGTCTGCCGGGCCAAGAATGCGGCGAATAACCAGATTGCCGTCGATACCGGTCATATCGTCGCCATCTACCGCGATCACAGCATCGCCCGGCAGCAGCCCGGCGGCTTCGGCGGGGGAACCTGACATCGGGCTGACAATCGTCAGAAATTCGCCGTTGGGGTCTACCCACGCGCCAATGCCTTCGTAGGTGCCATCCAGCGGAATATTAGCTTGCATGAACTGATCGGGGTTCATGTAGGAGGTGTGCTGGTCGCCCAGCGCTTCCAGCATGCCGCTGATCGCGCCTTGCATCAGGGCCTGATCGTCGGGCTGGTGGGCATAGGCCCAGGCCTCCCAAAAGGGCGTAAACGTTTCTTGTAATTCAGCGGGTGTGCCGGTCTGGTCACTGCTGGGGCCATTGATGGCTTCGTAGGTGGTGTTGGTGGTATCTTCGAAGGTTGCCATCATACCCTGGATCGCGCCGTTCATCAGGGCTTCGTCATCCACCGGCTGATCGACAAATTGCTCATGGACAATATCCCAGGCTTCCCAGAAGGGCGCGAAAAGCTCATCCAGTTGATCGGCTGGAATCTGTATGGGGGCTTCCGCTACATTGGGATGCCCGGTAGGGAGCTGGCTATTATCATCCGATTGAGCTACGCTGGTCGATGCGGCCTCGCTGCCCATTTGGGGCAAGAGCGGCGCAACCGCCTGGCAGGCCAGTGTGGCGGCGGCCAGCAAGATGAGTACCAGTGTGATACCAATAAGTTGTTTTCTGTTAAATTTCATAGAAATTCTCCTTCATAAGTGGGATGCACTCTATAAGGTGTATCCCACTTTTTATCTTCATAGCGTATCATAGATATATTAGCGCAAGATAAATTCGCGCAGATAGGCCGCCCAGCTTTGCGGATCGCTGACTTGCTCTGTATATTGCAAAATGGCCTCCCCGTCCAGAGGATAGAGCGGGTGGCAAGATGTGGGCGCCGCGCCGCGTGGCGTGTGGACGACTGCATCCACCAGCGGCGCGACAAGATCGGCTTGTGTCAATTGGGGGCTTATTTCTTCGGCGGTGACGATCACCGTTTTGGCGGTCAGGGCCAGTTCTTCGTCGATGCCTTTATTCTTGCCAATTTGGGCGTTTCCGTGCGGGTCGGCGGTTAGCGCATGGATCACGGCCACATCGGGTTGGATGGCCGGGAAGGCGATATATTCTTCCCCGGTGTAAGGTGATTGAACGGTGCGGACATCCGGACGCAGTTTGGGCAGGTCGGTGCCCAACCAGCCGCGCCCTGGCATAAAGCTGATTCCTGCCATCTGGGCGCGCAGCCCAAAGGCCAGGCTGGCCTCCGTTTCCTCGAGAATTTCCAGTTCCCCGCGGCTGGCATGGTACGAAAACATCGGCGCTAACCCGAAGATTTCCAGCCCAAAATAGCAGGTGCGCGTGCGTTTTATCATTCCCGCGCCGACGAGTAGATCGCTCTCGATCCCCGCGGTGAATGCCAAAAGCGTCAGGGAGCGTGGCCGGTTTTCACGCCGCAACAGCGCCTGCACGAAAGCCATCGGGCGACGATAGAGCGTCATCCCGCCCAGGGCGAGCACATCCCCATCGTTGACGAGTTCAGCAGCTTGTTCGAGCGAAATTTGTTTATCCATAGACGAGTCGTTTCGTTTAGCGCAAAGCCTTTAAGTTTTTCAGTACTTACGCACTTTTGCAAAAGAAGGCCCGAAAATAGGGATGTGTCCCATCGTTTTGCGTAAGGCCTATTTTTATTTGTGGCATCGACCTTTGCGCCTTTGCGCTATGGTTTTATTTCCACAATTCGGGAACTTTTTCTCGCAACTGATGAATATCTTCTATGCTGCGGTCAAAATTATGGGGTATGCCATTTGAACCGACCAACACTGTGAAAAAGCCCATATCGCGAGCCGTTGCCAAATTTGAAACTGAATCTTCCAGTAGCGCGCATCTGCGCGGGTCTGATGTGCCCGTCTGCCTTAATGCGATTTGATAGGCTTCGGTCATCGGTTTGCAATACGGCTCGAGCGTGTAAACATCTATAATACCCTCAAAGCAGTTGGCGATGTTCATTTTCGCGAGTACTCTCTGGGCGTGATCCAAATCTGAATTGGTGAAGACCCACCGCGAGCCTGGAAGGCTCAGCAACATCTGGCGCAGTTCTGGCTCGGGGCGTAGATACTCGTCCAGCGGCAGGTCATGCACAAAGCCAAGATATTCGCGTGCTTCCACGGCATAGTTTGCCATCAGTCCGCGTAGCGTGGTGCCGTAATTTTTGTAATAACTCTGTCGCAGCGCGGGAATTTCTGCCGCTGAAAACCCCATCCGCTCGTGCATATACAAATCGATTCGGCGGCGAATCTCAGCCCACATGCCGTTTGATTCGGGGTAGAGCGTCGCATCGAGATCGAAGAAAATTGTGTCCAGTTCCATAAGGCTGTATTGTACTAGATTCTCCTGAAAGCGCGTAAGAGGGGCTACTCATCGGTAGCCCCTCTTACGCGCTTTCTTCGGTATAATTCTTTTTATGACCATCAAAATTCTGCCCGATGAAGTTGCCTCACAAATTGCTGCTGGAGAAGTTATCGAACGCCCGGCCTCGGTGGTAAAAGAGCTGCTCGAAAACGCCATTGATGCCCAGGCGAGTTATATTTCTGTGACCGTAGAAGATGCCGGAAAGCGGCTAATTGAAGTTGCTGATGATGGATACGGGATTGCCTCTGGCGAATTAGAACTCTCTGTACGGCGTCATGCCACCAGTAAGCTGACTTCGGCAGACGATTTATTTCGCATCGCCACGCTTGGGTTCCGCGGCGAAGCGTTGGCATCGATTGGTTCGATCTCGCGTACGAGTATTACCTCGCGCCGCCGTGATGATGATTTGGGCACGCGTTTGCAAGTCGATGGCGGCATCAGCAATGCCTCTCAGCCGATAGGCGCGCCAGCCGGAACGGTTGTGCATGTTGAAGACCTGTTCTACAATGTTCCGGCGCGGCTCAAATTTCTCAAGAGCGACCGCACTGAGCGCCGTCATATTCAAACCCTGGTCACGCGTTATGCTCTGGCGTATCCGCGGGTGCGGTTTCAACTGCGCATGGAAGGGCGCGGAGCGTTGCAAACCAGCGGCAACGGCGAGCGTCGCGAAGTTCTCGCTGCACTCTATGGGGCCGATATTGCTCGTCAAATGATAGCTGTGTTGGCTCAGGCCGATTCGATTTCAATTACCGGTTTCACCAGCCCACCATCTGTGACGCGTTCCAATCGCAGCGAAATATTATTCTTTGTCAACGGCCGCCCGGTGCATGATATTGCCCTTACCACCGCGCTGGTGCGCGCTTATCACACTATGCTCATGGTTGGGCGTTACCCTCAGGCGGTTATTTTTATCTCTGTGCCGCCCGAAAATGTAGATGTTAATGTGCATCCAACGAAAGCCGAAGTTCGTTTCCGTCAGCGTGATGAGATTTTCAGGATTGTGGGGAATGCAGTCCACGCGGCTTTGCAAGCGCATACGCCGGTGCCTGAAATCGATCAATTGAGCGAGCGCATGCGCTGGAGCAGCGGGACTCCCTTTGGGGTTGGTTCTGCATCCCGAAGCAATGATCCAGCCTGGGGGATGGCGACAGAAGACAGACCTGCAACGCAAGATGGGCGATCGACCCTGGATTTCAACCAGTCGCCAGCGGTCAGCGGGCAGGCACCCCTCCCTGATGTACATGTGCCCCTCCTGCGCCTCATCGGACAAGTGGCTGCCACATACCTGATCGCCGAAGGCCCCGATGGTCTCTACCTGATCGACCAACACGCTGCTCACGAACGTGTGCTTTTTGAGCGTTTTATGGCTCTTAGGCAGGCTCAGAGCGGCGCTATTCCTTCGCAGACATTGCTGGAACCCGCGACTGTAGAACTGCCCTATGCCGCGGCCAATCTGCTCGAAGAGCAATTGCCAGTGTTAGCGAAGCTTGGTTTTGACGTTGAACCCTTTGGGCGTGAGTCGTTTTTAGTGCGCGCCATTCCGGCTATTCTCGGCGGATTGAATCCGGCCGCGGCCTTGCGTGTGTTGGTAGAAGATTTTGAAGAAGATGAATCCCCACTGGCCCAGGAAATTGAAGCCAAGCTCATTGCCCGTGTTTGCAAGCGGGCGGCTGTGAAGGGGGGGCAAACGCTCTCGCACCAAGAGCAAGTTGCGTTGCTGCGTGATCTGGAATCAAGCCAGTCGCCGCGCACCTGCCCGCATGGGCGTCCAACCATGATCCATCTTTCAGTCGATGCGCTGGAGCGTCAATTTGGGCGAAGGGGAGCGCGGTAATGACGCTAAATGCTGGATTCGGGCAGGAAAATCTTGAATGTTGAACCTCGCCCAGATTCACTCTCGACGGAAATTTTTCCCCCATGACTTTCAACAATTCGCTTGACAATTGAAAGCCCCAATCCGGTGCCCTGGGCGTGTTTCTCAGAGCCAGGCACGCGGAAAAATTTTCCAAAGAGTTGCCAGATGTATTTTTCCGGGATGCCAATGCCAGTATCGCTGACCAGAAGGTGTACGCCACCGGGGGCGGAGTCGGCTTTGAGTAATACGCGCCCTCCTGGTTTGTTATATTTGATCGCATTGCTGAGCAGGTTGACCAACGCCTGATGAAGCTTGTCACGATCCCCGGAAATAGTGGGCAAGCCAGCTTCTATTTCGAGTTCAAATTGAAGTTCTTTTTGGCGTGCCAGGCTTTCCGTTAGATCAGCCACGCTTTGAAGAAGGGCGTGTACTTCAAATTGACCCATATTTAGTTGATTACGCCCCGATTCAAGGCGCGCGATATTCAAAAAATCAGACGACATATTGGCAAGCCGGATGGCTTCATTTTCAATGCTTTCAGAAATCTCGGCGCGTCGTTCGTCGGTAACTTTGGGGTGCGTGAGTAAATGCGTGGCTGTGCGCAGTGAAGCCAGCGGGGTGCGTAGTTCGTGTACAAATTCGGCGATTAGATCATATTGCTGGAATAAACGCGAATTCTCAATAGCGATAGCGGCATGTGATCCGAGTGCCATCAGGGATTCTTGATCTTCATCTGTAAATTCCCCGCCTTGCTTATTGATAGCCTCGAGTACGCCACTGACCTTGTCCTTGGCGATCAGGGGCACCCCCAACAAAGATTGGGTTGTCAGGCCGATTGCCTGGCTGATTTTTCCGAAATGACGCTCATCGTTTTGGGTATCATTAATGATGATCGGGCTACGATTCGTTACAATCCATCCGGCGATACTGCTTTCAACAGGCACCTCAAGCCCGCGCATTTTTGGATCGAAATTGGTGGCCACCTGAAAATTGAGTTGTGCCATGCGCTCATCATACAATAAAATCGATGCGGCTTCGGCGCCGGTAAGTTCTACTGCCGCGCAGATAATGCGTTTGAGTAATATATCGAGGTCCAGCGTTGACGCCAGATCGCGTGAAATCGAGATGATTTTTTGAAAGCGTTCAAGATCGTGGGTGGAAGATTTCTTAGGCATAGTGTATCTGCGCCGCGATTTCCGGGATGATTTCAGCAACATCGCCATTCAATAACGCTGTAGCGCGTTCGTCAATATAAGTTTCGCTTCTATTGATGATAATGAGTTTGGCGCCGTTTTCAACCGCTTTCATGGGCAGGCCTGCAACCGGCATCACCAGCAGCGAAGACCCGGCCACAATCATCACTTCACAATTTTCGGCAGCTTTACGAGCTTGTAGCCAAATTTTCGCCGGGAGTTGTTCTTCAAATAATACTGTATCGGGCTTGAGAATTCGATTGCATTCTGGGCAGCGGGGAATTATCCCTTTGTGAATATACTGGTCGATATAGCCTTGTGAAGATATTTTTTGATAACAACCGATGCAGGAAAGCGTGTTGAGTGTGCCGTGAACCTCCAACACATGCTGCGATCCGGCACGCTGATGCAACCCATCGATGTTTTGCGTAATGATGGTATGCAAGCAACCTGCTTTTTCTAATTCTGCCAGGGCAATATGAGCATCATTGGGTTGCGCGTTCAACATATGGCTGGCTAATGGGCGCAACCACTCGAAGAATCGTTCTGGGTTATGTCGGAACGCAGTCAGGGAGGCGACTTCCATCGGCAAAAATCGGGCCCAAAGCCCGCTTCCTGCTGATCTAAAATCGGGTATGCCGGAGGGCGTGGAACTTCCTGCGCCGGTTAGCGCAACGGTATTGCGCGACGAGCGGATAAGGGTGGCTACTTCGTGAATCGCCGATGTGTCTACCCGCGTGGTCATATTCGCGTATGATTATTCAGCTTGCACGAAAGCCGAAGCCAGCTTGGTAAATTGTTCTGCCGTCAGGCTGCTGGGTTGCTGAAGTACCATGGGCGTGTTGATCTCAGATGCTTTGTAGGCCAGATCGGGCGCCGGGGTAATCACTGAAGAAATCGGGTGTGCCAATTCTTCTTGAGCGGTAGACCAATTCATCTGTAAGTTGGAGCGTGTTCGGTTGACAAGCGCTACATGGATGCGTCCCTTACCTACATTGAGACTGATCAGATCGGCAATGAGTTGCTTGGTTTGCTGGATGCTGGCGGGAGAAGGCTCCATTGCAACCAGGAATTCATCACAATACTTCAGCACCATTTGTGTCAGTGGGGGCAGTGAAGGGCCTAAATCAAGCAAAACATACTTAGAGATGCTCGGCAACAAGCGCGCGATGGCTCGATATTGTTCCAGGCGCATGGCATAAACGGCATCGCGCGGGCGTTGTGGCGAAACAAATACATGCACCCCGCTTTGATGCGCCACCAGTTCGCGCTGAATATCGACAGGCGAAATCGCCTTGGCTTCTTTGCGCAGCAATTGCATAACGCCATTGGAATTGGAATAGCCTAGCCCGGCGCTGATATCACTGCTGCCCGGCCTGAAATCGGCGATGACCACACTCTCGCGGGTCAATTTTCGCAGCGTAATGCCCAAATTGGTGGCCAGTGTCGTCACGCCCAGGCCGCCCTTCGCCGAGAGAATGCCTATCGTGCGCCCGCGCGATTCAGGAGCTTTTCCCATAGCCTGAGCCGTGCGTGCTGCTTTCGAGCGTGCCAGCAATGCCTTCACTTGTGCGAGCAATTCACGTGGCTGGGTTGGTTTGGTTAAATAAGCGTCGGCTCCCGATTCAAGCCCTTCAATTCGATCATCTACCTGAGCTTTGGCTGTGAACATGATGATGGGCACATTGGCAGTAATCTCGCTGGCGCGTAATTGTTTGGCGACTTCATAGCCGCTCATATCGGGCATCATCACATCGAGTAGAACCAGGTCTGGGCGGTCGGCTTGCGCCCGCTTTATGGCGCGTTCTCCGTTATCGGCTGCGCTAATATTATACCCCTGGCGTTCGAGCATTAACCCTACCAGCCGTAGGGTTTCAACATCATCATCCACAATGAGAACTTTATCGGCCATTATTTTCTCCTCCAGAAAAACCCAATCGCAAATATCGATCGCGTAACACTAGTATACCTGATTTTAATGAATAATTAAAAAACTTGCTCTAACACTTTGGTACTGAAAACCTTAAGATTCTGTTTGTACGTTATAATTTTTGCATGTTCCTAGCTGATTTTCAGGCCAAACTTAAAGAATATTCACTGGATTCTCATGTACTAACCCTGGTGGGCATTTCTGGCGGCGCAGACAGCCTGGTTTTGTTGGATTTATTTTGCCGCAGCGAGTTGCCTGTAGTCGCCGCTCATATAAATCATGGATTACGCCCCGAAGCAGGCGCGGACGCGCACAGGGTGGCCTGGGTTGCTGAAACCCTGAAGATTCCCTTTGTCTCTGAGGCGATTGACGTGGCTCTCTATGCCCGGCAGAATCGACTTTCGATTGAAGAAGCCGCACGCGTGTGTCGCTATAACTTCCTCTTCAAACAGGCGCAGCGTCTCGGCGCGCAGGCCGTGGCGGTTGGGCATCATGCTGATGATCAGGCTGAAACTGTGTTGATGCATTTTTTGCGCGGTAGTGGACTGACCGGACTAAAAGGTATGCGTCCCTATCTGCTGCCTAACCCCTGGAGCGATGAAATCCCATTGTTGCGTCCATTATTGGGCGTGTCACGCGTGGAAATTATCGCGTACTGTGCTGAACGCGGGCTGGAGCCGGTTGAAGACTCCAGCAATTTCGATACAACATTATTCCGCAACCGCTTGCGCCATGAAACTTTGCCCAATTTAGATGAACTCGTTCCCGGCATGGGCCAACGCCTGGGGCAGATGGCTGATATTCTCGCCGCTGATGAAGATGTCCTTGTTAGTCTAACTACACAGGCGCGGCGCGAGACGCTTATCGAACAGGGCCAGGGATTTCTGGCTTTTGATGCGCGCAAGCTTTCCGGGCAGCATTTGGGGATTCAACGGCGGCTGATCCGTTGGGCGGCGGGGCAACTGATCGAAGACCTGCGCGCTGTAGGATTTGGCGCTGTGGCACGCGCCCTGGCAGTGCTGCACGATGAGGCGGGCATAGCCGATCTGGTGATGGGGTTGCGCGTTTTTAGTGAAGCCGGGCGTTTCTATCTGGCTGCGGAGAATGCCGAACTCCCATCCAGGTTGTGGCCACAGCTTGAGCAAGCAGCCGTTGTGCTTGATATTCCCGCTCCTGGCGAGCTTGTGTTGCCCGGCGGCTGGGTGTTGCGCTGCGAAATCCTTGACGATGTAGAAAAAGCGCGTGCGCTGGCCCTCGAAAACAGCGACCCCTATCGGGCGTGGATTGCTCTCCGTAGACAGCAACCCGCCCACATACAAATCCGGACGCGCCGCCCGGGGGATCGAATCCAACCCCTGGGCATGGATGGCGCGTCGGCCAAGATTTCAGACCTGATGATAAACGCCAAACTCCCTCAACGGGTGCGGGCGCACTGGCCGATTGTGTTGCTGGATAACAGAATTGCCTGGCTGCCTGGGTTGCGCGGCTCGCATGAGTTTCGGATTGCCCGGGGGAGCGCGAGCGTACTTTTTGTAGAGTTATTGCTACGTAATTGACGGGTGGGAAATTCGGGGTAAAATACCTACGTTAAAATAATTTTTAACGTAGGTACTCCATGTTACCCTTGAAAACGATTTCGGAATATGAAGCCATAAAAATGCTCTCGGACACGCGCCGTCTGGCAATTTTGCGCGCCTTGATGGCGCGCCCCGCCACACTCACGCATTTGGGGAAAATATTGGATGTGCATCCGGCAAAGGCGCGCTACCATGTAAAGCAGTTGGAGAGCGCTGGACTGGTTACGCTCACGCACACGCAAAAAGTGGGCCATTATACAGAGAAATTTTATCAAGCCACGGCGGCGGCTTTTACGATTCAAGTGGCAATTTTGCCTGAACGGGGAACGCGCCCGTCGCTGCTGGTTTCGGGCAGCGATGATCTGGCTTTGAATTTGCTGGCAGACTTATTGCGGGAGGATGGGGACGGCCCGGCGATGTTTACCTTGCCGGTGGGCAGCCTGGATGGATTGATCGCGTTGCGCCAGGGCATTTGCCAGTTGGCGGGCTGTCATTTGCTGGACCTGCCCAGCGGGGAATATAACACCCCGTATGTGCGTCATCTTTTCCCTGGGCAGGCGATGCGCGTGGTGACGTTGACGCGTCGTCAACAGGGTTTGCTGGTCGCATCAGGGAATCCGCTGGAGCTTGAAGGCGTGGAAGATTTGGTGGCTCCCGAGGTGCGGTTTATCAATCGGCAGCGCGGTTCGGGGACGCGGCTGTGGCTGGATGCGCAGCTGAAAGCGTTGGAGATTCCTCCGCAGGTGATTCTGGGCTACGAGCAGGTTGCCGATACGCATTTGGGCGTGGCCGATGCGGTGGCATCCGGTCAGGCTGATGCAGGCGTGGCAGTACTGGCCGCAGCGCGGGCCCGCGGGCTTGATTTTATTCCCCTGTTCGATGAACGTTACGATCTGGTGTTCTCCGGCGATGATGCCGATTCGGCGCTGCTGGCGCCCGTGTTTGATGTAATCACAAGCAGCAGTTTTCGGACTGCTGTGGGCGGTTTGGCTGGGTATGAAACTCAGGCTGCCGGCGAAGAAATTATTTTGTGAGTGCGAAAACGATATTCAATAAAGGAATTGGGTTTTGCTTGCCCGTTTGCGGCAGTAAAAACCCAATCAAAAGTCATAGGAGATTTCAATGAAAAAACAACATCTATTGAAAATACTTATCCTTTTTAGCCTGGTTATCCCATTAGCGTTGACAGCCTGTGGCGGGCCAGCGGTTGATGAACCCGTCGAAATCGCACCCCCTGCAATTCCTGAACTGATTCTGGCAACGACCACATCGACGCAAGATTCTGGCTTGCTGGATGTGCTGGTTCCCATGTTCGAGGCGCAGACCGGCTATATGGTCCAAACGGTGGCCGTAGGAACCGGCGCAGCTCTGGCGATGGCCGAAGAAGGTAACGCCGATGTGTTGCTGGTTCATGCGCCGACTTCGGAACTGGTATTGATGGAGTCCGGTGACTGCAAAGATCGCCTCCTGGTGATGCATAACGACTTTGTTATCGTTGGTCCGGCGGATGACCCGGCGGGCATTCGGGGCAACGCTGTTGCTGCGGATGCTTTTGCCCTGATTGCTGCCTCCGAAGCGATATTTGTCTCGCGCGGCGACGACTCTGGCACCAATAAAAAAGAGTTGAGCATCTGGGAGGCAACGGCTTACAAACCCAACGACGCCAAGCCTGCCTGGTATGTTGAATCTGGGCAGGGCATGGGCGCCACGTTA
This sequence comes from Anaerolineae bacterium, assembly GCA_014382605.1. Taxonomy (GTDB): domain Bacteria; phylum Chloroflexota; class Anaerolineae; order Anaerolineales; family UBA11858; genus NIOZ-UU35. Next base: position 15,902 of record JACNJM010000158.1, read on the forward strand.
GTAATTGCTTCGGAGAAATTGGCTTATACCCTCACCGACCGGGCAACCTATCTCGCCAATCAGGCCAACCTCGATTTGGAAATCCTCGTCGAAGGCGATGGCGTGCTGCTCAATGTTTACCACGTTATGACGGTAAATCCCGAAAAATGGGTGGATATTAACTTTGATGGCGCGCTGGCCTTTGCCAATTTCATGATTAGCGCTGAAATACAGGCTGTGATCAAGGAATTTGGCGTAGAAGCGTATGGTCAGCCGCTCTTCTTCCCCGATGCTGACAAAACCGACGCCGATTTAGGCCTGGAGTAAGAAGATGCCTAAAGCAAGGCTGACGGGGCAAAGCCCTGTCAGCCTTGCTTTAGGGTTCCCTATCATGATCATTGATGCCGAAGTTTTCCAAATAACGATCCTATCGCTGAAAATCTCGGCGTTAGCAACGTGCATCAGTTTAGTCATCGGGTTGCCACTGGGTACCGTGCTGGCGCTGGGAAAATTTCCGGGGCGCTCTTTTTTTCTCAGTATCGTCAATACCGGTATGGGTCTTCCACCCGTGGTGGTTGGCCTGATCGTGGCGATGTTGTTGTGGCGCTCTGGCCCGCTGGGTGATCTGAAATTGATCTACACCCCCGCAGCGATTATCATCGCGCAAACCGTGATTTCTGCGCCGGTGGTCACCGGGTTGACCGCGGCCGCGCTGCAAGCGCTGGATCCGCGCCTGCGGCTGCAACTCTACGGGCTTGGCGCCTCGCGCCTGCAAATGATCGGGACGCTCTGGCGGGAGGCGCGACTACCCCTGTTGGCAGCGTTAATGGCGGGCTTTGGCTCGGTGATTTCGGAGGTAGGCGCGTCCATGATGGTCGGGGGCAATATCCGCTATCAGACGCGCGTGCTGACGACGGCGATTGTGCTCGAAACCGGCAAGGGCAACTTCGATATTGCGATTGCGTTAGGGGTATTGCTGCTGACAATTACCTTCCTGGTCAATTGGGCTTTGACGTGGATTCAGCAACGGGGAGTGCGCCGATGACTGCGCCCCTGGTGGAAATTCGCAATTTGCGGGTAGTGCGCGGCGGGCAACCGATTTTGCGGATTGATGCTCTGACCATCGGGAAGAGCGCAGTGTTGGCGGTGGTTGGTCCCAATGGCGCGGGGAAAAGCTCATTGCTGCTCGCTCTCGCCCGGTTGTTGCCTCTGGAGCGTGGCGAAATCTTTTTCAATGGCAATCCGCCCGCGAGCGAGTCCGATCTCGCTTACCGGCGCAAAGTCGCCCTGGTTTTGCAGGATCCACTTTTGTTCGACACATCCGTCTTCGACAATGTAGCCGCCGGTCTGCGTTTCCGCGGTTTTGGAAAACATGAAATCCGGTCACGGGTTGAAAAATGGCTGGCGCGTCTGGGAATTGCCGAACTCAAGCATCGGCGTGCGACCGAACTTTCGGGAGGCGAAGCGCAGCGCGTTAGCCTGGCGCGGGCATTGGCCCTGGAGCCGGAATTGCTACTGCTCGATGAGCCTTTTTCGGCGCTCGATCCTCCCACGCGCAAGCGTCTGCTGGATGATCTCTCGGCGCTGCTGGCTGAAACGCAGATCACAACCGTTTTAGTCACGCACGATCTGGATGAAGCTTTGTTCTTGGGGGATGGCGTGGCGGTGATTTTGGCGGGCGAATTGCGCCAGCAGGGAACGCCTGAAGCGGTGTTTACTGCACCTTCGGATTTGGATGTAGCTGCCTTTGTGGGGGTTGAGACGGTGCTACCTGGGCGGGTGGTTGCAGCGCAAAATGGGCAGATTAGTGTCGATGTAGGCGCGCAGCGCATTGAGGCTGTGGGGCACGCGCAGTTCAATCAACAGGTGTATGCGTGCTTGCGTCCCGAAGATATCACGCTTTGGAAGCAGGCCGACCTGCCATCATCCAGCGCGCGCAATTTGCTTCGGGGCCGTGTGAAGCAAATTCTGCCGGGTGGCCCGCTGGTGCGTGTGGTACTGGATTGCGGCTTTATATTGGTGGCATTGGTTACGCGTTCGTCGGCACAAGCAATGCGTTTGGAGCCCGGCGCGGTAATCACGGCGACCTTCAAGGCCAGCGCCGTACACATCATTCCACGCAGCGATGAAACCTTCAGAATTTCCAAAAACCCTTAGGGTTTTGCGTTTTTCGGTCGCGGCTTAGTTGGCCAGGCGCATGAGCTTTTGGCTCAGTTCGCGCCATTGGACTTTTGAAACCCCTAGTTTTTGGCGTATCTTGTCAAACTCCATGCCGGATTGCATGTCGGTCAGCGCGCAGGTCCAGCGGCACATGCTGAACGAAAGATGTTTTTCAAGTCCGGCTTCCTTGCTTAAATCTTCGAGCAGATATTCCAGGCGGCGCTGCGACCATGGGAATAACTTCTCGCCCAGGTTGTGTTGGGCTGCGTAGCGGTGGTAGATTTTTTCCCAATCCGCGGGCAATTCGATTTTACGTTCTTTGTAGCGGTTTTTGGGGGCAGCGTAGCGTACGAATAGTAGTGGCCCGTTGGGCGCATCCCACTGAATATGATTTGGACTGAGAGTAAGACACTCGCTTTTTTTGATGCCCGTTGCCAGAAGCAGCGTGAGTAAAGCGATATGGCGTGTATCCGGTTTTGCGGCGAGGGCAAAGCGTTCTGCTACTGTGATGACGGCTTCAACCTCATCTGGAGTAAGTACTTCGGGTAGCGGGCTGCGCACCGATTTTTGCACCACCTTTTCTGCCGGATCGACAAAAATAACTGCCTTGTTGTGCAGCCAGCGGAAAAATGCTTTGATCGAAGTGATGCGACGCGCCAGCGTTTTTGGACTGCAAGGCACGCCGCGTTCGGTGAGCATCCATTCGAGAAAATTGTTTAGATCGTTGGTGGTGATTGAACCCAATGTGCGGTCGGGAGGAAGGTAGGAGGCTAATAATTCTGCGTCGCCGATGAAGGCCTTTAGCGTGTGAGGGGAATTCCCCTGGTCTTGCAGATAAATCTTCCAGCCATTGATGGCGGGGATAAGGGTCGTTTGGGCGGTGATGTGGGCGGTATTTTGCTCGGTCATGCGAATCTCCTCATGGAAATTTCGTATAGGCAACTTATGTTGCGTATAGTTTATCGGAGAGTCGCGCGTACGTCAATAGATGAATTTGTGCTGAATGATGCGCAATACTAAAAATGGACGTCACAAATAAAAACAGGACAGCTAATCTAGCTGTCCTGTTTTTGACTTCTGTAGGTTATATTATAGAGCTACGACGTCTTGTGCCTGGGGGCCTTTCTGCCCTTGCACGACCTCAAACTCTACGCGCTGACCTTCATCGAGGGATTTGAAACCCTCACCGATGATCGCATTGAAGTGGACGAAAACATCGCCACCAGCGTCGCGCTCGATAAAGCCGTAGCCCTTCGAGCCGTTGAACCATTTTACAGTACCTTGTTCTTTTGCCATGATTTGGAACTCCTTTCGTTGAAGATTTGCTAGGTTTCGCATGGGTTCCAAATCAAGGGTGAATCTTTATTTGAGAACTTCTGTTAAACAAGCACTATAGTTTAGCACATATTTGGAAGTTGTGAAGCCCTTTTTGCAAAATTACTTTCCGAGATTTATAGGCTCAGTTTACATTCCTGTATGGTAAGATGTGCGCACTTCCAAATTTATCGGTACTCAACATAGGAAATTAGCAATATGATCCCAACAGAAGATTTGTCACCTCGAAACCGCCCTGCTACAGCGCGACGAAAAATCTGGCTGACGAAGCGTCTAACCCAATTGTTGGTCTGAAAGCCATCCCACATTTGGTATGATTGAAGCTATGGATCATCGTATCGCATTCGGTAAATGGGGCGAAGCGTATGCCGCTGAATTTTTGCACAAACAAGGGTATTCGATTCTGGCGCGCAACTACCGCACCCCTTATGGCGAAATTGACCTGGTCGCGCAGCAGCACGAACGGCTTGTTTTTGTCGAAGTGAAGACGCGTTCATCCAGCGCTTTTGGCTACCCCGAAGAAGCCGTAACCCCGCAAAAGCGCCAGCATCTTTACGATGCCGCAAACTTGTATGTGCAAGAGCACCACTGGGAGAAAGATTGGCAGATTGATGTGGTTGCTATTTTGCGTACCGATGCCAATGCCCAACCTCAGTTGGTACATTTCGAGAATATCTAAAACTAACGATGACATTTGTTCTGCCTGATAAAAAACTACCGCTGATTATCTTGCTTGGCCCGACCGCAGTTGGGAAAACGGAGCTATCTTTGCAGTTGGCCGAACAGATCAATGGGGAAATTATCTCGGCAGATTCGCGGCTTTTATATCGGGGCATGGATATTGGCACAGCCAAGCCCACAGCTGAGGAACAACGCCGCGTGCCGCACCATTTGGTGGATGTTGCCAATCCTGATGAGGTTTGGAGCCTGGCGATGTACTTGCAGGCTGTTCAGACCGCGGTGCTGGATATTTGCGCCCGCGGGCGCTTGCCCCTGTTAGTTGGGGGAACCGGACAATACATCCGGGCGTTGGTGGAGGGTTGGCGCGTTCCCGAAGTAGAACCTGATCCGCGCCTGCGTGCGGCGTTAGAAAATTGGGCGGGGGATATTGGCCCGCAGGTCTTGTACACCCGTTTACAGAAACTGGACCCGGAAGCCGCCGCCCGCATGGAGCCGCAAAATATGCGCCGTAGCGTACGCGCCCTGGAGGTGATTCTCACCACCGGGCAATTATTCTCCACCCTGAGGGAGTCCGGCCCGTCACCCTATCGGGTGTTGATGCTGGGGTTGCAGCGTCCACGCCCGGAGTTGTACGCGCGCATCGACGCCCGCATCCATAAAATGCTGGCGGATGGTCTTATTGCAGAGACACAAAACCTGCTTGATCGGGGTTACACTGCCGAGTTGCCATCCTTGTCTGCGATTGGCTATCGTCAGGTGATTCAGTATCTCGCTGGAGAAATTTCGCTCGAAGAAGTTGTTGTGCAAATGAAACGCATTACGCGGCGCTTTGTGAGACGCCAAGCCAACTGGTTTAAAGAAGACGACCCGCTGATCCAGTGGTTTCCCGCAAATGCTGCCGATTCTTTACATCAGCTGGTGGCTGTTGTGCAGCGTTTTCGGGTGGATAAAGATTGAGTTTGCGAAATAGTTTGACATTTGTTACAGAAATATCTATACTATTCTTGTGAGAGTGGAGTTGTGCAAGTTTGAGTGGGGTGGATGACCTGCATTATAATCGCCATATCGTCATCACCTCAAATCATTGTTTGACAAAGGAGCAAAAACATGAGCGATCGTCCCTGGTTAGAGATATACGATGAGGGAGTTCCAAAATCAATTGATTATCCAGCAGTTCCATTGTTTTATTTTCTCGAAGATGGCGCCAAGAAGTATGCTGATAAGCCCTGCACGATTTTTAAAGGCGCCAAAATCTCCTACAAAGAAATGAATGATATTACCGACCAGTTTGCTGCGGGTTTGGCAGACCTGGGAGTAAAAAAGGGCGACCGTATTGGGATTATTATTCCCAATACGCCGCAATTTGTGATGGCGTATTATGGGGCGCTCAAAATTGGGGCGGTTGTTGTGGCCATGAATCCGTTGTACACGGAACGCGAAATCGAGCATCAGGTCAACGATGCTGGCGTAGAAGTTATGGTGGTGATGAGTAATTTCTACAATATTGTCAAGAGCGTACAACCCAAAACTGGAATAAAGAAGATTGTTGTTACCAATATCAAAGAGACTTTACCGCCAGTTACCGCTTTTCTTTTCACTCTACTCAAGGAGAAGAAGAGCGGTTTTCGTGTGCAATTGGGCGAGGGCGATATTTGGATGCCAGATATGCTGGCAAAGTTTAAGCCGGAAGATCGCCCCAAGGTGGATGTTGGCCCCGATGATGATGCCGTTTTTCAGTATAGTGGCGGTACAACTGGCGTGCCAAAAGGCGCCATCGCAATGCACCGCAATCTGGTAGCCAATGCGTTGCAGATTCGTCTCTGGATGCCCAGCGCCATCGATGGTGAGGAAGTTGTGCTGATGGCAATTCCGCTTTACCATGTCTATGGCATGGTGGCCGGGATGAATTTTGGCTTCGCGTGTGGGGCCGCTTTGGTTATGGTTCCGAATGCCCGCGATATTAAGGACGATCTGGAGAACCTGCAAAAATATCGTTGTACTATTTTCCCCGGCGTGCCCACACTATATAACGCTATCAATAATTGGCCCGATGTTCTGGCAGGAAAATATGATTTGAGTTCAATCAAAGCATGTATCTCGGGGTCGGCGCCGTTGATGCGGGAAACTAAAGAAAAATTTGAAGCCCTGACGGGTGGACTTGTTTTCGAGGGCTACGGCCTTTCCGAGTCGCCGACCGCGGCAACGTGCAATCCGTTACAGGGTGAGAATCGCGCTGGTTCGATTGGCTTGCCACTGCCCGATGTGGAGGCGCGCATTATCAGCCTCGATGATGAGGTGACTGTTCTACCGCCAGGCGAAATTGGCGAAATCGTGCTAAAAGGCCCCCAGATTTTCAAGGGTTATCATAATATGCCCACAGAAACGCAGAATTCGCTGCGCGATGGCTGGTTGTATACGGGTGATATTGGCCGCATGGATGATGATGGCTATTTCTACATTGTTGATCGCAAAAAAGAGCTGATCAAACCTGGCGGGTTCCAGGTGTGGCCGCGCGAGGTTGAAGAAGTGATTACCGATCATCCAAAAGTGTTTGAGGTTGGCGTGGCCGGCATCCCGGACCCGAAACGGGGCGAGACTGTCAAGGCCTGGATTGTGTTGATACCGGGTGAAGAGGCCACTGTTGAAGAGATTCGCGCATTTTGCAAAGAAAATATGGCAGCCTATAAAGTGCCCAGCCAGATTGAATTTCGCGATGAATTGCCAAAGACTAATGTTGGCAAAATCTTGCGCCGCGAGTTGGTGAGGCAGCACAAAGAAGGCGCATGATTTTCTAGTGGCGATCGGATAGCCTTCGTAAGAAAAAACAGCATCAAAAAAACAGTCCCCGATGAGCAAAATATCGGGGACTGTTTTTTTTGATGCGGAGTGATCGAATAACAACCTTATACTGCGAAGAAATCCCGTATGGCTGGCGCAATATCGGCCAGGTTGTGCAATCTCTCCGAGAACGGATGTCGCAAACCCGCTGCCCCGATGACCAATCCCGGCACTGGATTGTTGGTGTGACGGCGGGTACTCAAATCTTCGAGATTGCCATGATCAGATGTAATCAGTATTAGCCCCTGGTCATCATCCCAGGTTTTTAGCAGGCCGCCCAGCATAGCATCAAATTCTTCCAGCCGCTCGCAGGCTGCAACCATATCTCTACGGTGGCCCAAAGCATCGCTGAGCCAGTATTCGAAAAAAGTCAACTCATATCCTTCGGCGAGTGCGGCTAATCGGCCCCCGGCTTCTGCAGGAGTCAGGATGGGGATATGTGTGTAATCTAAATGCTCGTGCCAGCCCGATGCAGTGAAATCCGCAGAAAGCGCATTCCCCGCGAGCAGGTCGGCTTCGGTCTTGAGGGGAATCTTTGCGCCGCGCGCCGCCATTGCAATCGCTCCGGGCAAGCGTTTGCCAGATTGAATGCCTGCAAAATAGCCATTCGGGAAGGCATTGATCAGAGCCGCGCGCTGCCCGGATGTTTGCAGGCGCTTGAAGATATTGTCGCTTTCAAGAATTGCGCGGATGGCGGCATTTGGCTTAGGGCCATAATGTTCGCCAATCAGTTTGGGGATATTTTCCCCGGTGAGCAGGGTGGCCTGACCGCTGGCGGATTGGGGCAAACCGGGGATGCCCAGACATGCGTCGATGGGCACGAGGCTGGCGCGTACTCCGTGGAAGGGTAGTTTTCCCTCGAGGGCGTGTAGGCATTGACCAGCGAGTAAATTGACCAGGTTGGGCATCCTGGCCCGCGCGAATGGGTTCAGGTCGGGATCATCGTCCCCTAATCCAACCCCATCAAGAAACAAGAATAACAATCTCATACAACAGGCTTTGAATAGTGCAGCCACGCCGAGGGGCGCTCATTGCGTTCGGAGCCATTCGCGCGGGAGATCAATTCCCATTGGGACGCGAAATGCGCCAAATCTGCCTCAACAGCCCCGGAGAAGGCCGCCGCATTCTCTTTGAAAAATAGATAAATCAAAAAGTCGCCTCCCGGCTTGAGCAGATCATCCACGCGCTGCGCGTAGCGTGCTTTGCCATCATCATCCAGGCTGTGAAAGCAGCCAATATCCAGAACAAAATCGAAATCGGGTTGCACTTTGCGCAAGTAGCGTGCATCATCTACATGGAATTGCACATTGATCTCGGCATGACGTTTTTTTTTGCGGGCGCTGCGGATGGCCTTGGACGCAAAATCGACTCCGATAACGTGCCAGCCGTGTTGCGCCAGTGTAATAACATTTGTGCCGGTTCCACAACCGATATCAAGCGCTCGGCCAGGGGGATGCCTGCGGATATAAGCCAGAAGCTCTGGGGGCGAAATGCTTGTATCCCAGGGCGGTTGGCGATAGTACCAAAAATTAAAGAAAGCGCGTCTGAAAAAATTCATGAGTTGAAGTTTACCATTTATGTCTGAATTGTGGGTAGAATGAAGATTGGGTATAATTTGGGAAAGTTTCATTTTTTGTTGTACTCAGGCGACTACTCAGTCTCGAAAAGAAAGGGTGGAATTCTCTTTGCTGAGGCGTTAGCCTGAGCAGTCATGTATTCAGGAATTTTTATGTCTGCACAATATCTCAACCCCGCAACGAAAGCCAAATTTCAGGAGCAGGTCTGGGCGCTGGTGCGACGAATACCCGTGGGTCGAGTGATGACTTATGGACAAATTGCCGAAATGCTCGCTCCGCCCGGCGAGATGAATATGCAGAGCTATCTGGCGTTTGGGGCGCGCTGGGTGGGGGGTGCAATGGCGGCTTGCCCGGAAGATATTCCCTGGCAGCGGGTGATTAATGCAAAAGGGATGGTGAGCGCGCGGGCGGGTGCACAGATTCAGCGTGAATTGCTCCAGGCAGAGGGGGTAATTTTTGACGATCGCGGGCGTGTGGATTTATCGCGTTATCGCTGGAATGGGGAATAAAACTGGCTGGACTATAGGAGAGTTGTTCAAAAGGCGGGCATAACCTCAGCCGCCAACGCTGGCAAAATTTATCGAGCGTGGTTGCAAAATTCTGCAACCACGCCTCCCCGGCTTGTTGAAAGGTGTTTGAAATTCGTTGCCTGAACGCTGGCGGTAGTGTGATTGGCGAGCGCCTATTCATCAAAAGTGAAATGAACCTTTTGGCTGACGCATTCGCCTTCCGCGGCATCTTGCGTGCATAATTTTAGTATGGCCTCAAATTCGGTGCCGGGTTCTGGCTCGTGGATATTGGCTGCGACCTGGGCGCTGCTATTCGGCGGCAGGGACGATTCGCCGGGCGGGCAGCCCGCGGCTTCCACAAAACCACGATCATTGCTGCCACCGTAAACATGCGTGTCATTGGTGATGTCGTTGATAATTAGCGAAACAGACTCAAACGTATGGGCGGAAGTGTTCTCAATTTGAAATGCCGCATACTGGGGCCAATTGCCGCAGGGGTGTGTACCTGCGAAGGCAGCTTCAAACGACGGCTCGCCTTCCGGGGGTTGTGCTGCTTCCGGCGCGGTTGTGCCCTGTCGCGTATAGCTGACTCCGGAAGCAGCCACAGGATACGGGTTTGGCCCAATGAACATTTTCATTACATCACTCGTGATGATGTATGAGAGATACTGTTCGGGCGCCCAATCGTACTCAACTTCTTCACCGGCTTGCATTACTCGCTCGGTCAGTAAATCGAGATGGCCTTCAACAGCATCATAAGACACGATTGTGTAGTGAATCTCTCGCATAGCGCTCTGATAAGAAAAACGTTGCACCAAAGTAGTCTCGCTGATTTCGAGCATCATGCCGGTGGGTTCATTTTTCCAGATGCCTGCAAAGGGGATTTCTTGGTCTTCAAAGACAAAATCGATAACTTCCGTGACGCATTCGCCCTGAATGCCTTCTTCAGTGCACAGGGTAATTGCCGCAGAAAATTCCGTGCCCGCGTCAGGCTCATGGAGATTGGCAGCTAGGTAACGGGTATTATAAGGCGGCAGAATGGTATCGCCCGGTGGGCATTCGTTCTCTTTTAGAAACGGGCGGTCATTATTACCACTATAGACGGCCTGATTGTTTGTGTTGTCGAATATCTCGAAATGGGCGGATTGCAGAATCCAGATGGATGTACTTTCGACTTCGAAGACTGCGTAGTTCGGCCATTCGCCGCAGGGATAAATAGCATGGAAGCGCAGCGCGAAAGTGGGGGGTGATTCCGGTGTTTGGGGGCTGGCATCTGCCTCCGATGCGGATTCTGCGCCCAAAGGAGTCTCATCGCTTTGGATGCACAGCACCGGGATTTCCATATCGTACCAGGAGCCTAAATCGAGATAGTGCTCGTCCAGCTCGGCATGTGTCAACCAGCCATCGGGAAGCGTGCGATTATGCACCTCAACAAAATAGCGCCGCTGTTGCGAATACCACGCCTCCCCGTCTAGCGAAACCCAGGCTTGCTCGAGTCCATTCAGCGATTCGTTGAGAGTCTCAAGCGAATACCCGCTATCAACATAAGCAGCCAGATCGCTCCAATCTGTGGTGCGCCAACCAGGACCAAAGGCCTCGCTGCAGGCGTTGCCGGTATCGTCCGTATCAAAATATACCGCGCGGGTGAGCGCAAAGACAAAAGCCATATTGTCAGTTTGCGTATTTGCTGCGGGGGTGTAAGTTGGATAGGGCGTGTAGGTTGGGTAGGCTGTAGGTTCTGCGGGGGGCGCTGCCTGACACGCCGCGATCAGCAGACTGAATCCAATAATTGTGAATAATACGGGCGAGTTTTTCATGATAGACCTCCTGTGAGAAATCTCTACAACAGATTACGCTTGTGCGGTATACTGCCTGCATGTCTGAAGTTCTACTTTCCCAAATTGCATTATTCGAAGATGAAAATATCGCCAGCGGCATGACCGAGCTTTTCCCGGCGGTATGGCAGGCGCTCGAGGGGATCGCATCACCGCGGGCTGCGGATCGACATAGAAATCTGGATCACTTATTAGAACTGGATGCGCCGCGTTTTTCGCCATTGGTGGCCTATGTTCTGGCGACGCGTTTAATCGATCCAGATATAAAATTTCGCAAACGCGTTATCCAGGCGCTGGGTGACTTGTTGACCCCGATCATGGGGGAGCGACCGCCAGAGAGCGTGCGCGGTCATCTCAAGGGGCATTGTTCGGTGATGGGGCGCGGTACGGTTCTGGCTGTATTAGAAGTGGCCGAATTTGATGCTTCTGCGAATTCCCAGATCGCCGCGCTCTTTAATATGTGTTCGCATGTTGGCTCGGTGCTGGTTGAAGTGATGATGGAGCGGCGGATTTCTGTTTCGTTACGTCGACAAGCGATTAATTTCATCGGCCGGTCCGGATCGGACGACAGCGAGGTATAGCCGTATCAAGGACGCCCCGTCCGGTCGACGATTCATGAGGTAGTAGGCTAATCCCCGCGCCGCCGCGTATTCGTCTCTGCTCATCCTCTTTCCCACCGGCACGCCCACCAGCCCGGCGAGGATATTGTCGGGGCGGCGCCGTATCAGGGCGGT
>JACNJM010000172.1 GCA_014382605.1 Anaerolineae bacterium
TTGCGTGAGATGTGTTCATACGACTATTGACCCGTACATTTTTTATGCTTTTCTCTGCGTTCTTGGCGTTCTCAGCGGTACAATTGCTTTTCTGTTTCGACTTTAAGAAAGCCGTGAGTTTTCTGCAAACCTGGCAGGTTGAAAAGAGTTTCATGAAGTTTCGGAAAGCTTAATTTATTTTTGCCACGCTTTAGCCTGCTGAAATAACTCCCCCAGGGGGTAGAGCGCCTTCATGGGCAGGGACAGGTTCGGGGTGCGCGTGCGTGGATACTGGAACACGCGCGAACCCGCGGGCAGTGTCTCCGCTTTTTGGCGGAACTCACCCCGGGACATATATCCGCAAAAAATAATCTCCATGCCATACACCCAGATATTACCCCAATCCAGCGGTTGGACGATTTGTGTTTCTTTGAGCGTTGGGCTATGAATACCGATCTGCCCATCGGCGTGTTGCGGACTGTGCAGCGAATTCAGGGCAAAAAATGTTTTTCGGGCGGTGACGCGTTGGCCGGGGCGCAGTATGAATTGTTCTTTTTGGGGCGAACGCATCTGGTCTTGTCCGTTGAGTTCAATTTTTATTATGTGACTTGCATTGCTCTTGAGCGAAAGCGCGCCCAATGGTTGCCACGCCTGGGGGCGTGCCCAGCGTTTGGGCAGCGTGTAGATGAGATATACCGGCTGCTCGGCATCGAGTGCTTTTTTTAGCGTTTCCTGATTGGGTGTCAACAGCGTGTTGAGGAAGGCAAAGATATACATATCCTCATTAGCGCCGCGGTCTGCCTTGATCTGGTCGAGCGGTACCAATGCCTGCGCTTCCAGCAAATCGGCGGGTTGATGACGCACCTGGCTGATACGCGCTTTGTGCGTGAGCAAGAAACTCTTAATGTCGCAGCGCCGCCCGCCGATGGCAATATCATAACGGTCAGGATCGGTGAAAGGGGTGGCTCCCAGATTGTCGTGGGGAATTTGCTCTGTGGCCAGTAAGCGTCGGAAAGCCAACTCTACCGCTACCCCGGCCACAATGCGCTGCAAACGCTTCACTGGCGATGTGCCCATGCGGTTGTAGGTAAAATGTAACGACTTACAGGCATACGCAATCCCCGCCTGGGTCATATCGGGTGTGTATGTGTACAGAATGAAGTCAGAAGTGGAGACCATAGGGACAGTCAATACTCTCGTTTTTGTGTTACTCACCACCAAGACGCAAAGTTCTTTTTTCTGCGTGCCTTAGTGGCAAGAATTTTTCCTACTCATTCCGAAACTGCAAACAATAATGATGAAACGTATTACTCACCCAGGCGTTGCCCATCCCGTAGGGAAACAGGCGAATATTATCCTGGCACCAGATTTTTTCGTCTTTGAGCGTGTACGTGCCATCCATCCGGCGGGCCAAATCCCAGGCCAGCGGGTACATTTTGCCGCCTTTCTTCACATTTTTTACGATAATCGTGATATACGCCCGTGGTTTCAGAAACGGCTTCATTTTGATATAAATCCGCACGAGCATATTCAGGAAATGTTCGTAATCGGGGATATTGCCCAAATCGTCGGGATGGTCGGAATAGATTACATCCAGCGAATCGTCTTCGCGGCGTTTTTTCTGGGTTTCCGCGCCTTTGGCGCTGAGCATATCCCAATAGGGGGGGGATGTGATGACGTAATCAATGAGGGGGATGTCGAACTCAGGGATGATTTTTGCAATTTGGGTGGAGTTGCCAGTGATGACTTCAGCAATCAATGGGTTTCTGGTATCCCCCAAGGTTGTGCGTTCACCTAGCAGCATCTGCCGCGCCATCTCGGCGTAGGTTGGATTAAGCTCAATACCGTAGCTGTGCCGTCCCGCGCGCAGCGCTGCAATTAGTGTGCTGCCTGTGCCTGCCATAGGGTCGAAAACTACCTGTTCTTGTTTGGTAAAAAACTCGATGAATTCCTGTACTAAAGTTTCAGGGTACTTGGCTGGGTGCTGCAATACGTCTTTTTTACGCGGCGGCGGATTGTGCACAAACCACGATTTTTGGAACTTGAGCCAGTCTTTGGTGTCGAGATCGTTTAGTCGGTTGCGATATTTACGTTTACTCATAAGCTATGTTTGTTTGTGCGCTAAACGTAGGGGTGTCGAAGATATCAGGTCTTTTTTGCGGTTTGAATTCCATTTCTGAATTATCTTTGAACAGTATACCAAACTGACTATATTTCGCTTGCTAACACTTCAATGATCTTTGAGCAGCCACCATCGCGTATATAATTGGCATGGTCGCTAATATTCTCAAATTTCCTTCCGACAATTTGAGCACACTCAAATTCATATTCGGTACATTCCACAAAGTTATCAACCACTGCTGCGGCTATTGGGCTGTTGAAGTCAACTGAGCTGTTTCCGTCGGTGATATTTTTCATTGATATAAGCCATATTGCAGCCCCCAATGCACCACAAGCGCCCCCACACAAACCAATGCCGCCCGCAAGTCCCGCGGCCATCACAGTATGCATATCTGACGCACCCATTTTTTGTGCCAACATTGACGCACAGCTTACTGGAGCAGCAGGGATTTTAGCAAGATTTTCGGAAAGCGCAGTGTTAATTTGATCGAATGCTACTGGCGCATATTTTGCGGCCATGCGAAAACAGCCTATTGTCCCGCCTTTGACAAGGAAATACATCACCATAGCTTTCACGGAAGATGATTTATCCAAATCGGTTATATCGACACAGTTGAAACTATGGTTGTTCGCGCGGAAAGCTTCAACAAGGCGTTGCGCTGCGAGAACTGCCTTTATCTCTGCTTGTGGGCCTGGGCCATCAAGTTGATATGCCCGAGCGCCTGCAGCAAGCGCTGCCCCCCATACCATGCCACATTGGAAACCATATTGCATAATTCCCCCAGCGAAAGGCATACTGGCTTTCTCTTCAAGTTCCAATGGATGATCGAATGAGCCGTCAACGACGCTCATAATTGCTTCTGATCAAGTCCCTTCCTTCAGGAATTTCCGTACAGTTCCTATTGACGAGATGCCCGTATTCGTTTTGATCATTACGCGGCCTCCTCTTGCTTTAATCTCAATTTACGGATGCTTATTCAAAAGATGCGAATCGTATTGCATCAACGCGCAGCCATTCGGTGATGAAGAGCATAATGGTTGCGGCCAGGATGCTGCTGATGTTTCACATATTGAGAGTCACGTTAAGGCGCGATATTGTATACGGTCAGATCTGAAAAACTGATCGTCACCGCGGTTTCGCCTGCCGAGCGGACGAATACGCCCAGCGCCCCGTTGCGCAGTGATGGGTCGCTGACGCTGAATTGAAATTGATCGTTAACAAAAAAACGCAGTTCCCTCCCCGATGCCCACACCCCCAGACGTGATGTGCTGGGGGCCGCCGAAGGTACTGCCGCGCTGCGCATCCAGCCCTGTGCTGAGGAGGCCGTGCCGCTGATGACCCGATCCAGGCGCAATTGTCCATCGCACGAGAGCGAGAAGCGGTAAAAATTGGTGGGATTATTGTATCGCAAGAGCAGACCATATTCGTCAACTCCGCTGCATAAACTGGGGCTGGTGGTGATTTCAGCGTAGAAATCGCTAAAGAAATACTCTTCTTGCACGCTGAAGAGAGAGCTTTTGGGCTGTGAAAGCGCCAGCGTGATTTCGTTATTGGCGACTGAGATAGCGCTATTCGTAGTTGTGAGCAGTGTCCAACCCGCGGAGGAGGCAAAGGTGTCGCTGTATAGTAGGGCGCCAACCTCCGGGCGTAGTACCGGCGTTTCGCTGGGTAACAGCGTGGGGCCTGGCGTTGGAGTCTCCGTGGGCGGGAACCAGACCACCGTAGGGGTGGCGGTCTGCGTTGGGGTGGGCGTCTCCGTGACGGCGGCGGGCAAATCCTGAAGGGGGAGACACGCGTTCAGCAAAATGAGAATGAATATGGCAATGAGCTTTTTCATAAGAAATCGGTTAGCAGGTTGGCACGTTTGAATGTATAACGTGCCAACGTATCTACCGTTGAATAATCTGCTCACGTTCTGGCCCAACAGAGATCATTTTTGCTGGAACTCCGCACAGCGCTTCGATGTGCTCCACGTAGGCTTGCGCTGCGGCGGGAAGGTCGTCCCACGCTCGCACGCTCATAATGTCTTCCCGCCAGCCGTTAAGTTCTTCGTAGACGGGTTCATAATCCAGATCAGTTGGCCCGAGGGGAAGATCGGCATAGACTTGATCGCCAGCGCGGTAGCCCACGCAAATTTTGAGTGCATCCAGCCCGGAGAGCACATCTAGCTTGGTGATGGTGAGTTCGGTGACACCGTTGACGCGCAGCGCATAGCGCAGCAGCACAATATCCAGCCAGCCAACGCGCCGCGGGCGGCCTGTGGTGGTGCCAAATTCATCCCATGGATTAACGCCAGTGCCGCGTAAACGCCCGGCGGTTGAGCCATCAACTTCGGTGGGGAACGGCCCTTCGCCGACGCGCGTCTGAAAGGATTTTGTAACGCCGATCACGTGTCCAATATGTCCAACACCTAAACCCAATCCCACCAGTGCGCCCGGCGCAGTAGGGTTGGAACTGGTCACATAGGGGTAGGTTCCGTGGTCGAGATCAAGCAGCGTGCCCTGCGCGCCTTCGGCGAGCACATTTTCCCCGTGTTGCAGGGCCTGGCTGAGCAAGATCGACACATTGCTGATATAAGGTTTGAGTTGGTGTGCGTAGTTCACATATTCTTCCGTGACAGCTTGCGCATCCAGCGGTTCGGCATTGTAGAGAGTGGTCAGTTGTTTGTTGATGGTTTCAACATGTGCTTTGAGGGATTCGGCGAAATTTTCCAGGTCGCGCATAGCTTCTACGCGCAGGCCGGAACGTTCGGTCTTATGATTGTAGGCCGGGCCGATGCCGCGCAGCGTGGTGCCGATTTTACCTATGCCGCGGGCTTGCTCACGGGCGGCATCCAACGCCAGGTGCGCCGGGGTGATAATATGCGCGGCGTGCGAAATTTTTAGCCGCTTTGGCCCGATCTCGATGTCGAGCGCGCGTAACATTTCGACTTCTTGCAGCAGCACCGCCGGGTTGACGACCAGCCCATTGCCGATCACGCCAACCGTGTGGGGTTGGATCACGCCCGAGGGAATCAGATGCAGCTTGAAAGTCTGCTTGCCGACCTGCACAGTATGCCCGGCGTTATCGCCGCCGTTATAACGAGCGACATAATCGGCCTGTCCGGCCAGTAAATCTACCACGCGGCCTTTACCTTCATCACCCCACTGGGTGCCGATAATAATATTCAGTGGCATATCAAAAACTCCTCGATCTTTCTGAAAATATATACGACTCTACTGAAAAAAGCCGATGACGGAGATGTCCGCCGGAATATATGGGGGTGGT
>JACNJM010000070.1 GCA_014382605.1 Anaerolineae bacterium
CGGGTGCTCGCGCCCTCCTCGACACCAGCGGAGAAGCCCTGTCACAGGGCAGTACGGTTGGTCCGTTCCTGGTCAAACCCAATGATGTTGAAATTCAAAAAATCACCGGGTTGCCCGTAGAAAATCAAACACAAATTATCGAAGCTGCCCTGGTTTTGCAGGAGATGGGTGTATCCAATGTAGTTGTTTCACTGGGTAAGCAGGGCGCTATGCTGGTATCCCCGGACGAACACTGGCTGGTGGAAAGCCCTAAAGTTGAAGAGCATAATCCCATCGGGGCGGGCGATTCGTTGGTTGGGGGGCTGGTCTGGGGATTGAGCCAGGAGATGCCGTTGGTGGAGGCTTTGCGCCGGGGAGTAGCTTGCGGCGCGGCCGCAGCCAGTCTCAGCGGGACAGCGGTCGGCTCTCCCAACTTGGTAAAGCAACTGGTCGCGTTGACAGAATTTCACCAAATTTGATACACTGATATTATGCTAACCAACAAAATAGTGACTATCGAACGTTTCTTGCTGGATACCCAACCGGATTATGCCCGCGGGGATCTCACGGCCTTGTTGTACGATTTGGCCCTAGCTGCCAAGATCATTGCTTCTCAAACCCGACGGGCTGGCTTGCTCGATATTCTGGGTTTGGCAGACAATGTTAATGTCCAGGGTGAAGAACAACGCAAACTGGATGTCTATGCCGACGATGTTGTTGTGCGCCTGAACGATCACACCGGACGCCTGTGCGCTATGGTTTCCGAAGAGCGCGCTGATTGGATTCCGATCCCTGCGAAATACCCCAAGGGGCATTATGTGCTGGTTTTTGATCCCTTGGATGGTTCCTCGAATATTGATACCAATATCAGCATTGGCACGATCTTTGGGGTATATCGCACCCTTGACGATGAGCGCCGCGGCCGCCTGGAAGATTGCTTGCAACCCGGACGGGACATGGTCGCTGCGGGATACATTCTCTACGGAACCAGCACCATGTTGGTTTATAGTGCTGGACAGGGAGTGCATGGCTTTACGCTTGATCCTGCCTGGGGAGAATTTTTGCTCTCGCATGAAAAGGTTCGTTTCCCCAATTCACCCAAATACTATAGCTTCAACCACGCTTCTGTGGAGCGCTGGAGCAAGCCAATGAAGCAATACGTTGATTGGCTCTCTGCTTCCCAAAACCCAATTCTTTCACAACGTTATCTTGGCTCGATGGTCGCCGACTTCCATCGTAACCTGATTCACGGCGGGGTATTCGGATACCCCGATGAATATAACAAGCCGGATGGAAAAATTCGCCTGTTATACGAAGCCGCGCCCCTGGCTTTCCTGGCCGAACAGGCTGGCGGTTATGGATCCGATGGTAAGCAATCGTTGCTGGATATTCAACCGACAGATATTCATCAGCGCACCCCTGTTTTTATTGGCAACCGTACTCTGGTTGAGAAAGCCGAAACCTTCCTCGCTGGATCGTAGCCGCAAAAGGAGAATACTATGCCCTATACCATTGAAGAGACAAAAACATATTCGCATCCTGTTGTTGCTGTCTTCACAGCCGCGTTGGGTGCGGTGGAAGGCCTTGAAGGGGAAGTTGTCAAACAAGACCCCAAAGCCGGGACCCTCGAAGCGAAATTTAGCAAGACGATTCACGGTAAAGTGCTGGGGGATCGCACCCAGGTAGAAGTCGCAATACTCGCAAAAGCGCCAGATACAACCGATGTTTCGGCAATCATATACCCTCTCGATCCGGTAGGGCGCAAATTAATGTTTGGCGCGCGCAAAGGTGTTCCCCGCACTGTGCTTGAGTGGTTTTTTGCTCATGTTGAGCATCGGCTAAAGAACAGCTAGCACCGCGACTTGATGGAAATTTAGGGTAGGGATAAGCTGAGTTCAGGAAAAAGCAAAACATGAAGTGCATCTTTCACCGCCAGAGCGCAAGAAACTCCTAATTCGATGGATATTCTGAACGAACGATCTCTATAAATTGGCATGCTAGAAACGACTGGTTCCGCCTGGCATGAGTAGCAGCCGCGATTTTACGTTTCGGAGCGATGTCGCTAACGGTGCGATAAATGATGTCTCCAGATGTGTCGCTGATGGCCAAAGCTTGCGGCACCAGGGATACGCCTAGCCCCAAGGCAATGCAATTGTGGACAGTGACCAGTTGTGAAGTATGACAGACGATATTTAATTCCAGATCTTGTTGGTAACAGAAGGATTGCACCTGTTCACCCAAACAATGCACTTCACTCAAAGCAATAAAGGGGAAATCATCTAATTCTTTGACCTGAATGACAGCCCGCGACGCAATTTCAAATTTTTGCGTGGAGGCAACTAACAAGGGTTCGACGAGCAATTCCTCGGTGTGGATTTTCTTGTTGTTGATCGGTAAACTGGTGATGCCTACATCCAGATCGGCATCGATGATCTTTTGGACCAGTTCCTCCGTCAGGCCTTCGTGAACTTCGAGGGTGGCGTTGGGGAATTCCTGGCTGAACCTGCGGATGACGAGCGGCAATACAAACGGGGCAATCGTAGGAATAAATCCCACCCTAAGGTTACCGTAACCCGCTTGAATTTCAGTTTGAAGCTCCCCTTTTATTTCCTGTAATTCTCCCAGGATGACATTGGCGCGCGGCAGCAGCCGTTTTCCCACTTCGGTCAACACCACTTTGCGTCCCAAACGGTCAAAAAGGGGCTGCCCGATCTCATGTTCGAGTTTGATGATTTGTTGGCTGAGGGATGGCTGCGCCACATTGCAGCGTTGAGCCGCCCTACTGAAACTGCCCGTTTCGGTGATAGCAACAAAGTATTCGAGTTGGTGGAGTTCCATGAAATATTCCTTTGTATAGTTTATAACTATAGACTATATAGATAACTGATATTTTACAACTATACTAAAATCTTGTACAATCCTGTTATTGGAAAATTTAGAAAATGTTGCCACAGCAAGAGGAGACAACCCTATGAATGAAGATAGCAAGTGCCCAGTACATCATAATCCCGCTGCCAGCGGTGGCGGCACGTCGAACCGGGATTGGTGGCCAAGCCAGTTAAATCTCAATATGCTCCATCAACACTCTTCCATGAGCAATCCGATGGGCGAGGAATTTAATTACGCTGATGAATTCAAGAAACTCGATCTGGGAGCCCTGAAGCAGGACCTCTATGCGCTGATGACTGACTCGCAAGATTGGTGGCCGGCCGATTACGGTCACTATGGAGGGCTTTTTATCCGTATGGCGTGGCACAGTGCAGGCACCTACCGAACCGGCGACGGCAGGGGCGGAGGTGGCACCGGGAATCAACGCTTCGCGCCCCTCAATAGTTGGCCTGATAATGTAAACCTCGATAAAGCACGCCGGTTGCTTTGGCCGATCAAGCAGAAATACGGCAATAAGATATCCTGGGCCGACCTGATGATTCTCGCTGGGAACTGTGCGCTGGAGTCGATGGGATTCAAAACCTTTGGCTTCGCGGGCGGACGTGAGGATATCTGGGAGCCGGAAGAGGATATTTACTGGGGAACCGAAAGCGAATGGCTGGGCGACAAACGTTACTCCGGCGAACGAGATCTCGAAAACCCGCTCGCTGCCGTGCAGATGGGCTTGATTTATGTAAACCCAGAAGGTCCAAATGGAGAACCTATTCCGGCAGCTTCCGGACATGATGTGCGTGAAACCTTTGCTCGCATGGCCATGAATGACGAAGAAACGGTTGCGCTGATTGCAGGTGGACACACCTTCGGCAAAGCTCACGGCGCGGGTGATGCCGCCCTGGTTGGCCCTGAACCTGAGGCCGCCAGCATCGAAGAGCAAGGACTCGGCTGGAAGAGCACCTTTGGCAGCGGCAAAGGCGGCGATACGATTGGCAGCGGTATCGAAGGCGCCTGGAAACCGAACCCCACCCAATGGGATATGGGCTACTTGAAAGTATTGTTCAAGTACGAGTGGGAATTGCTAAAAAGTCCTGCAGGAGCTTATATTTGGCTTGCAAAAGATGTTGATGAAGAGGATATGGTCGTTGATGCACATGATCTGACCAAGAAGCATCGCCCCATGATGACGACTGCTGACCTTTCTCTCAAGTTTGATCCTGCCTATGAGAAAATCTCGCGGCGCTACCTTGAAAACCCTGATGAATTCGCGGATGCTTTTGCCAGGGCCTGGTTCAAACTGACCCATCGAGACATGGGCCCCCGTTCGCGCTATCTCGGTGCCGAGGTCCCGGCGGAGGAACTGATCTGGCAAGACCCGATGCCCGCAGTCGATCATGAGCTGATCGACGCGCAAGACATTGCAGACATCAAGAGCAATATCCTTGCCTCGGGCCTGTCTGTCTCCCAATTGATCTCGACCGCCTGGGCATCAGCGTCCACGTTCCGCGGCTCCGACAAGCGCGGCGGCGCCAACGGTGCCCGCATTCGGCTCGCGCCACAAAAGGGTTGGGAAGTCAACCAACCCGCGCAACTAGTGAAGGTTTTGGAAACCCTCGAGAAGATCCAAAAAGAGTTCAACAGAACGCAGGCAGGCGGAAAGAAGGTTTCACTCGCCGATATAATTGTCCTGGGTGGATGTGCAGGTATTGAGCAAGCGGCGAAGAATGCCGGTCACGATGTAGCAGTTCCATTCACGCCGGGACGCACGGATGCGTCGCAGGATCAAACCGACGTGGAGGCATTCGCCGTACTCGAACCAGCTGCAGACGGGTTCCGTAACTACCTCAAAGCCAAATACACTGTATCGGCTGAAGAACTGCTGCTTGACCGTGCGCAACTACTCACCCTGACCGCTCCCGAAATGACAGTTCTGGTTGGCGGCATGCGCGTCTTGAATGCCAACTTCGAGGGAGTCCAGCACGGTGTCTTCACCAAACGCCCAGAGACGCTGACTAATGATTTCTTCGTAAACCTGCTTGACATGAGCACGGTGTGGAAGGCAACCTCGGAAGATGAAAACGTGTTCGAAGGGCGTGATCGCGCGACGGGCGAGCTTGAATGGACTGGCACCCGTGTCGACCTCGTCTTCGGTTCAAACTCTCAACTCCGGGCAATTGCGGAAGTCTATGCTCAAAATGACGCGCAGCAGAAGTTCGTAGATGACTTCGTGGCTGCCTGGAACAAGGTGATGAACGCGGATCGTTTCGATCTCGCCCGCTGATCCTTCTCTTCCAGAATTAATGATAAGACTACTGAAGAAAACTTCGCGAATTAGCGAAAATATTCTTCAAATGCTAACAAAAAAATCGCCCAAAATGGGCGATTTTTTTATCAAACAATTTCCATATCAGCTATTAAGTACATCGGAACTTAAATAAATTGGGCATTTTGACAAATCCTGTCGAATGAGTGAAAATGACAGGATGATGAAAAAACAACA
>JACNJM010000219.1 GCA_014382605.1 Anaerolineae bacterium
CCCTTAAGATATGCGCCCTCAGGGAAATTAAGTGCAATCGGATGATCGGGACTCTGGTGGAGTTGTTCCAGTACCCGAAAGTGGAGGCCTGCATCCAGAGCAGCTCCAGCGACGATCTTCTGAAAGAGTTCGGCGCTGATGCCTCCCGAACACGAAAATGTGACTAATATTCCCCGGGGTCGCAGCAGCTTGAAGGCCAGCAGGTTGATATCTTTATAGCCGCGGGCCGCCTGCTTCACTTGTGCCGCGGATGGCGCAAATTTCGGTGGGTCGAGAATAATAAGATCAAAACTGCGGGCCTGATCGCGGAATTTGCGCAACGCATGGAAAACATCCCCCTCCAGGTAGGTGATCTTTTCGGCAGGCAAATTATTTCGAGCGCAGTTAGCCTCGGCCAACGCCAACGCATCGGCAGAAACATCCAGGGCGGTGACGTGCCCGGCCCCGCCCGCCAACGCATTCAGAGCAAAGCCGCCCGTATAGCTGAAGCAATCTAGTACTTCTTTGCCCGCAGCCAATTCGCGCACGCGCGCCCGGTTGATGCGCTGATCGAGATAAAAACCGGTTTTGTGGCCGCCGCGCACATCTACTTTGAAGAGCAGGCCATTTTCTTCGATTTCGAGTTCAGGCGGCTCATCGCCGCGGATTGGCCCCACGCGCGCTGGCAGACCTTCGAGTTTGCGCACTTCTACATCGGATCGTTCGTATATGTGCGCCACGCCGGTGAGTTCGAGTAGCAAATCGGCCAGGGTGTCGCGCCAGCGTTCAGCGCCAGCGCTGAGGATTTGCATCACCAGCGTATCGTTGTAGCGGTCTACGATCAGGCCAGGAAGTTGGTCGGATTCGGCGTGAATCAGGCGCACAGCGCCCTGGTCTTCTGTCTCCGGTCTCCAGCCTGTACGCAGCGCAATGGCATTTTGCAATCGCTTTCTTAGGAAGGCAGCATCCACTTCTTCGTCCGCCTCCCACCCCCAAACGCGCACCCGTATCTGCGATTGGGGTGAGTACGCGCCACAGGCCAGGAATTTGCCACGGGAGTCGCAAATCCCCACGGTTTCGCCCATTCCGGGATCACCTTCTACATGGGCAATTGCGCCCGAAAATACCCACGGGTGACGACGTAATAAGGCTTTTTCGCGGCCAGATTTTAGAATGATTTTATTCATAGTCAAAATATAAAGCGGTTAGCGGCGAGCGGATAGCAGAGAATAAATATCTTTGCATTGACCGCTGACAGCTAACCGCTCGCTGTTTTTGTGCTAACGGCTATTAGATGATGCCGATTTCTTTGCCAGATTCGGCGATAACATCCATCGCGTATTCGATGTCTTTTTCTTCATGGGAGGCCAGCACAGTGGCGCGCAAACGCGCCAGGCCAACCGGCACCGCCGGGGAGACGACGGGCAGCACGAAGAGATTGTTTTTCTGGGCGTGGCGGGTAACAGCGTAGGCGGTTTCGTCGGCGCCGCACAGCACCGGTACAATGGCGGTTTCGGTGAGCATGGTATCGAAACCGCGCGCCTTCAGCCCACCGATGAATTGTTGGGTGTTGGCGTTAAGTTTTTCCACGCGCCAGGGTTCATCCAGAATAACTTTGAAAGCTTCTTTGGCCGCGGCGGCCTGCGCCGGGGGCAGCGCAGCCGAGAAGATATATGCCCGGCTGGCGTGCCGCAGATAGGTGATGAGATCTTTTTTGCCGGCTACATAACCGCCTACGGAGGGGATGGTTTTGCTGAGCGTGCCCATTTTGATATCGACGGAACCCCACATATCGAAGTGTTCTTCGATGCCGCGGCCAGTTTTTCCCAACACACCCAACGAATGAGCTTCGTCCATCATCAGCCAGGCGTTGTATTTTTGACACAGCGCCACCATTTTGGGCAGGTCAATAATATCGCCGTCCATGCTGAAGACTGCATCGGCAACTACCAGCTTGGCCGCATCGGTTGGGGTGCTTTCCAGCATGCGCTCGAGGCTGTCCATATCGTTATGTTTGAAGCGGCGGAACTTGGCTCCCGACATCAGGCAGCCATCCACAATGCTGGCATGGTTAAGCTTGTCGGAGAAAACATAATCGCCGCGGCTCATCAGCGTGGAAACTACGGTCAGATTGGTGACATAGCCCGAAGTATAGGTGATGGCGGCTTCAGCTTGTTTAAATTCTGAGATAGTGTCTTCCAGTTCGCCGTGCAAAACGAGCGTGCCGGCCAAAGTGCGCACGCCGTGAGTGCCGGTGCCATAGCGGGCTACAGCATCTTGAGCGGCTTTGTTGATACGTGGATGTCCCACCAGCCCCAGATAGCTGTACGAAGCATACATGCCCATCTCGCGCCCGTGAACAATCACTTTCGAGCCGCCGCGCAATTCCGAAACCGGCATATTATAATAATACTCGTCGTTCTTCTTCATGCCGCTGATGCGGTCTACCATGGCGGTCATTCGACGAGCAACGGCATCATTGCTGTTATTCAAATCCATATGAAACTCCTGATAATTGCATTATTTAGAAAAGAAAACTCCGGCTAGTGTAGTCCAGAGTTGGTTAGTTGTCAATTAAGATTCCCCGGCCAACTGGCGAAGATCAATCTCGCTAAGAATTGGTACCCCCAGCTCTTGTGCTTTGGTCAGTTTTGAACCCGCATTTTCTCCAGCAATCAGATAATTGGTTTTTTTGCTGACGGATCCGGTGACTTTGCCGCCGTGGGTTTGGATAAAGGCTTTGATGTTTGCACGCGTGAATCCGGTGAGGGTTCCAGTGACGACAAAGGTGAGGCCTGCGAGGGGGAGATCTGACTGCAGACTGCTAACCGCTGATAGCTGTTCTACAGGCCAAACGTTTGCGGCGCGCAATTTTTCTAAAACAGTGTGGTTGGCAGGACGTTCAAACCAATCGACAAGCGCCTGAGCAATATTGGGGCCGATGCCCGCGATGGTTTGCAAACCTTCGGGCGTGGACTGGCTGAGGGTATCCAGGCTGCCATAATGCGCAGCCAAATCCGCGGCAACCACTTCACCGACCCCGCGAATCCCCAGGGCGGTCAGCAGGCGGCTCAGGGGTTGGCCTTTGGAGGTAGCAATCGCTTCGAGCAGGTTATCAGCTTTCTTTTCAGCAAACCCCTCCAGAGCGAGCAAGGCTTCCTGCTCCAGGGTATAGAGATCGGCCACATCGCCAATCAGGCCCTCGGTCACGAGTTGTTCCACAATTTTGATGCCCATACCTACAATATCCATCGCGCCGCGTGAAACGAAGTGCTCCACGTTACGGATGAGCTGTGCCGGACAGGCGGCATTGACACAGTACCAGGCGACTTCGCCCTCGATGCGCTTCACGGGCTGGTTGCAATCTGGGCAGGTTTCGGGCGGCGTGTAAGGTTGTTCTTTGCCCTGGCGCGCGGCTTCAATGGGGCCAATGACGTAGGGGATCACGTCGCCAGCGCGTTTGATGCGTACGCGGTCGCCGATGCGAATGTCTTTCTCGAAGATGAAGTCAAAATTATGCAGGGTAGCCTGTTTGACGACAACGCCGCCAACTTCGACAGGTTCGAGGATGGCGTAGGGGGTCAGCACGCCGGTGCGCCCCACGTTGACGCCGATGTCGAGCAGTTGGGTTGTGACTTCTTGCGCCGGGAATTTGAAGGCCACTGCGCCGCGCGGGTCTTTGCCGACGACGCCGAGATCATTGAAAAGTTGATGGTTATTGATTTTGATGACCATGCCGTCAATTTCGTAGTCAAGGGCAGCGCGTTTTTCCTGCCATTCGCCGTGGATCGCGATGGTTTCTTCAATGGTGCGGCAATGGGTACTTTCAGGGACGGGAAAGCCGAGGGCGCGCAGGTAGGCGATGGTTTCGGATTGGTTGGAGGGTTTTGTCCTCAACCCTGACTCCCCACTCCCGCTGGGAGATGGGCCGGGGGTGAGGGAATCTTGCCAGTCTACGATTTGATAGATGAGCAGCGTCAACGGACGTGAGGCGGTCACGGCGGGATCGAGGTTGCGCAAGGCTCCAGCCGCGGTGTTGCGCGGGTTGACATAAGTTTTTTTGCCCGCTGCTGCCAGTTCGGCGTTTAATTCTTCGAAATCGGGCAGGCGAATGAAGGCTTCGCCGCGTACGATGAGTGTGGACGGAGAACAAAGGACAGAGGAGGGGGCGCTGTCGGTCGTCGGTCGTCGGTCGTTGGTCATGGGGATGCGCAATGGCAGGGCTTTAATGGTTCTTAGATTGTCTGTTATGACTTCCCCAACTTCGCCATCGCCGCGGGTAGCACCCTGAACGAAGATACCATCCTGATAATGCAGCACCACGCTTAGGCCGTCTAGTTTGGGTTCAATGACGAAATCTGCATCGAGGGCGCGCTCATCCACTTTGGCGATACGCTCCAGCCAGGCGCGCACGCCATCGGCATCGAAGGCGTTGCCCAAGCTGAGAATCGGCGCGGGGTGCTGAACTTTCTCAAATTTCTCGGCGACCGGCGCGCCAGCGCGTTGACTGGGCGAATCGGGTGTGATCCATTCGGGATGATTTTCTTCAATCTGGCGCAGTTCCAGCATAAATTGGTCGTATTCGTAATCGCTAACGATCGGCTGGTCGAGTACGTGGTATTGGTAGTTGTGGTACTCGATCTGGCGGCGCAGTTCTTCCAGACGTTTGTGAAGTTGTTGCTCATTCATCGTTTGTTCGCGTTATTCGCGTTCCACTTATGCTGTGACTTTCTCGAAAGCCTCTTGCGCAAAGGCGTAGCCGCGTTCCATGGCCGTGAAGTTCATCGGCAGGGTGCGGCGGTGGCGCGCGGGGATATGTTCGCTCAAGGCTTCTTTGATCATTTCCAGGGTGAGTACCGGCTTCATGTAAGTCATCCCGCCGAGCATAACCATATTTGCCATGCGACTCAGGCCGATTTCTTCGGCAATTTCATTGGCCGGGATGTAGATATTGCGGATATTCTCTCGCTCAATCGTGCGGTTAATCAGGGATGCATTGACAATCAGAACTCCATCTGCTTTGACAGTGTACTCATATTTGTCCAGAGATGGCAAATTGAGTACGACAGCCACATCCGGATTGCGCACGAGCGGCGAGCCAATTGGCTCATCGGAGATGATGACGGTACAGTGCGCGGTGCCGCCGCGCATTTCGGGGCCATAGGATGGTATCCAGGTGACTTCTTTGCCATTGTCGAGCGCGGCATACGCCAAAACTTGGCCGGAGAATAATGTCCCTTGCCCGCCAAAGCCGGAGATGATGATGCTGGTTTCTGTCATTTTTGATCTCCTATACGCGTAATTTGGCTAGCTCAGGATTAGTTTTGAATTCGCCCAGCGGGAACACTGGCACCATTTGTTCGGCGATGAAATCGAGCGCCTCATTGGGGGTGATTTTCCAGTTGGTCGGACACGAAGATAGCAGTTCTACCATCGAGAAGCCCAACCCGCGTTCCTGTGTCTCAAATGCAATCCGGATGGCTTTCTTGGCTTTGCGAATGTGCTTGGCATCGTGCAGGCTTCCGCGGGCGATATACCCCGCGCCATCCATCGTAGCCAACATTTCAGACATACGAATGGGGAAGCCGCTGAGTTCAACATCGCGGCCCAGCGGAGATGAAGTTGTCTTCATGCCGGGCAGGGTCGTTGGGGCCATTTGCCCGCCGGTCATGCCGTAGATGGCGTTGTTGATGAAGATCACGGTAATATTCTCGCCCCGTGCTGCGACGTGCATAATCTCGGCCATGCCAATCGATGCCAGATCGCCGTCGCCCTGATAGGTGTAGACTGTGTTCTGGGGGAGTACCCGCTTGACCCCGGTTGCCATTGCCGGGGCGCGTCCGTGCGCTGCTTCCACAAAATCCATATTGAAATATTTATAGGCAAAGACCGAACAGCCGACAGGCGCAACGCCAATCGTTTTTTCGCGGATGCCCATTTCGTCGAGTACTTCCGCTACCAGTCGGTGTGCTACACCGTGTGTGCATCCAGGGCAGTAGTGGGTATTCGTATCCGATAAAGACTCAGGTCGCTGGTATACAATTTGGTGATTTATCTGGTGAAGTGTGGTCATGCCTGGCCTCCCACAATTTTCTCGAGCCGTGTAATCCATTGTTGGCGGGCATCCCCATTGACGGGCATCCGGTTGGTTGCTACACGCCGAATTTCATCCAGAATTTCATCGGGAAGCGGTGTAATGCCGCCCATGCGTCCGTAAAATTCAACCGGAACGCGGCCCTGCACAACGCGGTTGACATCATCCAGCATCATACCTGAATTCATTTCAACGACTAGAATTCTTCTGACCTGTTTGGAGATTTCCTCCAGGCGTTTCTCGGGGAAGGGGGCCAGCGTGATTGGGCGCAACAGCCCGACTTTGATGCCTTCCTCGCGAGCTGTCCGGATAGCCGATGAGGCGACTCGTCCCGAGGTGCCAAAACCAACGACGGCAATTTCGGCGTCTTCCAGCCCCGATTCGGCAAAGCGGACTTCGTTTTTCTCGATCTCCAGCCAGCGTTTGAGCAGGCGCAAGTTTGTGACTTCTTGTTCAACCGGATCAATATAGATAGAAGATAAGAAATTAGGTTTGCGCCCCTTCGCACCAGTAACCGCCCAATTCGGCGGCTTTTTAGGGAGTTCCCGCATCGGGGGTAGTTCGGCGGGCTCCATCATTTGACCCATATTCCCATCCACGATCATGTGTACCACCGCGCGGTATTTGTCGGCGAGATCAAAGGCCACCCCCATAATGTTGATCGCTTCCTGAACACTGGCTGGGGCTAATACAATCGGGAAATAATCACCATGTCCGCCACCCTTTACCATTTGATAGTAGTCGCCTTGCGCCGGAGCGATATTTCCTAACCCGGGACCACCGCGCATCACATTGACGATCACCGCTGGAACTTCGGTGCCTGCCAGGTATGAAATGCCTTCCATCATCAGGCTGATGCCCGGACTGGATGATGCCGTCATAACTCGTTTACCGGTACAGGCGGCGCCATAGACCATGTTAATGGCAGCTACTTCACTCTCGGCCTGTACAAAGGCACGGCCAAGCTCGGGCATGCGCTTGGCCATATATTCTAAGAATTCTGTAGAAGGTGTGATGGGGTAGCCGAAAAAGCCTTCGCATCCAGCACGTATAGCGGCTTCGGCAAAGGCTTCGTTTCCCTTTAGTAATTGTTTGCTCACGTTATGCTATCTCCTGGACAGTGATCTTTTGTCGTGTGCGTTGAGGCGTTTCTCGATATACGGTAATCGCCGCATCCGGGCATACAATTGCGCAGATGCCACATCCGGTGCAGCCTTCTGAGACCAGGTGCGCCGGATGGTACCCTTTGGGGGTCAGCCGTTCCATATTTAGTGCAATGACATTTGGCGGGCAAGCGGCAACGCAGATGTCGCAACCCTTGCAATAATGGTCATTGACTTCGATCCAACCTGTTACGGGCATTAAATACTCCTTGTGGTTCGTCTTTTGAGTTTTACAAATCATATCACAAGCTAAATAATACTACTTTAGTCCGCATTTTGTAGTGAAACCTGTCATTTTGGAGATAAACAAAAGTACCAAACTTTGACGTTGACAGCCTTATCTAACCCCTGTATAATACTGCGGCCCCAGCGCTGCTGCTCTGGGGCGAATCTTTGTGTCGTAGTTTTTATAATCTATAGACCCCAAGCTTTCCCGTAACCCGGCGGTTATGACGTATTCGCGGGGCTTACGGTGTGAAGTGAAGGTTGGAGGTAAAAATATATGTCCTACGCGATTTTTGAAAATGGCGGCAAGCAGTATAAGGCCGTCCCTGGTGCCACGGTTGATATTGACCGCCTGTCTATTGAAGAAGGCGCTTCGATTGAATTCGATCAGGTACTGTTAGTCTCCAATGATGGAGACGTTCAAGTGGGCGCTCCCACTGTCGATGGTGTCAAAGTAAAAGGCACTATTGAAGAACATTTCAAAGCGAAGAAAATTATCGTTTTCAAATATATCCCGAGCAAACGCTATCGCCGCACCCAG
This sequence comes from Anaerolineae bacterium, assembly GCA_014382605.1. Classification (GTDB taxonomy): domain Bacteria; phylum Chloroflexota; class Anaerolineae; order Anaerolineales; family UBA11858; genus NIOZ-UU35. The sequence goes on from JACNJM010000219.1 coordinate 8,003, forward strand.
GGCCATCGCCAGAAGTATACTCGGGTTCGCATTGACGAGATTGGATAAGCAGGAGTTGAATCATGGCTCATAAAAAAGGTGGCGGATCATCCCGCAACGGACGCGATAGTGAATCTAAACGCTTAGGCGTGAAAAAATTTGGTGGCGAACACGTTCTTTCTGGCAATATTATCGTTCGCCAGCGCGGTACCAAGATTAAACCTGGCCGTAACGTAGGTCTCGGCAAAGACTACACGATTTTTGCAACCATAGAAGGTTTTGTCAAATTTGAAACCATTACCGGCGGTCGCAAGCGTGTTAGCGTCGAACCTGCCGCGGCAGATTAGAGGTTAGAGCGTAATGAAGAGTGAAATTCACCCCACATATTTCCCAGAGGCCACAGTTGTCTGTTCCTGCGGCAACACCTGGACAACGGGTTCTACCCAGGAAAATATCCGCACGGATATTTGCTACAAATGCCACCCGTTTTATACCGGTGAGCAACGTATCGTGGATACCGAGGGCCAGGTTGACCGCTTTATGAAGAAACTTCAAGCCCGCGAAGAGTACATCGCCGATAAGCAGGCCCAAGCCACTGCGCGTGTTGCTCCGGATCGTCCAGTTACCGAATTGGAATTAGGTGCGCGCACCGAGAAGGCGCTGGCTGATGCCGGTATAACCGAAGTTGGTCATGTGCTGGACCGCCTGGAAAGTGGCGAAGATACGCTGCTCGATGTCAAAGGTTTTGGCCGCAAGTCGCTCGCAGATCTCAAAAAGGCCCTGCGACGGTTGGGATACGAACTCCCCGAAACCGCGGAATTGGCCGCTGCATAAAACTTGCACATCGACAAATATGAAGTAAACTTACAGGCAGATAGATACTTATCTGCCTGTTTTCTTTTTCCAGTGAGGTGCGTATGAAACATCATAAAGGCTCCGTCGAAATTGTTACCGGCTCCATGTTCTGCGGTAAAACCGAAGAGCTCATCCGCCGGATACGTCGTGCCGTGATCGCCAAACAACAAGTTCAGGTTTTTAAGCCTGCGCTTGATAATCGCTACGCTGAAGAAAAAGTCACTTCCCATAATGGAATGAATTTTGATGCGTACCCGATAACAGATTCAATCGGAATATTTGAACAACTGCGCCCAGAGACCACCGTGGTAGCCATTGATGAAGCCCAATTTTTTGATAGCGGCATTGTAGAAGTTGTTCAACAGTTAGCCGATCGCGATATGCGCGTTATCGTCGCTGGCCTCGATATGGATTTTCGCGGCGAACCTTTTGGACCTATGCCGTTGTTGATGGCGAAAGCCGAACGTGTTTATAAATTGCACGCGATTTGCATGGTGTGCGGCGAAAATGCTTCGCGTACACAGCGCCTGGTGGATGGCTTGCCTGCCCGCTATGACGATCCAGTTGTCATCGTTGGCGCTGATGAACTATACGAAGCCCGCTGTCGTGAACACCACGAAGTGCCGCGTTCAAAAAAGGAGTAATAATGCGCGATTACCATGATTTCCTGCAAAAAAAACTCGTCGATGAGTCTACCCTTCAGGCGCGCATTGAGTCGTTGGGCGAAGAACTTAGCCGCGATTATAAAGACAAAAGTCTGCACCTGATTTGTATTTTGCGCGGCGGTGTCATGTTCCTCACTGATCTTATGCGCAATATCAATATTCCTCATTCGATTGATTTTATGGCGATTTCATCCTACGGTGTCGGCGCGCGGCAATCCACCGGGCAGGTGCGCCTGACGATGGATTTGCGCGATGATATTCAGGCGCGCGATGTGGTGCTGGTTGAAGATATTGTCGATAGCGGCCACACGCTGGCCTCGGTACTCGAGCTGCTTTCCCTGCGCAAACCAGCCAGCCTGAAAGTTTGCGCCCTGCTCGACAAAGCCGAACGCCGCGAAGTTGATGTCCCGATTGATTATTGCGGCTTCACAATTCCCAATGAATTTGTTTTTGGTTATGGATTGGATATCGACGAATATTATCGGGGATTGCCATTTATCGGGGTAGTGAACCCCGAGCTTTATCAGCCCGAAGATTAGGGAGTAGCAGTGCCTGCCTCGAAGTGGGTGCCTGATCCCCAAAGCAAAGATTTTGCCCCCTACGCCGGGCGTTGGGTGGCCTGTCTGGGTGGGCGGGTTGTAGCCCAGGGTGGCACGCCGCAGCAAGCCTTGCAGGCTGCCAAAGCCAATCGCTTTAAAGAAACTCCCACGGTATTTTTTGTACCCATCATGAATTCAATCCCCTTTTCTCCATTACTGATGCATCTGCGTGCCGCGTTGCCCGATGATATTGAAATCTACCTCGTCGGTGGTAGTGTGCGCGATTTGCTCTTGGGGCGCACCAGTCACGATTACGACTTCGCTATGCCTGGCGATGCCCTGCGTGTTGCGCGCGCTTTAGCCAATGCCATCAATGGAGCCTATTATCCGCTCGATGCTGAGCGCGGAACCGCCCGAATTATCTACACAGGTGAAGATGGCAAACGCGTCATTATTGATTTTGCATCTCTGCGCGGGAACACCCTCGAAGAAGACCTCGCCGCGCGCGATTTCACCATCAATGCGCTGGCGCTTGATCTGCGTCAGCCCGATGCGTTGCTCGATCCACTGGGGGGGGCTGCCGATTTACATGCCAAAATATTGCGCGCTTGTTCCAATACATCCCTGCAAGCAGACCCGCTGCGTGTGTTGCGCGCTATTCGTCTGGCTGCCTCCTATGATTTGCGCATAGACACTGATACGCGCCAACAAATACGAGCTGTAATCCCTATGCTGGCTCAAGTATCCCCGGAGCGCACCCGCGACGAGTTATTTCGCATTTTTGAAACTCCGCGCTTGGCAACCTCAATCCGTGCCCTGGATATATTGGGAGCGCTGGATGTGGTTTTGCCCGAGATGGCGTCGCTAAAGAATCTGGCTCAATCGTCGCCGCACACGCTGGATGCCTGGCAGCATACCCTGGAAACGGCGCGCCAAATGGGGCGTTTATTGCATGTATTGGGGCCAACACACGATGACATAGCATCAGGTAATTTGTTGCTTGGACTGGCCGTGATGCGGTTAGGACGCTATCGTCAGCAGATCACAGATTATGTGCAGCAGGAACTGATCGTGGGACGTTCTGTGTTGGGGTTGCTGTTTGCGGCGGCCCTTTATCATGATATTGGCAAGCCGCAGAGCCAGCAGGCGGAAGAGGGGGGGCGGATACGTTTTCTGGAGCACGAGCGTATTGGCTCGGAGATGGTGGTGGAGCGGGTTAACAAACTCCATTTCGGCAACGCTGAAATTAACTGGGTGCAAACTGTGGTTCAACAACATATGCGCCCTACCTGGTTGGCAAATCAACTGAAGTCCGAACAGATGCTCTCGCGGCGCGCGGTTTACCGTTTTTTTCGTGCGACAGGTGAAACCGGCCCCGCGATTGTGTTGCTTTCTCTGGCAGATTTATTGGCTACTTATGGCCCGGGTATTCCGCCGAAACGCTGGCGGCGTCAACTGGATGTTGGAAGAGCTTTGCTCGAAGCCTGGTGGGAGCATTTCGCCGAGCAAGTAGCGCCACCCGCATTGTTGAATGGGCATGATCTGATGACCGAATTTGAGCTTGAGCCAGGACCGATCATTGGCGAAACATTAGATGCGATCAAGGAAGCTCAGGTCGTTGGCGATGTGACGAACCGGGAGAATGCTCTGAAATTCGCTGCTGATTTTCTTAATATGCAGTAGAAATTCTAAATAAAAACAGGCGTGTGGATTTGTCTGCACACGCCTGTTTTTATTTAGATTACGAGCAGCTTTATGGATAAAGTTCGGTGAGCATCGGCTCATAAAAACAATGACAACCTTCAGGGTTGGAGCAACCCTCAATGGGCAAGCCTGGCACAGCGTCTTTGGCATACGTTCCTTCGTAGGTTGCACATACGGGGCAAGCATTTCCCGATACGACCAGGCGAATATTCCGAACCCGGCTATTACCTGTAAAATTCTTGAGCGCAACCGCGGTGGTTGAATAAATGCTAAGATCGGCATTACAACTTTTGCATTGAGCAGATGTGTCGGCTGATTGAGCATTGCATTTTGAACAAGTTTGCATGTTGTTCCTCCTCGGAGCCATAAGGGCAATGATAACAATGCCCTATTTTACATTAAAAGCGATAATTTGTGCGCAAATACACAAAGCCCATTGATGAATTATTTGGATTTTAGCGGCTGTAAGTGGGAAGCTCTACAACTGAAAATTAATAGAGAGAATCTGTAAAATAGGCGCGGCGCGCCAGCGCTTTGATGTGCGCGGTCAACAGGGTGGGCGAGACAGGCTTTAGCAGGTATTCATCTGCACCGTGATCAAGTACTTTTTCAACAATGTCGGGTTCATCGATCACGGAGAGTACCAAAATGGGTGCGTGGCTCATGGAGCGAATATTCGTATATATTAATTGCCTTCGTTGTTCTGGCTCTGCCGAATCGATTATGATGACATCCGGAGCAAAGTTGTATAAGGCGTTAAATAGCTCTTGGTGCTGGCGGATTACATAAACGGACAGCCCGCGCATTTCTAGCTCGTGATAGGTTTCTGTTATTTTCGATTGTGTATCGATAATGAGGGTTTTTGTGGTTTCCAATTTTCCTCCAGGTGCCCCCAATTATCATATAAACCAAATGGAAACATCCTTACAAATACTTTACAAGGGGCGGAGGACTTATGTACACTTGCAACTTCAGCCAAGAGAGGATATGATAAATGGGCTTGGCACAACTCATCATTGGGTATTTTGTTGGTTCGTAAAGAACGCCGATTTCCCACATGCGATAGTAAAAACTTGCCCAGAAAATTAATGGAAATTATGGTGGAAACAATCTCTTGCCCGAAATGTGGACAATCAATTGATCCGAGTTCAGGAAAATGTGCGCATTGTGGCGTAAATTTGGCGCTGGCTGCTGTTCTGGCTGAACAAAAAGTGAGAGTTTCGACAGGTCTACTGCCCGATATTCATCTCTCTCCTGAAGTATTGGTCCCTCGGTTGGGAGATAGCCTCACCGAGCAGGGTCTGCTCACGCCAGATGAATTGTTTCAGGCTTTGTCATATCAAAAAAAGATGGCGGACCGTGGACAGCCCAAATTGATTGGTCAGGCTTTATTGGAATTAAATATCATTAGCCGGGAAGTACTCGATCAGGCGATTACAGAGCAAATCCTTCAATTGCAGTCGGCCCTTCGGGCAGCAAATACTGAATTGGAAAATCGCGTTCGCGAACGAACCGTTGAACTAGAGCATGCATTAACGCGGTTGGCGGAACTTAACCAGCTAAAGTCGAATTTTATTTCAAATGTCTCGCATGAATTACGTACGCCATTGACTCATTTGCGAGGGTATATTGAGTTGTTGGGTGAAGAAGTTTTGGGGCCGTTGAACTCTCAACAGCTTGATGCTATTCGGGTCATGGAAAAGGCCGACAATCGTTTGGGTAGCCTGATTGAAGATTTAATTCAGTTTTCAGCGTATTCACAGGGTAGTCTGGATATGCGATTAATCGATACTAATTTGGCCGATATTTTTTATGAGGTATCCTCTAAAGCATCCCAAAAATGTGAAGAAAAACAAATTATCTATCAAGAGAAAATTTCTCAAAACTTGCCATTGGTCAGCGCCGACCCGCAAAAGCTGCCCTGGGCGTTGTTGCACTTGATTGATAACGCGGTAAAGTTTACCGAATCTGGCGGGCGGGTGCAGGTGGGAGCTAGTTTGGAGCATGGTTTCGTAAAAATATATATCCTTGATACCGGTATCGGGATTTCCAAAGAACACATCCGCGAAATTTTTGAACCTTTTCATCAGGTTGATGGTTCTTCGACACGACGTTATGGCGGCACAGGCCTCGGCTTGGCGATGTCTCAGCAGATCATTACCGGACATGGTTCCAAAATCGTTGTCCACTCGAAAGTTGGCGAAGGCTCATATTTTGAGTTTTCCTTGCCGATCGCGGAAATTAATCAGTCATAAAACTTCCGCCCCGTAGAAATATATCGAACAACAGAAATTTACTAGCAGCAGAAAAAACCCTGATTAGGTTGTAATTAATGTCTCTGCATCAGGCCCAACGCGAACAATTGAATCCGGAAGAATATAAAGCGCTTTATGAAATTGGCCGCGTCATTAATCAGGCTGAGAATTTAGAGACAGCTTTGCGAGAAATTGTCCACTTGGCTCGTCCGGCATTTATTTTTGATAATATTATTCTCTATATTCGGCAGAAAGACCAAAATTTGATCCCAACGTATGCTCGTTCGGTGGGGCGCGGGCGCGCTGTTGAAGCCGATATGGAGTGGGGGGAAAAATTTGCATATGAGGTTTTTCAAAATCAGCAACAGATTGTTCGGCACGAAGCCATCAAACCGCCCAAACACCAAAATGAGAATGAACGTCTGAATCAGGTGTATTATTTAGGGTTGCCCCTCGCTCTACAGAATCAACCCTATGGCGCGCTCATATTTATTCGATTTGGCGGCCCGCTTTATCTGGATGAGCAAATTGCTTTTGCTGCGTTGATCACTGATTTAGTGTTAAAACTTCTGGAGCGGCAATATCTTGCTAATCAGGTAGCCACTCTGGAGGCGGAACGCCGGCTCGATCGGTTACAGGAACACTTTGTTGCCACAGTTTCACACGAATTACGATCTCCCTTAGGCTTTATTAAAGGCTACGCTACGTCTTTGTTGCGCCGGGATACCGAGTGGGATGAAAATACTCGCCGCGAATTTTTGACGATTATTGATGAAGAAACCGATCGCCTGACTGAAATTATTGATGCTATGCTCGATTCATCGCGTTTGCAGGCAGGTACTTTGCCAATGGAGTTTCAGGCAGTGCGTTTAGCAGTTGTATTGCACGATTTCGTGCAGCGTGCGCAGACACGCGGCTTTCGGTTAACTATTGAAACGGATATTGACCCTTCCCCGCAAAAGGCGTGGGTAGATGCTACCCGTTTGGTTCAAGTATTAGATAATTTAATGACGAATGCTGCAAAATATGCTCCCGATTCGGTGGTAATAATTTCTTTATCCTGGGAAGCAGACAATGCGCATATTGTGATCCAAGATTCTGGGACAGGTATTCCTGATGAACATCTCGAGGATATCTTTAAACGATTCTACAGGCTGCCTATGCACACGAATCGTACGGCCGGTTCTGGTTTAGGCCTTTATATTTGCCGTGAAATTATTCGTGCGCATCAGGGAGATATTTTTGCAAAATCTGTGACTGGCGAGGGTACAGCCTTTCATATTTTATTGCCTCGGAAGCGTAATACCCTACAGCAGGAGAGAGAAGTATGAGCGCGCTAATTCTAGTAGTTGACGATGAGCCTCGCTACGTGCGTTTGATGGAAGCGAATTTGGTCAGCGCGGGATACACGGTGCTGACTGCCAATAACGGGCAGGATGCTATCGGCATTGTGGATGATCAGCGTCCGAACCTGGTGTTGCTCGATGTGATGATGCCTGAATTGGATGGCCTGCAGGCCTGTGAGCGGATTCGAAAATTTTCGAACGTGCCAATTATCATGGTGACCGCTCGTGGTGATGAGCGAGATCGGGTGCGCGGTCTGGATGTGGGGGCGGATGACTATATCGTCAAGCCGTATTCTGTCACCGAGCTTTTGGCGCGCGTGCGCGCTGTTTTGCGTCGCGCTCAATTCTCGGATAGCGCATATTCGCAATCCGTCTTTACCTTTGGGCAGTTGCGGGTTGATTTTGCACGTGCTGAAGTTTTTTTAGGCGATACAGAGATTCTGCTCTCTGCAACAGAATATCGCCTGTTGCTGCAATTCATCCACCATCAAGGGCAAATTCTGTCATCCGAGGCGTTGCTTGGAAACGTGTGGGGTGAGGCTTATCGCGATGATAAAGAAGTCCTCTGGGTGAGCATTTCACGCTTGCGCCAGAAGCTTGAAGATAATCCCAAGAAACCCTTGTATATTGTGACCCGTCAAGGTTTGGGGTACACTATGCCGTACCCAGAATAATATTGCCGAAATGCAATTTAGTTCAGGAGGAACAAACTATGGCACTTCATGTCGACCATAAGGGTAAATATTTTACCGATGTGATTTCAAAAGAGGGTGTGCGCTCTGTAATTCAAACACTGACCGTGCGCATTGTTGGCGATGTCCATGTTCGCCCTGGTCAGCGCTTTAAGGACGAGATGAACAAGTCCGATCGTTTCATCGCCGTTACGAGCGCAGTGATCTACAATGCGCGTGGAGAAGAAATCTATCAATCTGATTTTATGACAATTAATTTGGACCATGTAGTCTGGCTCAGCCCGGTTGACGAACAGCCCGATACGGATTCAAGGTAATCGGTGATGACATCGTCCATACACAATCAGCCACAACCTCCACAAAATGTTGATCTGGAGAAGCTGAAAGTCTTTCTGGTTTCAAATGTCTCGCAAACGTTTGAAAATTCGCCGCCATCTGCGACAGAGCGGCGAGAAGTGGCTATGCAAATTCTCCAGAATTCCTATCAGCGCACCAATCTGAAGCTTGCCGAAACACTGCGTATCCAACTTTTTCGCGACGTTATGGATGATTTGTTTGGCTTTGGCCCAATCCAGCCGTTGCTGGATGATATTGATGTCTCTGAGGTGATGGTGAATGGGCCACGAGATGTTTATGTTGAGAAAAAGGGCAAGCTGATAAAAACGAATGTGGCTTTTGATAATGATAATCACGTCCTCCAAATTATTGATAAAATCATCATGCCTCTGGGACGCCGGATTGATGCCGATTCGCCCACGGTTGATGCACGCCTCCCCGATGGTTCACGCGTCAATGCCGTTATTCAGCCTGTTGCAATTGATGGTCCTACAGTTACGATCCGCAAATTCACGAAAGATAAATTGACGATTGCCCAATTAATTGAATTTGGGTCAATTTCTGAATCGATGGCCGACTTCTTGCGCGCCTGTGTTGTGAGCCGGTTAAATATTGTGATTTCGGGAGGCACGGGTTCGGGCAAAACAACCCTGTTGAATATTGTCTCCAGTTTTATTCCTTCCGATGAACGCATCGTAACGATTGAAGATGCCGCTGAACTCCAACTTCACCAGGATCATGTTGTTCGCCTGGAAACCAAACCGCCCAACGTTGAAGGCCATGGTTCGGTTTCGATTCGCGAGCTGGTTCGAAATTCCTTGCGTATGCGTCCCGATCGCATTATTGTGGGCGAGGTGCGCGGTGGTGAAGCCCTGGATATGCTCCAGGCTATGAATACCGGTCACGATGGTTCTCTGACAACCCTGCATGCCAATACACCGCGCGATGCGCTTTCTCGTCTGGAAACGATGTCGTTAATGGCCGGTCTGAATATGCCGCTGAAAGTGATCCGCGAGCAAATTGCTTCCGCTGTTGATCTCATCGTACAACAATCGCGGCTAAAAGATGGCTCTCGCAAGGTCACCTATATTACCGAAGTCGCCGGGATGGAAGGCGATACAATTGTGATGACCGATATTTTTAAATTTGAGCAAACGGGCGTTGATGGCGAAGGTAAAATTATTGGTGAACTTAAACCTACCGGTATCCGTCCTTTGTTTGGCGAGCGTCTTAAAGCTGCCGGTTTTAATTTAACCCCGCAGACTTTTGGTGTTGGCTCTACAGATTTGTTTTCCGAATCGCGCAGCGCCCCCCGTCGCAGGCGATAAATGTACCGCACATAGGAGTTGTAATTATGGCTGTACCGTTAGCAATTAAGATACGAGCAAAGAAACTTGGCGTTTTGCTCCGAGATGCGCGCATGGCGGCAGGGAAAACGATGAAAGAGTGCGCTAAAGTTATTGGTGTAAGCGGGCATCGCATTGGCACCTATGAGCGCGGAGAGAATTCGCCTTCTTTGCCTGAATTAGAGGGATTGGCCTTTTATTTAAATATTCCGATCAGGAAATTTTTGGATGCAGACGCACTTGTCAGCCAGCAACCATTGGATACAGGTGGGTTTCAGTCAGCCATTGCTATCCGCCACCGGATTATTGCCGCCAGATTGCGTATGGCGCGTCAGGAAACGGACCAGACATTGGCAGAATTGGCAGAACAATTGGGAGTGACTTCGGGGGCTGTGCGCGCTTACGAGCGAGGCGATCGCCCAATTCCACTCCCCGATTTAGAGCAGCTTGCGCGGATTTTTTCTTTGGACATCGATGAATTACGTGATCAGACCGGCCCCGCAGGGAACTGGTCTTTCGAACAGGAAACAGTTCAGCAATTTTTGGCATTATCTTCTGAAATCAAAGCCTTTATTGCCAAACCAGTAAACACCCCTTATTTAGAGTTGGCTATGAAATTGAGCGAAATGTCTGCCGAACACATGCGCGCGGTAGCCGAAGGTTTATTGGATATTACCCTCTAGCCTAATCATTTGGGCGAAGTATGTAGCATAGAGTACCGGAATAGAAAATATGCAAGCTCCGATCGAAACGAAGACACCACAAGATTTAGCAGCCGAAGGGGGGAAACTCTACAAAAATGGCGAGTATGTTTCAGCGGCAAGCGCCTTTGCGGCTGCCGAAAATGCTTATCAGTTGCAGGGAGATCTGCTTAAAGCTGCTGAAATGGCGAATAATTGCAGCGTGGCCTTGCTACAAGCTGGAGAAGCCCAGGCTGCACTCCATGCCGTTGCGGATACTGTAGAAATATTTGCCAGCCATAACGACGAACTTCACCAGGCAATGGCCTACGGGAACCGGGCTGCCGCGCTCGAAGCATTGGAACAATATGACGATGCCATACAGGATTACGCAGTTTCTGCTGAATTGCTTAAAAAAGTAAATGCCGATGAACTTCGTCTGGACGTGATGAAATCGCTCTCGGCGTTACAGCTCAAAACTGGGCGCTCGCTAGAGGCATTAACAACCATGCAGGCGGGTGTAGATGGTCTCAAAAAGCCCAAAATGCGGTATCGGATATTACAACGCCTGCTCGATATGCCCGCAAAGCTGATGAAGCGATAAAGCGAGGTTGTCCAAGCATGACTACGTATGCCCCAACACTACGCTCCCAAATTGTAGTTCGATCAGCCACAGAGGATGACCGACAAAAGCTGGCTACACTAATCCATTTTAGCCCCTATGTGCACCGGCATCTCGATTGGCGCTCTCCGCTGGATTGGTTAGGGAAAGAACCATTTTTATTGGCCGAGCGCGACAGCCAGATTGTGGCCGCTTTGGCCTGTCCGCCCGATATACCCGAACTTACCTGGGTGCGCTTGTTCGCTGTTTCGCTGGCGATGGATTTGGATGAAGCCTGGGAAACGCTGTGGCCTGTCGCCTATCGCCAGGTGCTTGGAAATACCCCTATTGCCGCGCTCCCACTTCAGAGCTGGTTCCGCCGCATCCTGGAAAGCAGTCATTTTGATCACACCAATGATGTCATCATGCTCAAATGGAGTGATCACGGACAATCCTTAAAAGCAAAACCATGCCATGAGGAATATTGCATCCGCCCGATGGGGTATGATGACCTTTCAGCGGTTCACAATCTCGATGCTCAGGCTTTCAATCCGGTTTGGCAGCACTCCATAGAGCTTTTAAAAATTGCTTTTCAAAATGCTTCTTTCGCAACCATTGCCGAAAATCGCGCCGGAATTATTGCCTATCAAATTTGTACTGTAAATGGCGGCAGTGGTCATCTGGCTCGACTGGCGGTGCATCCGCAGGCACAACGCAGCGGAGTGGGACATGGTTTGTTGCGAGATGTCCTCAATAACCTTCGCCAGCGTGGCATCCGTTACGTTACCGTGAACACGCAAAAAAGCAATCAGGCTTCTCTCTCGCTGTACGATAAAGTTGGATTTCAGCCGACCGGCGAAGTGTATCCCATTTATGCGTATGAGGTCTGAATGGAGCAAGGAATTTCGGACTCCTTTCAGGCTGATTCTGTTCGTTGGGTATGTTCAACCTTCACGGAGGGACTATGGTAGCACAAGAAAACGCGGTCATCGTTAACGCATTAGTACGGCAAGCGTTGGTAGCTGCACAGGAAGTGATGGGCGAAAACGGGCTGAATGCCGTGTTGCGCGCCTCCGGTTTAGACCGGTTTCTTAATAATTTCCCCCCTGATAATCTGGAACCCGGCATTGATGCCTGGCAATACGCGCGTTTCAACGAAGCTGTCGAAGAATTTTACGGGCGCGGCGGGCGCGGCATTCTCAAGCGCATCGGGCGGGCATCTTTTCAGTATGCCATTCGCGAACAATCCACCTTGATGGGCATCGCGGGCATGGCATTAAAAGCGCTGCCCAAGAAACAACGTGTAAAATTTATACTGAATAGCATGGTTGACGCGCTCAAGAAGAGCAATCCCCAGGTTGAAGCCTGGGCCGGTGACAAAGACGGAAAGCTGATCTATGTCGAGCGTACCTGTGCCATCTGCAATAATCGCACCAGCGACAAACCCATTTGCCATTTGTATATTGGCTCGTTGAGCGAAGCGATCAAGTGGGCTACCGGCGATGATTATATCGTCCGCGAGACAGCTTGTATTGCCATGGGGGATGACTTCTGCCAGTTTGAAATTGACGATCCCATTAATTGAGTAAGCGCCTGACGATTCAAAATTCAGTTTGAACGACTCAGGATAATACTTGTGCAAGCAGCGAATCCTACGAGGAAAACAATGGAAACTTACTTGGAATATTCTTTAGCCGCAGAAGGACGTGATTTATTTGCCTGCTATTGGCGACCTGAAGGCGAAGTGCGCGCAGTGGTGTGCCTGGTGCATGGTCTTGGTGAGCACAGTGCCCGTTACGCGCATGTTGCCGCGGCTCTGAATCGAGCCGGATATGCTGTAGTGGCGCTTGACCAACGCGGGCACGGGAAAACTCAGGGGCCGCGCGGGCATGTCAAATCATATGATATGCTTCTGGATGACATTCAGCTTTTACTCACCGATGCCGCGGACCGCTTTCCGGATATTCCCATATTCTTGTATGGGCATAGCATGGGGGGGGGCTTGGTGCTAAATATGGCTCTGCGCCGCAAACCCGCGCTTGCAGGCGTGGTTGCTACTGCCCCCTTATTGCGGCTGGCTTTTGAACCGCCCCCTGTGAAAATCTTCTTGGGCCGCATGATGGATAAAGTCAAACCCGATTTTACTCAGGCCAGTGGCCTTGAGACTGCCGCCATCAGCCGGGATCGTGAAGTGGTATATGCATATGAAAACGACCCACTGGTGCATGATGCGATCTCCGCTCGGCTTTTCACGGGCACCTTCGATTCAGGCTTATGGGCTTTGGAACGTGCTGCGGAATTTCCATATCCCTTATTGTTGATGCACGGCTCCGAAGATCGCCTGACATCCGCTCAGGCCAGCACGGAATTTGCCGCCGCAGCCGGGGAGCAATGCACGCTCAAACTTTGGGATGGCTTGTATCATGAAATTCACAATGAGCCTGAACAAGATCAGGTTTTTGCCGTTCTGATCGATTGGCTCGATCAGCATGTGGGAGCAGCGCTTTGATCGCAGCCCAAGAAATTGAATTGACTCCAGGCGAAGATCCGGTTCCTTGGGATGCGCGTGATGCCTGGCTCGGTGCCGGATTGCTGTTTTTTGTGATGCTTGGACTGTTGGTGCTTCTATATTTCCTGCCAAATTTGGAAATGAGTTTAATCCTGGCGGGCAGTGAACTGGCGCTGTTAGTGCCCGTATGGTGGCTGGCTGTGCGCAAGTATGGCGCTTCCTGGCGCACACTGGGGTTGAGAAAATTTGCTCCGGTAGCGCTGGGAATTGGCTGCGGGTTGATGATTCTCTCTTGGGGTTTTAATCTGGTATATAGTCTTTTTTTGGCATTATTTAATGCGCGTGCGCAGCCCGATTTTTCGCCCATTTTTGCCGATGCATCGTCCCCCTGGTTGATTCTTGTAGCTGGCGCGGTGATTGCCCCAATCGTTGAAGAGATCATCTTCCGGGGTTTCATTTTTGCCGGGTTCAAAGCGCGCTATGGCTGGGTAAAAGCCGCCGTGTTGAGTTCAGGCCTGTTTGCGATCATTCACTTTCAGCCGCTGGCGATCATCGCCATCTTTTTGATGGGCATGATCTTCGCATTTTTGTATCACTACAGTGGCTCAATTTGGCCGGCAATTATCATGCATATGTCCACCAACCTTTTGGCGTTGGGGGCAGCACTATTGTTGGCGCGTTTTCCGGAGCTGGCTGGCGTCTGACCTCCTACATCTGCTTTTGCACTTTGATCGACTTGTTGAATGAGAAACTGCTAAGAGTTTGAGCAGTTTCTCATTTATTTTCTGGACAAGCTGCACTGGTCGTGGCAAAATGCTAATAAAACTGGGATGTGCGGGATGAGTCTCATCCCGCACATCCCAGTTTTGTCGAAACTTTCCCTGCGAAAGCGCAAGCCTGAGCAGTCACAGAATAATTTTTTGGAGGCATCTATGCAAAGTCGTCAAGCAATACAAGCGCGGCGTCGTCAGCGGCAGAAGCAGCAGCGGATGACGATGGTGATGGTCATTAGTGGCGTGGTTCTGATTTTGGCTGCACTCTTAATGCTGCCGTCTATTCGATTGGCAATGACCCCCGTGGGTGAGATTATTCATCCTGAGTTGGTAGAACGCCCCCTGGTAGATGGCAACGCGATGGGCGATTCGAATGCGCCGGTTGTCATTCATGGATATTCAGATTTTGGCTGCGGACATTGTGCCAACTTTTCGGAAGGCACCGGACTTGAAATCGCAGAAACCTATGTGGCTTCCGGCCAGGTTTATTTTGTAGATCACAGCGTGGGGCTTTTGCTGGGGTCTGAGGTTTCTTTCCAGTTAGCTGAGGCCGCTTATTGCGCCGCCGATCAGAACAAATACTGGGAATTTCATGATTATGTTTTCGCTAACCAGATCACAATTTATTCTTCCACCAATGTCCCCGTTGAGAAGTATGTTACAGCTTTTGCCGAAGCGCTTGAGTTAGATATGGATGCGTTTTCAAGCTGCTATAAAGCTAACGCCCATCGCGACCAGGTTCAGCAAGACCAACTGGATGCTGTGCAAGCGGGCATCAATTCCACGCCCAGTTTCACTGTAAATGGTGAGTTGCTCGTCGGTAATTTGCCCTTCGCCGATTTCCAGGCCGCCATCGAAACTGCGCTGTCACAGTAAGGCTTTCTTTTTAGCAGGCAAAAAACGGGAGCGCCGTATACACAGCGCTCCCGTTTTTACATCGATGCAAGAATCGCCACAATTAACGGAGCCAGCACCAGAGCGGGCAAGAAATTCCCCACCCGGATGGGTTTAATCTCCAGAAGACTGCTAATCGCAATTCCCACCAGCATCAATCCTCCAGCCGCGGTCATTTCATTCATCATCGCTGTCGTAATCGTGGACTGCGCCAGCGTAGCCATCATGCTGATGCCCCCTTGTATCACCAGAACTGTGAGCGAAGAAAATAGCACCCCCACGCCAAACGTAGACGCAAATGCCAGCGCCGCAAAGCCATCTAATACCGATTTGATCGCCAGCAGGCTGTAATCGCCTGTCAGGCCGTCCTGGATGGATCCCAGAATCGTCATGGGGCCGACGCAAAAGAGAAGAGATGAGGTCAGGAAGCCGCGCATAAAACGGATACGGCTTTCGGACTCGCCCGGGGTGGTTTCTACGGATGAGGGGTTTTCTGTACCCCTGGAGAAGCGCGCTTCTAAAAAGCCGCCAATCCGATTTAGGCCATCTTCAATGCGCCACCACTCCCCCAAAATGCCGCCTACCAGGATACTGCCCAGCACGATAATAGGATTCTCGCTTTTGAGAAACATTTGGATGCCGATGGCCGCGGTGAATAACCCCAGCCCTGCCACAACCGTGCTGCGCACGCGTTCGGGCAGGCGCGCCCCGAAAAATAGCCCCAGCGTGCCGCCAATCAGAACAGTGATAATGTTAATGAAGGTTCCGGTCATGATGATTTTGCCAGCGTTGTATTACGTTGCCCTGCGCTCTGGTTTTCGAGCAGTTCTAGCACAAAGCATAATGAGGATAGCCGATTGAGATATTGGAGCAGATAGGCGTTTTCAATGCTCCGTTGGCGATACAGGCCTGCCACGCGGCGTTCTGCGCGGCGCACGATTGTGCGGGCAACATCCAGCGCGGCTCCGGCGGCGGTGTCGCCGGGGACAATGAATTCTTTGGGGATTGTGACCTGCTGGCTGATCAAATCGATTTGTTCTTCCAACCAGGCCACGCGCTCGCCTTCGATTGTGCGAAATCGGTGGGCGTGTTCGCGGCTGGCAGAAACCTCAGCCATGAGCTGATATAGATCGCGTTGCACCTGGATGATGATAGCTCCACTGCGCGGATGCTGGCAAATGTTGCGCGCGATTCCCAGGGCCGCGTTCGCTTCATCGATGCTGCCAACGGCCTCGGGCAGAGGATGATCTTTATAAACGCGCTCCCCACCCAATATTCCGGTGGTGCCGTCGTCACCTTTTCGGGTATAGAAATTACTCATGGGCGCAATTATAACCGCGATACCATGAAGAACGTCCTAAAAAATCTGCTATACAGCCATACACGAATTTGGGTTTTTACCATATAATTGTCCAGCTATAATAATTGGCTTTAGCTGAGTGGTTTGAGAATTGCATATTTGTACAAAACTTCGTTGAAATTTTTCTAAGGAAGGTACCCTATCCATGAAAGAATATAAAACCGAAAATATCCGCAATATCGCTCTGGCTTCACACAGCAGTTCAGGAAAAACCATGCTGCTTGAAGCCATGCTACATGTTACCGGTGCAACAACGCGCTTGGGGCGGATTGAGGACGGCTCTACTGTTTCCGATTATGAAGATGAAGAAATTCGGCGAGGGATATCCCTTTCCACGTCGATGGTCCCCGTCGAGTATAAGGATTTCAAGCTAAATTTTCTGGATACGCCTGGATATACGGATTTTGTAGGCGAAGTCATTTCAGCGCTGCGAGTCGCCGATTCGGCATTGCTGGTTGTCGATTCGGTGGCCGGCGCAGAAGTGGGTACCGAGATTGCCTGGAATTATTGTGATGAATTTGAACTGCAGCGCGCGGTTGTGATTAACAAGATGGATCGCGACAATGCCGATTTCAAAAAGGCATTGGCTTCGGTGCAGGCGATTTCTGAAACGCGTATGTTGCCCATGCAATTACCCTGGGGCGAAAAGGCTGAGTTCAAAGGGGTGCTAGATTTGCTTTCTATGAAGGCCTATGCTGGCGCTGGTGACAAAGCGGAGGATATTCCGGCCGAATTTAGCGACGAGGTAGAAGAAGCCCGCCTGGAATTGATCGAATCGGCAGCTGAAGGCGATGATGAATTGCTGATGAAATACCTGGATGGCGAAGAATTAAGCCCGACTGAAATTATCAGTGGTTTATGCAGCGCAATTTGTGCGGGGGAATTGGTTCCCGTATTTGTAGCTGCGGCTACCGCCGAAATTGGTATGTTCCCGCTGTTGGATACACTGACCAAGATGATGCCGAACCCAGCAGAACGACCAGCATCTATTGCCGAAGGCGCGTCTGGCCCCGAAGAATTGCCCATCTCCGGTGCAGGGCCGCTGGCCGCTTATGTGTGGAAGACGACTGCTGACCCCTTTGTTGGGAAAATTACGTATTTTAAAGTGTATTCGGGTGTTGTTAGTGCCGACAGCCGAGTCTGGAACCAGAATGTTGGTGATGAAGAGCGTATTGGTGGCATCTCGCTGATGCGCGGCAAAGAACAAATTTCTGTCAAAACAATCCATGCGGGCGATATTGGTGTTGTTGCCAAACTTGGCGATACATCAACTTCGCACACGCTGTGTGATAAAGGCCATCCGTTAGTATTGCCAGTGCCGGCTTATCCCAATGCGCTCTATCGTGTGGCGGTCAGCCCCGAAACCCAGGCCGACTCCGCGAAAGTTAGCCCCACCCTGACCCGTTTGTGTGAAGAAGATATGACCTTGTCCTGGCGTCAGGAACCCAGCACCCGCCAGACGATTTTGCAGGGCATGGGTGGTCAGCATATTGGTGTTGCCATCCGCAAAGCCGAACAAAAATTCCAGACTACCCTGCTGATGGAAGAGCCAAAAGTACCTTATCAAGAATCGATTACAAAATCGGGTTCTGCACAATACCGCCACAAAAAGCAATCTGGTGGCGCGGGGCAATTTGGCGAGGTGCATTTGCGGGTGGAACCCCTGCCTGACGAAGATTTTGAATTCGCCAACGAAGTATTTGGTGGCGCCGTTTCACAGAATTATATGCCTGCCATTGAAAAAGGTGTGCGCAATGTGATGCGCGATGGTGTTATCGCCGGGTTCCCGGTTCATAATGTAAAAGTGGCCGTTTTCGATGGGAAAGAACATCCCGTCGACTCGAAACCCGTCGCGTTTGAAATCGCCGCCCGTGAGTGTTTCAAGCTAGCTATGCGGCAGGCTGCTCCCGTACTTCTGGAGCCGATTATGTATGTAGAGGTTTTGGTTCCCGAATCCAATATGGGTGATATTCTTGGCGATTTGAATACCCGCCGGGCACGCGTGCAAGGCATGGATACAGATCGCGGCAAATCGACCATCAAAGCCCATGTACCTCTGGCCGAGATGCAGCGCTATACCGCTGATCTACGCTCTATGACCGGTGGCCGTGGTGTTTTTAGCCTGGAGTTCGATCGTTACGAAACCGTACCTTCGCATCTGATGCAAGAGATTGTTGACGCAGCTCAAAAGGAACAAGAAGAGAAGTAAAATTTCCCCCGGTTAAATACCTATAAAGACAGCCCTGTTCATACCGAACAGGGCTGTTTTGCTAAAAGTTGGTGTTTACATATATTCTCGAAATTGTAAACCGTAACGGCTGCGGGCTTCCAGCCATGCTTTGCGCAGTAACTCGTAGATTTTTTCGGGATTGGGGATATTGCGCAACACAATTTCTGAATCGGATGGGTCTTGCCCGCGGATTGTTATATCACCCATGCCCATCAGACGCTCGCCCATATTTTGCTTAAAATCAATATCTTGGATACGAATTAACTCGTAATTCTCGACTTTGCGAGCGATCAGCCCGGAGACGAGTTTGATGCGTTCTGTGGTGATGATATATGATTCCACGACAGACAGGAAGGGGCGGCCTTTCCACAGAATTTTCTCATCTGTGCCCAGTGCGGGAGTTTCGGTGTTAACCTCTACTTCAGTGCCGATAATCGCATCGAAAGCAACCAGCATATGATCGGCAATTCTACTGACGAGTGCTTCTTGCTCTGCCTGGTTGATGACAGAAAGATCTACCTGACTTTGGGCAATCGCTTGCCAGACACTGGCAACAATTTGAGCGCGGATTTTATCAACAGACATAGCTGCCTCCAGTTTGATTGGTTGTGGTGAGATGATTATATTTTACCTGATGGAAACCCA
>JACNJM010000069.1 GCA_014382605.1 Anaerolineae bacterium
AGACTTCCAATGTGTGGAGTCTGGCCTGAGCAACGAAAAAAGGGTCTCGACAGTAAAATTATCGAGACCCTTTTTTCGTTGTTTATTTCTCGTAAACGGGGGTCAGCCAGTCGCTGTAAGCAGCCAATTTGCCATGCACAACCTCAGAGAATACGCTGCGCAATTTTTCTGCAATCGGCCCCATCACGCCAGAACCGACCGGGCGATGATCCACTTTTGTGATGGCAGTTACCTGGGCAGCCGTGCCGGTGAAGAAAAGCTCATCGCAGATATAGACTTCTGTGCGGTCAATCGAGCGTTCGACCACCTTCAGGCCGAGTTCTTTCTCGGTCAGTTCCATCACCGAGCGGCGGGTAATGCCCTCGAGGACGTTATCCGTCACCGGGGGGGTGTAGATCACGCCATCGCGCACCATAAACAAATTCATGGCGCTGCCTTCTGAAACATGACCATCTTGCGATAATACCAGCGCCTCATCAAACCCGGCGCGTACGGCATCGGTTTTGATCAGCGCCGAGTTGGCATACGCGCCCGAGATTTTGCCGCGGGCAGGGATCACATTATCGTCTACGCGCCGCCACGAAGAGAAGGTTACGTGGGCGTTGGTATCATTGGCAACGTACAAACCAAAAGGAATTGACACCATGCTGATCTCATCGGTCAGGCCGTGCAATTTCACACCAATAATTTCGTCAGCCTTATACAGCAGGGGGCGCAGATACACATCTTCGCGGTAACCTTCGGCACGCAGCAAATCTTTGGCCGCCTGTGTCAGCGTTTCGGGGGTATGCTCCAGTTCTGCACACAGATATTTGCCCGAATTCAGCAGTCGTAGAAAATGCTCACGCGGACGGAACAGAAAGAGTTGTTCTTCTTTACCATTCCAATAGCCGCGCAAACCGCCAAAAGCAGCGGTACCGTAATTCAACGCGTGTGTGAGAATACCAACTTTTGCTTCACCATAAGGGACGATCTTACCTTCAAAATATGCGTAATTGGGTAATGCCACGTTCAAGCCTCCTTGAAAATAGATTTGTGTACGCGGTTCATCTGAATCTGTAGCGGTGTGGTTTTGCGTAAATAAATCCATTTACTTAAAATATTCCCAAATTATAACCTTAATTCACTATTCGTTTTATAATCGCACATGTGGCTTTTTGGATACTACCGTGAGAAACTCTACGAGAATACCCGGAGAACCGCGCGTATCGTTACAAACAAGTTAAAAACGATTTCCAGGGTTTCAAAAATCTCAGAAATCTAAAAGGAATCATCTTGAATCATATAGACCCCAATGAACTACGTTTTTTTAGCGGCAGCTCGCATCCAGAGTTAGCCGCCGATATTGCCCGGCATGTTGGCGTGCCGCTGGATGATACGCATGTCAGTCGTTTCAGCAACGACAACCTGTATATCCAGCTTGGAGCCAGCGTGCGCTCGCGCAACGTCTACATTGTGCAAACCCTCAGCCCGCCGGTCAACGATCATTTGGTGGAGTTGTTGATGATGCTCGATATTGCCAAAGGCGCTTCGGCGCGGGAAATTCACGCCATCATTCCTTATTTTTCCTTCGCCCGCTCCGACAAGAAGGATGCGCCGCGTATTTCGATCACAGCGCGCCTGATTGCCGATCTGCTGCATACCGCCGGGGCCACGCATGTGATGACCATGATGCTACACTCCCCTCAGGTGCATGGCTTCTTTCCCGTTCCCACCGATCCACTCAGCAGTCGTCCTGTGTTGATGCAGTATTTCCGCGAAAAAGACCTGTCCGATGCCATTGTTATCGCGGGCGATATGGGCACGGCCAAATCTGCTGCCCGTTTTGCTAAAAATCTGGGGCTTTCCGTCGCGGCGGGGAACAAAGAACGCGTTTCCGATACACAGGTGGTTTTCACCGGTATCGTTGGCAAACAAATTATCGGCTACCGCAAAGCCCTGATTTATGATGATGAAATTTCAACCGGGGGAACAATTTTGGAATTATCGCGGCATCTGATCGAAAACGGGATTGAAGAAATTTGGTTGGCTTGCACGCACGGCGTTTTTGTGCGCGGGGGGTTGGAAAAACTGGCCGCGGTTCCCGAAATTACCGATATTGTTATCACCGACACTGTGCCACAGCCCATCGAAAATCGCCCGGACAAACTCACTGTGTTGCCCGTGGGAAATATTTTTGGCGATGCGATCCGCTACAACTATATGCGCGAATCCATCGGCGATCTCTTTGTTTACGGGGAAGATAACGCGTAATCAACAGGTGACAGTCACTTTTCAAGTGACTGTCACCTAATTGTGCCCCATACTCACGATAACCGCTTCATCTTCTTGGAGATAGCGCCGTGCGGTGCAGCAGACTTGCTCGGTGGTGACTCCGTTGATGCGAGCGATAGCCGCCTCGAAGGGTTCCACTTCATGTAACAGGGCTTCAATCCCAAAGATTCCCGCCACGGAGAGATTCGTCTCAAAGCGCCGCGCCAGCGTCCCGGCGTAGTTGCCCTGGGCGGCGGCCAACTCATCGGGCGTAATGCCCAACTCAGCGATTTCGGCCCACAGATCGAGAATCGCATCCTGCACGGTGACGACTTGTTCTGGCGCACAGACGGAGTGAACCGCCAAATAGCCAGCATCTTCGTACACCCCCGAAACCGCGTTGACCGTATACACCAGACCCATTTCCTCCCGTATGCGGCGATACAAACGTCCGCTGGCTCCCATACCCAAGACCAACTCGATAATTTTTAGCGCGCTGCGGTCGGGGTGTTTCAGCCCCACGGTTGGCACGCCGACGAGCAAATAACTGCGCCCGGAAGCGCGTTCGATGTGCGCGCCACGCGATCCACGCGGGGTTTCGGGCAACGGCTCTGGGTGTTGTTCTGACCCCGCGGGAAGTTCAGCAAAGGCTTCGACGGCCAAAGATAGGGCTTGGGTAACGTCAATATCACCGCAAATAACTAAGACAGCATTGCCCCCCACAAATCGCTGACGATAAAAAGCTTCAACATATGCCAACTCAAGAGCGTCAAGTCCCTGCGGGGCGCCAAGTACCGGCCTGCCAAAGGGATGCTCCGCCCCCCAAAGCTGCTGTTGAAAATGATCGTAAAGCACGCTGCTGCGGTCGCGGGCCTGCTCAAGCTCCCCGGCGATAACCAGCTTCTCGGCGAGAAAATTAGCGGATGAAAACTCTGGCTGTAATATCAACTCCGAGAGCAGAGTCAACGCCAGGGGTAGATCGCTCCCCAGCGTGACGGTGTGCAACCCCAGGTATTCGCGCCCGGTTTGGGCGTTGAGTTCTCCCCCGCGGGCCTCGATGTCCGCAAAAATTTGTTCTTTTCCCTTGAAAAGCAAATGCTCCGTGAAATGCGCCAGACCGGGATACGCGCCATCGTAGCGGCTGCCCGCGCGGATAAAGAGCCGGGCTGCAACCGTGCGCGTTCCGAGCCGGGGGATGGTGATGATGCGAAGGCCGTTGTGGAGGGGGATTTGATGCCAGTTCATAACGCAAAGCCGCAAAGTTTTGTATCCTTTGCTCTTTTGCACCACCTGTACCCTTCAGGGTATTGTGTTAATTTTTTATAGCCATCCCGATTTGCTGATGCGCTCGTCGAGGTCGCTGATCCACTCTTCGAGATTTTCAGGCTCCATCTCTTTGAGAGCGGCGATCTCGGCGGGTGAAAGCTGGAATCCGGCTTGGTGCAAAGTTTTTTCGGGGGCAGCAAAGAAATTACGCCGAAAGTCTTCATCGCCAATGAGACGGCTGATGACTTCTTGCAAGCGCTCACTGATACCCGCTTTGGCCTTCGGCAAGGCTGCCATCGCCAAATTGCGCGTGCGGATGGCGAAAGCCGGATCGGGTTCAGCAGTAATAACAGCTTTCAGGCGTTGAAGCGTTTGCGCGGCTGCACCGAGTTCCTGGGCTTCTTCGGGGGAAATATCATCCCCGTTCAGAATGCGGTCAGTCAGAACAGCCAATGCTTCGGCGAGTTGGGTGGGGTCATTTTTCTTGGACATAATCTTGTAACCAATAACCACCAAGACTCAAAGGTGGTAGATATGTTTTTCTTAGTGACTTTGCGCCTTTATGGTAAATAAAATGAGTATTACCTGTTCATAGGTTACTATTTTAGTCGTTGGCGCTCTTCAAAAAGTAACACCGGGTTCAAGTTGAATAATCTGCTCCTGACAGGCGGTGATGGCACGATAAAAACGCACTTTGGCCGCGCCAAGTTTGATGCCCAAACGATCAGCGACATCCTGAAAGGGCAGCCCCTCGGCGAGGCGCAGCAGAATAATCTCGCGGTGACTCTCTGGCAGGGCGCGCATAGCCTGGCGCAAGAGCAACTCATCGGCTTTATCGCCAAAGGGATTCGCCCCGGCGACGTGATCGGCCTTTTCGATTTCGACCTGTTCCACCTGACGCTCGCCTTTGCGGTAATAATCGGCTACACGCCGCTTGACGATACGGTACAGCCAGGTTGAAAATTTCGAGCCGCCGCGGAAACTGCTCAACGAGCGCGCCACCGAGATAAAAATCTCCTGTGTAACATCTTCAACATCGCTTTCCGGCACCAGGGCATACACGCGACGATAGACTTTGGTGAGATAGTGGTCGTAGAGTTCACCAAAAGCGGCCTGATCGCCTTGTTGTGCTCTTTCGATGAGTTGAGTTTCGTGTTCAGGTGTCCACATTTTTTAGGGAGAGAGTTTACCGCTAAGACGCAAAGATCGCTAATGTTTTTAAATTGTTTTTCTTCGCGTACTTTGCATCTTTGCGGTTCAATTACTCAGGCAAATTGTAAACCATTCGTTTGATGCCATATTTCATCAGCACGACATTCCAATTCAGCAAAAACCCAAGATGATGTCCACTCAATTTCAAATATGTCAGAAGTTGAGCTTCGTGTATCGGCAACAATTGCGCAACAACTTTGTTTTCGATAATAATCTTATCATTAATGATCATGTCAATCCTGTAGCCTGCGTCAATTTCTAGCCCGTCATACATGATTGGCAATTTGACTTCCGTAGCTACTTTTAGGTCGCGTGTACGCAATTCGTGAGCATAACACTTTTGATACGCCGATTCTAATAACCCTGGACCCAAAGTCCGATGGACTTTTATAACCGCATCCACCAAAATTCTTGCAATTTCTTCAACATCTCTAGCCATTTTACCTCCCTAACTCAAACAAAATAAAAATTTACCGCGAAGGAGCGAAGTACGCGAAGGAAAATAATTTTAAGCTCTTTGCGCCCTTTGCGTCTTAAGTAGATTTTGGAAAGAACTTTGAAAAAGACTTTCGAAAAATAGGGGTGTGT
>JACNJM010000257.1 GCA_014382605.1 Anaerolineae bacterium
CCGTGCGGAGCATGGTGTGACCAATCAAGTGTTCATCGCTCGCATAGAGGATCAAAATGTCGGTTATATTTGGGTTGGTCAGGTCAGGCGCGTGTTTACCGGTGAAATGCAGGCTCATATCCTCAATCTATTTGTCACAAACGAATTCCGTGGCCAGGGAGTTGGGGCACGCTTATTGAAACGGGCAGAGGCCTGGGCGCGGGAACACCATCTGACGAGAATCGGATTGAGCGTGGCCGCGCACAATTCAATCGCTATCGGCTTGTACGAAAAACTTGGCTATGAAATCGAAACACAACGCATGATCAAAATTCTTGGGGATGCATAAGAGAATACAATGCTGCTTCAAAAGCATCAAGGTGAAGAGATTGCACACAATATGGGTATCTCCAAAGACTTGATAGCGCTGCTCGCTCCCCAAGCTAGTATCCTCAAACTTGTGCCGATATTCGCCGTGTTGTTATACAACAAGATGTTTATAATCTGCACTTATAGATTGCACCGCCCCAACTGTTGAAAGTCAAGAAATAAACAATGCTAGGAAAAGAAGAATAATGACGACCAAAATATCTAATCATCTTCAAGAATATTATCAAGATCATGTCTCCATGCTGATTAATGTCGAAATTAACTCGGTGGGAAAAATTGCCGCAGGCTGGGAGAGCGAGATATTCGCCTTTAACCTGACTCATGGCAGCCCTGAAAATCGGGCGAGCGAAGAGTTGGTTTTACGACGTTTTCCAGGAGATGATGCTGGGGAAAAATCTGCCAACGAATTTCGCGCTATCCAGCGTCTGAATGAAATTGGCTATCCCGCCCCCCAGGTTTACTTGTATGAACACGAGCGCTCCCCCTTTGGGATGCCCTTCACCATCATGGAGCGGCTCCACGGAGGGGATATGTGGGGCATACTGGATACCGCCGATGCTGACACCTACCCTGAATTGATGGCAATCTTCAGCCGCCTGGTTGTCCAATTACACCAACTTGACTGGCGGCACTTTGTGGATGAAGACGAGCAACCCAGGTACGAGAACCCCTATACTTTCATTGATCACTGGCTGAACATTGCAGAAGAAGGCCATGCTCGTTTCCCCCATTCGGGATTGTTGCCGGTTTTGGAATGGATTCAAACCCGGCGAGATGATTTTTACTGCCCTAAACCCTCACCCGTCCACAATGATTTCCATCCCGGCAATGTAATCTTGCAGCCAAACGGCCTGCCTGTGGTGATTGATTGGACCGGTTTCGATGTCTCTGACCCCCGCTTCGATTTGGGTTGGCTCCTGATGTTGTTGTATGCCTATCCCGGTGCCGAGGCCAGGGAATTGATGCTGCACCAATATGAAGAATTTTCGGGAGAAACGGTTGACAACCTGGCCTGCTTCGAAGTCTTCGCCTGCACCCGCCGGATTTTTGATTTATCGGTATCGCTAAACCTGGGAGCCGAAACGCAGGGGATGCGGCCCGAGGCGGTCGAGGCCATGCGGGGGCATAAAACCGCCCACGGACGGATGTATGAAATGCTGACCCAGCGAACCGGGATCAGGGTACCCAAGTTCGAAGAATTGCTGGCTGCGCTGTAGATTTTTTGACCTAAAATAAACCCCCAGATACAACTTTTGACAGACGACCTAAGGGCGAGAATCAACTATCCTTTAGCCATCAACGATCATTTTAAGTTTATTAGGAGAAGTTCGATGGCTAAAAATTCTAATCAAAAACAATCATTTCAATGGAAGAAAATGACCGTCCCGGCGATTGTCATGCTGGCGTTCCTGACCTTAGGAACGGTCATGTGGCAGTCTTCCGGCGAGATCATGGCCCTGATGTTCTTCGGCTATATCGGCATCTCGGTCGGGATCGGCCTGGGGCTGTACGCCGCCTTGCCTAAAAAGAAGAAACCCTGGGGACGGCGGTTGTCGCTCTTCCTGGTGGGAACTTTCCTGATCGGTTTCGCCGCCATCCAGGGTCAGGAGAATATGCAGATCGAGGGGCTGTTCTTCGGACTGCTGGGCGGCGTGACACAGGCGGCAGTAGTACACTACCTGATCGCCAAGATCTTCGGCCCGGTGCTCTTCGGGCGCATCTGGTGCGGCTGGGCCTGCTGGACGGTGATGGTGCTCGACCTGCTGCCCTTCAAACGTCCGGCGGGGCGACTACCCGGACGTTGGGGCTGGCTGCGCTACCTGCATTTTGCGATCAGCCTGGGGGCGGTGTTGGCCGCTTACTATATCCTGGGCATTGAAAACGGAGCTGCCGGAAAAACGGCTCTGGCCTGGTATATCGTCGGCAACCTGCTGTACTACCTGATCGGCATCGCCCTGGCCTATGCGCTCAAAGATAACCGCGCTTTCTGCAAGTACTTGTGCCCGATCACCGTGCCGCTCAAACTGACATCCCGTTTTTCGCTGATGAAAATCGGCGGCGAGGCCGAGAAATGCAACGACTGCCGCGCCTGCGAGGTAATGTGCCCGATGGACATCCGCGTCCCCGATTACATCCTCAACAACCAGCGCGTGCTCTCCACCGAGTGCAGCCAGTGCCAAACCTGCATCACCGTCTGCTCCAAAGATGCCCTGAAGCTGACCTTCGGTTTTGACCTGGGCGGCAAAGAACTGCTGCGCGAACGCGTTTCGAAAACACCCGCTGCCATTGAAGCGGCAACAGATTAAACGAGTATATCCAAAGGAAATTTATCATGAAACACAAACCTTTCACCTTCGCAGTCGCCTATTGGCTGGTTATCATCGTGATTGCCCATTTCTTTGCGCCCCCAGGGTATGCCTGGACGAAAAACACCATCAGTGAGTTGGCCTCACAGGGTCACACGCACAAATGGATCATGCAGCTTGGTTTATCTGGCTTCGGCGCGCTAATCATGTTGGCAGTTGGAATGGCTGTTTATAAAACGAAAAAAGTGCTCAATCTCCTTCTCCCCGTGGCACTCTATGGGTTAGGTGTATTCTTATCGGGCATCTACTGTGCTGCGCCCATTGACCCCACCATCGAATTTTCAGTCAGAGAAGCTCAATTGCATTCTTTGTTCGCAACGACGGCTGGCTTGAGCCTGAGTGCGGGAATCCTATGGCACATTTTCGTTTCTTTGAATGTGCGCGAGCGGCTGGCGCATACCATTTTTCTTGTCGTTCTGGTCGGGTTTTCAATGCTCTTTGGCCTGGTTGAAAATGGCATCGCCGATTTCGGATTAGGGATTGCGCAAAGGCTTTTGTATTCTAGCGGTTTTGCGTGGCTGATTTATCAAGAGTTTGCGCGCCCTAAAATGAACCCCTTGAACTTCCAAGCGGAATAAAACTGATGAAACACACGCTTTTTTATCTTTTTGTTGGGATACTGGTTTTGGCGGGGGCGGGATTGACCATCCTCTACAACCTGGGCATCCTCAGCCTCAATCCGCCCTACGCCCGCAGCCTCCCGGAAAGGCTGGGACAACATAATCCTGTCGCGGCTTTCCAACATGTTAACCTCATCCCCTTGGAGGGAGAGCGGATTCTGGAAAACCAGACCCTCATCGTCCGGGATGGGATCATCGCGCAGATCGGCCCCAGCGCTGAAGTCCAAATCCCGGCTGATGCGCTGATCGTGGACGGCTCTGGCAAATACCTGATCCCCGGGCTGGTGGATATGCACGTACATGTGGTGGACGAGAACGAGTTACTGCTCTTCGCCGCCCACGGCGTGACCAGCATTCGTAACCTGTGGGGCGGGCTGAACGGCACGGACCATTTGGGCTGGCGCGCGGCCATCGAAGCTGGCACAATGTTTGGGCCGACTCTCTACACCTCCGGCCCGATCATGGAAGGCCCGCCCAAGACCGTACCCTGGATGAAGGTCTACGAAGACCCTGAAAGCGCGGCGGCCGCAGTCAACCAGCAGATCGACATGGGCTATGATTTCATCAAGGTTTACGACTATCTCAGCCCGCCGGTTTATGATGCTGTCGTCGAGGCGGCCCAGGCCCGTGGGGTCACAGTTGTGGGCCACACCCCCAAGCAGGTTGGCATCGACCGCGTTTTAGAAAGCGGCCAGGTCACGCTGGAGCATATTTCCGGGTTGATCGACGCCGACGCCGGGGAATACAGCGTCCCGGAGAGCGAGCTGCCCCAATACGCCCAGAGGATCGCCGAGGCCGGGGTTTACGTCTGCCCAACAATCGCGGTATACCAGTTGTACGTCCCCCAAGATGAACTGCCCCGCCTGGAAACCCGCCCCGAAATGGATTACATCTCCCCTGGGACGAAATTCATGTGGAAATATTTCCAGCGCCCCGGCTCGCTGGGCAACGTCACCTACCAAGGCGATTACCCGGCCCGCATGAACGAGATGTTCCTGAGCACCACCCGCCTTCTGCACGAACATGGCATCAGGTTCATCCTGGGCACAGACGCGGATAACCCCTACCTGGTTCCCGGCGTTTCCCTGTTCGATGAGTTAGATTATCTGATCGAGGCCGGGTTCAGCCCTTACGAAGCCCTGGAAACCGGCACCCGCAACGCCGCCGAGGCAATGGGGAAACTGGATGAATTCGGCACCCTCGAAGTCGGCAAACGCGCCGATTTGATCCTGCTGGATGGCAATCCGCTTGAGCAAATATCCGCCGTCCGGGAACAGCGCGGCGTGATGCTGCGCGGCCGCTGGCTGCCGGAGAGCGAAATCCAGACTTATTTGGCTGAGCTGGTTGCATCGTACAAACCCAACCTGATCGAGCGCCTCTGGCCGTTAGGGATCATCGGGCTGGCGATTGCCATGCTTTGGCGGCGGACCGCAGGAGGCAAATCCCATGCCTGATGAACCGAGAACCCACCCCGAGGGTGATTGCCATGCCGCGAACGGCCTGACGATTTCCGGCGGCGGTCATTACGAGATCACAGTCAAAGGCCATATCGACGAACAATGGGCTGACTGGTTCGGTGAGCTTTCGATTTCCCACGATGAATGTGGACTGACAACACTCTCCGGAATGATCGTCGACCAGGCCGCGCTGCACGGTGTACTGGCTCAAATTCGCGATCTAGGACTCACGCTGATTTCTTTTTCTCTCAACGTACGAGGGAACGCAGGGGAAGAATGATCATCGACCTCGTGCGATCAATTCATAAATTGGGCGTAGGGTCCAAAAACCTCATCCCTATACTTATGCTGATCAATAAATATTGGTTTATATTACCAATCGACCTTAAACCAAAAAAGTCCGGAGAGACAAACTTCCCTTCCGAACTTTCTGTAGAGCTGTAATTACACCAGGCGGTCCCGACGGGATTAGAGCTCGCGATCTAAACTCGGATAGACATACATG
>JACNJM010000068.1 GCA_014382605.1 Anaerolineae bacterium
CCAAAGCCGTTGAGAACCAGGTCGATGACCACATCGCCCAGCGGTCGTACCTCGTAGTCCAATAGCTGTTCGTGTTCGTCTACGCGCAACACAATAGCCTGTTCCTCGTCACCAAAGAGCGCCCGGAGTGCGCTTAAGCCTGCGGATTGTGTAGGAATGGTTTTACGATTGTCTGTCATGGATGCCTCATTGTTCGTCATTTGCTTCAGCGGTGATTGTCATAAGAACATCATCCAATCCCATGGTGGGCGTAAGGGGTGTTGCCGAAGGCCCCGGCGTGGCGGTCATGGCTTCGGTTGGGTCCAGCGTAGCGGTAGCGGTGGCATACGCCGGGGTGGGCAGATCGTCGTACCAGCCCCCGGTGGGCGTTGCGGTGGCGGTGGCCGTATTCAGCATGGAAGGTTCCCACTGCACGCGGTCATCCTGCGCTTCGATATCCGGGATGATGGCGGCAACCAGCAAGCTCAAAAGCGCCACAGCAACAAATGCGATCAACATTCCTTTGGGTTTCATAGCGTGATACTCCCCAGAACTGCGGCAATTTCGGCATCGCCGGGTTCTTTGGCCTGCAACATCAGCGGACGGAACAGGAAGGGGCGCATCTCGGTGCGCTCGAAGGTGTAGGGCAGCCGCCCCAGATTCATGCCGATGCCCTGATCGGAGATAAAGCGCCGCCAGGGTTCATCGTGAAAACCTTTCTCGCTGCGCGCAATCGCGGAGAGCGCCACGTCCTTGTCTTTGGGATCCGTCAGATAGCCCAGGAACACGCTGGAGCACGATGTCAACACACCGACCGGCATGAGCGAGGGCGATTGGGTGATGACCACAAAGCGCACGCCGTATTTGCGGCTGTCCCGAAACATATTGTCATACTGCTCGGCTACCGTGGGGCCGCCCTTGTTGTTTTCGTCCTGCGCGCCCAGGCCGGTGAAAATAATATTGGCTTCCTCGAAGAACATCACCAGTTCGGCATCCCCGGTAATCAACTGGCGTTCCTTCTGCTGCATCATGTCGGTGTAAATGATCCAGCCTGCCCAGGAAAGCAGCCAGGCTTTCGAGAATTGGTCGAGGTGCTTGCCGCCTTCGAGGATCAGGAGCGGTTTTTCGCCCATGCCCAACTCGGCCACGTCCATGGCATCGGGGCCAGCATCAAATTGTTGTGCCGTAGCGCCACGCAATAACGATTTGAGACGTTCCAGAATGCCATCCAGTACGCCGCGGCCAATCTGGTCACGGGCGGGCATGGCGTCACGCCGTTTCTCGATTTCCTTGAACAGGTCTTGCAGGCTGACCGTCTGCGAGCGCAGTACGGCGATTTCCTGCCGTTCATACATCGACAAGGAACGGATGGATGTGCCTTCGGGATAGCCGCAGGCGGCTGCTTCGGCGCGGCCCGATACCTTGCCCCAGACCGGATCGGCCAGAATCTTGGGGTCGTTGACCAGAATGCCGCGCTGCAAATAGATTTCTTCCACGGCATCATAGAAACGGTGCTTTTGCTGCTTGACGCCCAACTGCGCCACGTTGCCGAAAATATCCACGAACGCGGCTAATTGAATTTCAGGCCAGATGTAGCGCGAGATTTGCAATGGATTCCAGCGCAACGGACGCACACCGTATGGGGTCAGTTGGCGAATATCGACCCGGTCTTCGATGCCGGGGGCATTCAGTAATTGCCGCCAGCCCGCGCCAAAGTCCAGGACAACCACGCGCATCCCCCACTTGCGGGACATCTCATAGGCCAGCCGGATAGCGCCCACCGATTTACCATAGCCCGTTGAGCCTGCAAACAGCATGTGGACGAAGCGGCTTTTATCCAACATCACCGGCGCATTCGTCAGATCGGCGGTTTCGGGCGAGAATTGATGCCCCATCAAAACCTCGCCGGGCATATCGGGATAGAACCCCAGCGAATCTTTGGGGATCGCCGGAATGACGCGCACCGTGCCTTCGCGGAAGATGGCCGGAGCGGTGTAGGCCGCAATCTGTTGCGCGGTCAGGACAGTGGAATACTGGCCGCCCAACGCGCCGCCCAGAAAATCATTCGGCGCTGCCTTGCGGCTTGGGGTGAAGGCCAGCGCCTGGGCGCGCAGCAAGTTGGCATCCGGGCCTTGCGGGGAAACCGTCAATACGGGAGTGGGGCTTTTGGGGCCGCGGAAGGCTTGCGGGGCCAGGGCTTGACTGGCGACAGCGCCGTTCTCGGTAGCGGTGAGCAGGATCGCTTCGGACAGGAAACCGCCCTCGGAAGCGGCGATATTGAGTTGCCCTTCCACGCTGCGCAGGATTTCCGTCAGGCGCATGGCGACATCATCCTCGGTTTGCCAGCTACGACCGATATTGACCCCAGGCACCAGACCGGTGGACAGACCGCGCGTAATGCCGGTCATTGTGTTGCGGCCTATGTTCCAGCCATCCGTGACGCCCTCCTGGTGGGTTTCACCCCAGCCTTCTTGCCGGGATTGCGAACCGCCCACGCTATCCGCATAACCCGAAGTGAAGGACTCGTTTTCACCCCACTGCCAGGAGCGTGTGACCGAATCGGCTGTCATCGTGGAGACTGCGTTTCCATCCGTATGCGCTTGACTATCCGTGTGAGCCACGCCATCCGTTTCGGAGTGACTGCGGGTGTATGCCGAGCCGCTGGTCACGGCTGTGCCGGAAGAACTACCCCCAGATACGCCCCAACTGGAGGTGGTGGATATGCTGTCGTTTGTACCCGAACCCACGCCCTGAGATACCGAGGCTGATTCGCTGCCCGATACGCTCATACCGGCGCTCGCACCGGCGCTAACGCCCGCCCCCATTGTGCCAGGGATGCCCACATTGGCCTGACCCCCGGCATTGACGCCGCCCGATATGGTCGTCCCCGACGATGCGCCCTGGGTAGCGGACTGGCTGGCATTTTGGGAGCTGCCATGCGTGACAGTTTGCGATCCGCCGCTGCTCCAGCCGGACATCGTGCTTTGTGAATTCGTCACGGAACGGCTGCGCGTCCAGGCTTCGCCATTGGTTTCGGAGTGGCTGACCGTATCC
This sequence comes from Anaerolineae bacterium, assembly GCA_014382605.1. Lineage (GTDB taxonomy): Bacteria > Chloroflexota > Anaerolineae > Anaerolineales > UBA11858 > NIOZ-UU35. Next base: position 3,034 of record JACNJM010000068.1, read on the forward strand.
GCCTGCCCGACCGTATCCGCTGCGCTGATCGTGACCGTGCGCCCATCGGTGTGCGATACGGCCAATCCCTCCGCTTTGGAGGTGCCTTTGGTGTGAGCAAAGCTGTCGGTATGCGACCAGCTTTCCTGACTGCCTTCTCCCCAGCTATGGTTTTGCCCTTCGGTCAGCGAATGCGACTGCGTTTCACCCAGCGTATGCCCGCCCGAAAGCGAGTTGTTCAAAGCCGCCATCAGGGGGATACTCAGGCTGGCTCCAATCGAAATCGCCCCGCGTTGGCGGGAGGCCACCTTCGAGGCTTCCTGCGCCACCCGAAAGAGAGCCTTTCGCAACGCCGTATGACCGATGTGGTCTGCTGTGACCTGAAAGACGAAATCTTCGCGCAGTTTCGCCAGACCGCGGAACAGCATTTCGTTCTGTTCGCTGGATGGATCGCCGCCATCGTCCACGATACCGCCGTCCATCAGACGGATACCTTTACGTCCATCGCGAGGATCGGGATGTCCCAGAATGGCGACCACGTTTTTCGCCCGGTTGGTGACAAAATCAAGATACCATTCCATCCAGCGCAAGAGCGGAGGCCGGGTTTTGGATTGCTGCTGGTTGGCAAGCACCGCATCCACGGCGCTCAGGTTGCGTAAAGCCACGCGGGAGGCGTCTGCCAGATCAACGCCATCTGCCGCCGCGCCATAGAACTGCACCACCCCCACATGATCGGGGGTGAAGATGCCCGAAGCCGCGTACACGAAATCCACCCCGGCATTGTATAACCCCTGAACGGCTCCCCACTGCTTACCCCAGGCGTTGTAATCTTCGATCTCGCGGTCATCCAGCGCCAGTGAGGTCAGTTCGCGCAAAGCTACGGCGCGATAACGGCGCTGGCCCAGATCGTCTACGATCCGATACCAGAGATATTGAAATTGTCCGTTTTGGACTTCTACGCCGTTGTCGAGGATATGCATAGTTATTGCCGTTGGCCGCGTGTGCGAATCTGCGAGTACATTTCTTCGGGGGATTGCTCCAGCGGCGGGTGCGCCCATACCGATTGCGCCAACATGCCCATAAAGCCTACCGGCCCGATGATCGTGGCTACGCCTACGATGGTCGAGAGGTACACCTGCCCTTGTGCAAAGAAGGCATCCGACATCAGCGAGGGCGCAATCATGCGGTAGACCGATGCGCCCAGGCCGATCAGCGAATAGAGTGCGATACCGCCCGCGATACGCCATCTCAGCGTTTGCGGGTTGAATTTCTCCAACCGGATCACCAGCGTGCTGGCAGCCGCCATGATTAGCGTCCACACGCCGATTGCCAATGTGCCAAACATACTGGCGGCCATTGCCATCGCGCCGGAGGCCATCATCCAGGGGCGCTGTGACTTTTCCGTGGTTGAGATCAGCCAGAACAGCGGAAAAACCAGCAGCGCCACGGCAAAATGCTCCAGGGTCAGATAGACCAGAGCCAGAAAACCGTTCAATACCCAGACGAAGGGCAGTGAGAGCGTTTCAAGAGTCATGAGCGTGAACGCGGACGGGGGACCGCTGACCGGAGACCGGGTTGTGCTTCCGTCTTCCGTCTCCCGTCTCTTCGCTACCACGAGATTGTCGCTTCGAGTAAGTGAACCGGAATTCGGTAATCGCTGAAAATCGTTTGCCCATCGTGCTGCACGGCTACAACCGTAGCGATATATGCGCCTGGATCGAGCGGGTCCAGATGGAATGTCATCGTAGCGTTCGATCCCAGCGACACCGAGGGGGCCGGGTGCAGGGGGTAGGTGTCTTTCACATACGCGCCGGGATATGCCTGGCGTAACTCGCCGTTGATCCAGGCGATGGCTTCAGGGGAAAGATTGACTTCGCGGAGTTGGAAGGTAACGATTGTGCCGCGCGCATCGCCGGGGCAGGCGTTGGCTTTTGCGCCGCCCTGGGCCATGATGGTGACATCAACGCCTTTCTCATCCGGGTCTTGACCAATCACCAGCGGGTAATCGGGGTCATAGCCCACCATCGTCATCGTGGGGGCGTTATATACCGGTACGCAGGCGGTCGCTACCGGAGCCGGGGCTGGGGCTGGGGGCGCGGGACAATTGCCCAGGGCCTCGCACGATCCCGGCGGCGGCCCCTCGTCACTAGCCGGAGGTTCGGGCTGCGATGGCGCTCTGGGAGGGTTGGGGGGATCGTTTTCTGGTGGAGTTCCCCGTCGACGACCGCACATGCAGTTATCATCGAAATTGCTATGAGATTGCAGAGCTTGCACATAGTC
>JACNJM010000067.1 GCA_014382605.1 Anaerolineae bacterium
ACGAGTTGCGAAATTTGATGGTTGAAGAAGGTGATTACAAACCCTGGGAGCGCATCAAGCTGCTGGCGGGAGGAAACTAAATGCGCTCTCCACCACCCAGCGCGCGCACCAACTCCACCCCCAGTGTAGTCAGTTCGTCCAGATATTCGGGGTTGGCCAACCCCATCGTGCGCAGCGAGAGACCTTTTGGCCCGATATGCAGTACGATCTGACTCCCGGCGTTTTGCTGGGTCAGGGGGTATTTATGCGCCCATTCAACCAGCGGAGTAATGACCCAGGTATTGAGAAGCTGCCCCGCACGAGCCGGCTCATCCCCGTAGGCCAGAAAATAAGGTTTCAGGCGACTGGGGAGTTCAATCGGCGTAGCTGTGGCAATATCCGGGCTATCGGCCTCACCAAACCCGTAGACGAGCATGGATTGCTTGAAGAGCAGGCTGGTTGCCGATTGCAGCCAGTTGGGCAGCAATTCTTGATCGGGAGTTTTTTGCGCCAAAAAGAGAAACGAGTCTTGCAGATGAAAATCGGAGGAGCGCCAATGACTGAGCGGCGTGCTGCTAAAAGCCAGGGTTTCAAAGCTCCAGTGGACGCCGCGCGTGGTATTTTCGACCCCTTGCTCGCCAGTAATTTCTTCTTGTTGCTCCTGAAATTGTCGCTGCAGGTTTGCCGCGTCGAAGGCCTGGGGCAACATGCCCTCGCCGATTCCAATAATATCGCGCAGTTGTTGCGCCTGTTCGTCTTTGCGTTTATGTCCGCTGGTGTAGGCGTTGCGCAGGGGGACGATTTCGCCGTTGTGCAGGGTTATCTCCACCCGATAGGTGCGGCTGTTATCTTCACGATCTAGCTTATAACTCACCGAGATTCCAGCAATCTCCCCAAAGGCGATGGTTTGCTGTGATTTGCGAATCAGCGAATGGCGCGAGATGGTCAGCGTGCGCGTGATGCGGCTGGCATTCACACTCACAGTAGGCATCATCAGCAGGCCCAGACCGAACAACGCCAGAATACCGATCAGAATCCATTGTGTGGGAGCGCGGGTGAAAGCAAAAATGGCTCCGGCCAGCATGGACGCGCCAAAGAGCCAGAATACAATCGGTCGGTCGTGCAGGGTGAGTTCAGAAAAAGAATTATTCATCGTAAACTTGATACACGTATTGTTCAAACCATGGCATAATGAATCACAAGTCTTATTATAACGCTGAATTTTTTTATCATTAGTGACGGTTGTAGAGGAGATTGCGATGCGTAAAAATCTGAAGTGGATCATTCCGCTCGCCCTGTTGATAATTGTTTTGGCTGTGTATCTCTGGCCGGTGCCGCAAAAGTCGTTCAGCGAGCTTGCCGATAAGGTTGCGCCTGAACTCGCGGCGCAGTTTCTCGCCTTCCGGGAGGCGCATCTACCCCAAATTCTAGAGGTGGACGGCCAGCCCTGGGAGTATCTCGCTTTTGGCGAGGGGGACAAGACGATTCTTTTCCTCCACGGGATGACCGGCGCGGCGGATATTTGGTGGCGCCCAATGAGCGCGCTGAGCGATCGTTATCGCGTTGTGGCAGTGACGTACCCCCCGGTGGATGATCTGGCCGCCATGAGCCGCGGCGCGCTGGCGGTGCTGGATTCTCTCGGAGTGGAGCAGACGAATTTGGTGGGCTCCTCCCTCGGGGGGTATTTGGCCCAATATTTGGTGGCAACCCACCCCGAGCGCGTCCGCCGGGCGGTTTTCGCCAATACCTTTCCTCCCAATGAAGTTATCGCCGAGAAGAATAAAACCATCGGCGCGCTGCTTCCCTATCTGCCGGAATGGCTGGTGATTGATGTGCTGCGCAGTAGTTTTTATGGCAGTGTGTATCCGGCTGCGGGCAATTCGGAGTTGGTGCTGGCCTATATGCTCGAGCAGTCGTATGGGCGCATGAGCAAGGCGCAGGTGGTGGGGCGTTTTCACGGCGTGGTTGATCCCTTTACCGCGCCTGATGTTGCCGCGTTGGGTATCCCGGTGATGATTATCGAGGCCGATAATGATCCGCTGGTGGAAGAAGTTCTACGCGAGCAGTTGAAGGCGGTCTATCCCGACGCAGAAGTTCACACCCTGCACGCTGTGGGGCATTTCCCCTATTTGAATGCTGCCGATGAATATATCGCGTTGCTGGCCGATTTTTTCAACCAGGAGTAGTTTTTGAAAAGTGCCTGTCACCTGTTAACCAATATACACCCGCGGGACGCGCGTATTGATATTGGTCAGAATCTCGTAGGGGATCGTATCTGCCCATTCGGCGAGATTCTCCGCGGTTATGGCCTGGTTTCCCATTTCGCCGACCAGCACAACTTCGTCGTCGTTGTAGGCGCTATCCCCCTCGATATTGACCACAATCTGATCCATCGAAATGCGCCCCACAACGGGGTATGGCTTCCCCCGGATGATGACCTGCGCTTTGTGAGACATACTGCGGAAATACCCATCGCCGTATCCCACGGGAATCGTCACGCCGCGCACCTGATGATCGCTTTGCCAGGTGGAGCCGTAGCCCACGGGGTGGTTGGGCTGGATGACTTTGAAGTAGACGACGCGCGATTTCCAACTCAGGGCAGGTTTCACCTGGATGCTGCGTTTTACTTCTGGCGAGGGGTAAACGCCGTACAGCAATATGCCGGGGCGCACCAAATCGAAGTAAGCCTCGGGGAGTTGGAGTATGCCGCCAGAGTTGGCCATATGCCGCAAGGGTGGGGCAGGCAGAGATCGTTTCTCGTAAAAATACAGCACTTCCTGAAAGCGTTCTAGCTGCAAGCGGGGGTGGCTCAGATCGGCGGCATCGGAATTGGCAAAGTGGGAAAAGATGCCTTCAATGTCGAGATGCTCGCAGCTCAGACTTTTCTCTAGAAAATTTTCGGCGCTGTAATAATGCACGCCAATACGTTCCATGCCGGTATCAATTTTCAGATGAACTTTGGCTTTTACGCCCATCTGCGCGGCGACCTGATCAACCTGGCAGAGTTTTTCGATGGAGGACGCCGTCAGCGTTAGATTATATTTGATGAAGTGCGGGACCTGATTTCCCAGAATGCCCCCTAATACTAGAATTGGCGCGCGGATACCATTTTCGCGCAGCAGAATGCCCTCTTCGAGAACGGCAACCCCCAAATAGTCCGCGCCCAGCGTTTCGAGGTGTTGAGCGACTTCGACAATGCCGTGCCCATAAGCATTGGCTTTGAGAATTGGCATGACCTTCGCCGGGGCGGTCTTTTGCCGGATGGCGCGAAAATTTTCGCTCAGGCGGGTCAGATTCACCTCAACTAAGGTCGGGCGTACTACGCCGTTGGTGCTGATAGTGGCCTGGTTGGTATCTTGCATAAGGTATCTCTCTCTAATTTTCCATTCGCTGTCGGGCAGCTTGGGGGTCGAAAAGCAGCATTCCCGCGCCTTCGATATGGATGAGTAATTGACGGTCGCGAACCGGGATAGCCCAGGTTGTTAAGGGATTATTGTTGCGGCTGCCGCTCTGAAAAATGCGCAGCATTTCGCCGTTGTTTGGGTCAATCCAAAATACACTAATCTCGTTGTAGCTTCCTATCGCGCCGCCTGTCGGGGCGAACAAGGCATAGATTTCACCATCCAGCGTGAATATTTCCGGCGTACCTTCAACCAACCCGGCGATTGAATATTCCCAGACCAGGCTGCCATTGGCGTTTAGGGAAAGCAGGCGGCGGTCATGGGTATCGGTGTGGGCCAGCAGCAGGCCTCCATTGGATAACCCCAACGCGGCGCGCTGATTGGCGAATCCGGCGGATAGGACGTAGACGCGCTGGGCGGTGCGCTGTGCAATATCAAGGCGATAAATGCCATCTGCGGCATAGAGCCATAACTGGTTGCCCGCGGCTATGGGGATGCCTATTGGGCTGTCGTCCCACGCGTTCAGGCCATCCTGGTTGGCGCTCCACAGGGTGGTATTTGTGGTGAAAACCAGGGTATCACTGAAGTGCGCCCAATGTGTTAGACCCGTGATGGCTGAGTTCTCCCATAAAATTTCGCCCGTTGCTGAATGGGCTGTCAGACCGCGTTGTGCCTCGCTGATCATAATGCCGCCGCCCGGCAAGGGTAGCAGGTTTAATTGAATGGTGGAGGGCAACTCGCGCTCCCAGACGAGAAGCGGTTCGTTATTCATTTGATACGCTCGGAGTTGGTTTGGCAACTCCACGGCATAGAGCCAGCTTCCCGCCGCGTCTGTTTGCGCCTGTTTGAGTTCCTCATCAAAACTCAAAGACCAAAGTTGCGCCCCATTTTCCAAATCCAGCCCCACCAATTGATCGCCTTCGGCCAATATCAGTTGATTTTCATCCAGCACGTACACAAATTGGCTGCTTTCATCGGTTGAACGATACCATTGTGTTCCCGGAGAGACCTGCAGGCGGTAGGCGGCGATGGTCTGTGAAGGGGGCAACCAACCCGATTGGGCCGGATCCGTAGACCAGTAGCCGCCGCCGGGGGTATAGGGCAAATGGACACGGATTTCGAAATGCAGGTGTGGCGGGGTGCGTGGGCGGCCAATTTGTCCGATAATTTGACCGCGCGTAATACAATCGCCGGGGTTCAGGGTAACACTGGGTGGGTCAAGGTGTCCGTAAAACGAGAGCGCTTTGCGTCCATTGGGGAAAGTATGCCGCACAATCACCACGCCTTTGTCGGCGCCCCAGCCTTCAGATTCAGCATAGGTGACTTCGCCGTGGCCGATGGCATACACGGGTTGGCCGAAGTTATCACCGTCAACGAAACGCCAGTCTTCTCCGGCGTGGAACTTGTCATAACGTTCGCGGTAGCGCCCAAAATCTCGTCCGCCAGAAGCAGTTGTACCGTCAGGAGGGTCAAGGGGATAGTCGAAGGTATCTACCCAACCACAGGCCGCGCCAGATTGGAAAGTGGGATCAAAAAGTGTGTAGGCGCGCGGCGAACCATCTGCTGCGAAGGGCTGGGCGGTTGGCGTTGGTGTTGGTGTAGGGCTGGGGGTTACGGTCAGTGTTGGCGCCGATGTCAGAGATGGGGCGCTGCTGATGGCGGGGGCCGTCAGCGCTTCAGGTCGAGTTGCTTGCGCGCGTGTGCAGGCGTTGATGGCGAAGAGTAACACGCCGAACCAAAAGATACGAATAAGAAGGGTGGTGCAGCGTTGTTGATTTGACATGAATACGAAGAAATGCGAAAGGTTAATCTTGCAGCCATCAAGAGTATGAACGAATGACTCGAATAC
>JACNJM010000066.1 GCA_014382605.1 Anaerolineae bacterium
CAATTAAAACATAAGAGCCACCGAAGGGAATCGAACCCTTAACCGATCGCTTACGAAGCGATTGCTCTACCATTGAGCTACGGTGGCGCGGCCTGGATTATACCAAGCTAATTCCCAACCATGCAAGCTTGAAAAAAGTCTCTTGGAGTACATCATGCGCGTTGCCATGTTATCGTATCATACTTGTCCGTTGGCAATCCTGGGGGGCAAAGACACCGGCGGCATGAATGTCTATGTGCGCGAACTCACCCGAGAATTAGGTCGCATGGGCATCACTGTGGATATTTACACTCGCTCTCAAGACGAACATGCGCCCCACGTTTCGCATGATCTGGGTTATGGCAATCGCGTGGTACACGTCCCCGCCGGGCCAGAAGTGCCCCTGCCCAAGCAGCAGCTCGCCGAATATTTACCAACCTTTGTGGCGCATATTCTTGAATTTGCCGAGAAGAAGAATTTTAAATACGATTTGATTCACAGCCACTACTGGATGTCGGGGATTGCAGCCCGCGATTTACAGGCTGCCTGGAACGTGCCTGTTGTTCACATGTTTCATACCCTGGGGAAGATGAAACGGCGCATAGCCCGCAGCCAAGAAGAAGCCGAAGGGGATTACCGCATCCGGGGTGAAAATGAAGTTCTCAAACTGGCTGACCGGATTGTGGCTGCCACTGTGGCAGAGTTGGCTCAACTGGAATGGTTGTACCAGGCCGATGCAGAGCGGATCAGCGTGATTCCTCCGGGGGTGGATACCAGCCACTTTTATCCGATTCCACCCGATGAGGCCAAAGAATTTATCGGTGTTCCTGTAAACGACCGTATGTTGTTGTTTGTTGGGCGTATCGAGCCCCTCAAAGGCATCGATACCCTGATCCAGGCCATCGCTATTATGCGTAAACAGGGCGTGTTGGATCGTTATCATTTGTGCATGTCAATCATTGGCGGCGAGCCCCATCTCAGCCGCGAAGCTCGCAGCGCCGAAATGACCCGCTTGCAAGATTTGAGCAGCGAATATGGCCTGGATGATTTTGTGACCTTTTTGGGCCGCCGCAGCCAGGAGACTTTGCCATACTACTATTCTGCAGCCGATGCGGTGATTATGCCCTCGCACTACGAGTCGTTTGGCATGGTGGCTCTCGAAGCGATGGCCTGCGGAACCCCGGTGGTGGCTTCACAGGTTGGCGGGTTGGCATTTTTAATTCAGGATGGCAAAACCGGTTATCATATCCCGGTTGGCGACGCTCAAATGCTCAGCGAGCGCTTGACTACCCTACTGGAAGATCATACCTTGCGCCGCGAGATGTCCCGTCAGGCTGTGAATTTTGCACAGGAATACAAATGGGAAAATATTGCTGCGCGTATCGCGAAGCTTTATGATGCTGTATTGTTGGACTGATGTGTTCGTTTAAAAAACCTCCGAGATTTCTAAAATTTCGGAGGTTTGGTGGTCGTATTACGTGTTCATATCAAAATAGAATAAGAAAAAATTCTCGCGCTTCTGGGCATCGTACATCCCGTGGGGAAAGAAATTCTTATTCACGTCTGGCCTAACGTCCGCACCATATTGATTTTTGACCCAGCCAATAAGTGTCGTTTGCATAGTCTGGGGGGTGTGCATGAGCGAGCCAGCATATTTGATGTTGGCGACTTCAATTTTGGATTGGGGCTGCATTTGTTCGCCGAAAAGTTTGGCAAAAGTGGGATTTTTCTGCGTCAGCATGGCTTGTGCTGCTTTTACTGCGGACATCAGCGCGTCGGCTGGCATTTTCTCAGCGGTGATGGCCATAACATAAACGGCTTTGACTGTGGAGGCAGGAGTGGTTTCCTTTTTTTTCTTAAAAAACATGAGCTTCTCCTAAATTGCAAATTGTCCATCTTTGTAGAGTAATTCCCCATCCACACGAATTTCGCTATCTGTTTGAATATCACAGATAAAATCCCAGTGGATGCTGGATTTGTTCACACTGCCAGTTTCGGGGTATCCCGCGCCGACGGCCATATGAAAACTACCGCCGATCTTCTCGTCGTAAAGGATGCTCTTGGTGAAATGTGTAATGCCGTAATTGGTGCCGATGGCGAACTCGCCCAGGTAGCGCGCACCCTCGTCGCTGTCGAGTTGAGTTAGCAGGTAAGCTTCGTTCTTTTTGGCGCTGGCCCGGATTACTTTTCCATCCTTGAATTCAAGCCGCACCCCTTCGACCTCGCGCCCTCCCCGAATAGCAGGGTAGTTGAACGTCACCCATCCGTTGGCAGAATCCTCGACCGGGCCAGTAAAAACTTCCCCACTGGGCATATTCTTCTTGCCATCCGAATTGATAAAGTTGCGCCCCTCGATGGAAAGTGTCAGATCGGCATTGGGGCTTTTCACGGTTACGATTTTCTTGCCCGCCAGCCAATCGACAATTTTTTGCTGCTCGTCGTGGACTTGCTTCCACGCTGCTACGGGGTCATCGCGGTCGCAAAAAGTTGCCGCGTAGACAAAATCTTCATACTCGCTCAGACTCATGTCGGCTTCCTGCGCGTAAGCCGAACAAGGATATTGCGTGCCCACCCAGCGCAGCTCTTTAGCAGCGGAACGGCGCATGTAGGTTTCGGTCAGGCCGCGGTTTGCTACGGCCCGGATACGCTCTTTTTGTGGGTCAATGCCGGTCAGGGCACGGGTGTTGCTGGTGGCGCGCAACGCCATGAGTACATCGGCTTGCTCGTAGAGCATTTCATTGACCGGTGAAACCCATTCCAGAACTTCCGGGTTGGCCTCGCGCAGGAATGCTTCTTCAATGGCGTCGCTGCTAAGGAGAACTGTGGGCTTGCCGCCCGCTCGCACCACTTGCCGCACCACTTCGGCGACCAGGGGTTCGGCGGCTACGTCACCGCGCACCATCACCCAATCGCCGGGTTTGATTTCAACAGAATAATTGACTAATAATTCGGCCAGTTTGATCAGGCGGGGGTCTGCCATAAATTACTCCAGTCTTGAGTTCCTTCACCCACAAGGGGAGGGTCAGGGTGAGGGAAATAGATTTTAGGTATTATACCTTCCCTGCGGTATACTACTGCCAGTGTTTTTTGGTATTCTTTGTACGAGTACAATTGTCAGGAGATATACATGAACGAACGTTGTGCCCATTTAGTACGCCGTCTGGAAGGCGCGTGTAGTTCCACACAAACCTTTTTTGAGAATCTCCAGCCCGCCGATTGGGAAAAACAGATTTATACAGAGGGCGCGGCCTGGAGCATCCGTCAGGTTGTGGCGCATTTTGTAATGGCAGAGGATGGCATGGCGCGCCTGGTCGCTGGGATTGTCGATGGCGGTGATGGTGTCCCCGAAGATTTTGATCTGGATTCTTATAACGAATACAAAGCCAAGCAACTCGAAAATGATTCGCCTGAAACTTTGTTGGAAAAATTCGCCGCCGCCCGCCAAAAGACCATTGATTTGGTAGCTGGCTTTACCGATGCTGATCTTGGAAAGCAAGGCCGTCATCCCTGGTTGGGGATGGCCGCCATTGAAGAAATTATCAAACTGATGTATCGGCATAACAAAATCCATCAGCGTGAAATCCGCGCCGCCCTTGAGAAATAGTAAAATTACACCACACGAATTTATGCAAGCCATGAATTTTTCTTTCTGTAGGTGAGTCTTTTTGTATTATGAAACGTAATCTGCAACAAATTCGCCCCTTGTGGCTTCTCAATAGCGCCTTGCTCTATTCCCTGGGCGCGGGAATCGCCGACTACCTCGGTGAATTTGACGATTGGGCCACCTTCTTTGTTGGGCTGGCCTGGGTGTTAACGCTGCAAATGGGTTTCCAATTTCTTGAAATTTATTTTCGCGCCGCGCCGCCCAAGTCCGAAGACGAGTCTCAAAAACTGGCCTATGAAGCGCCCCTGTGGTTTGGCCTGACCGCTCTGACCCTGGCGACAACCCTTACCATCGTCCTTCAGCGCGGCGCCGCCCTTGATAACGCCGTCGGATTGGTGATGGGCCTGATCTTCCTTGGTGCAGTAGCTTATGCCCTGCCGCCTCTGCGCCTCGTCGACAGCGCCTATCGCGGGTTGCTGATTTCGGCGCTCCTCGTCAATTTGATCCCCGCGCTGGCTTTTGCCCTGCAAGGCGCGCCGTTGCATCGCCTGGTCTCGATGGTCACCTTCCCGCTGACTTTGCTGCACTACGCCATGACGCTGGTTTTTGAGTTTCCCGCTTATGCCGGGGATGTTAAACACCAGCGCCGAACGATCCTGGTGCGTATTGGTTGGCAGCGCGGCATTCTACTGATCGGTGTGCTGAATCTCTCGGCATTTTTGGCGCTGGGCTTCGCCATGCTCGTTGGCCTACCCCTGCAAATCGCCGCGCCGATCTTCCTTGTGCTGCCTCTGGCGCTCTTCCTGATCTGGTATTTTGGTCGCGTCGCTGCCGGAGTCAAACCCAATTGGCAAGCTCTCTTCAGCGCGGCAACCCTGATCTACGCCTTCTCTGTTTATCTTCTGGCTTTCGCCTTCTGGACGCGATAGCCCGTAAACTTCTAAAAATGCCTGAATTTTTGACTCTACTTCCCCCGCAGGATGCCTTGCAAAAATTGCTTGACCACCTCGTTGTGAAGCCTGCTTTCGAGCAGGTGGATTCAGACCAGGCTCTGGGGCGGGTGACGGTTGCCCCGGTGCTGGCACCCCACCCCTTGCCCGAATTCCCCCGCACCACCGTCGATGGCTTTGCTGTGCGCGCCGCTGACACTTACGGAGCCAGTGAATCCCTGCCCATGTATCTCAATCTGATCGGAGAAGTTCCCATGGGCGCTGCACCCAACTTCGAGCTGACGCGTGGCTCCTGCGCGCTGATCCATACTGGCGGGATGCTGCCCCCAGGCGCAGACGCGGTCGTGATGGTCGAATATACCCAAAGCGCACGCCTCACCGAAGTCGAAATTTTGCGCGCCGTGGCGATAGGCGAAAACGTCATTGAAATTGGCGAAGATGTTAAAGCTGCTGCCGAAGTCATCCCCGCGGGGACGCGCCTGCGCCCGGCGGAGATTGGCGGCCTGATGGCATTGGGGATTACGCAGGTTAAAGTTGCCCGCAAGCCGCGCGTTGGTATTATTTCCAGCGGCGATGAGGTTGTGCCGCCTCAACAGCGCCCTGCGCCGGGCCAGGTTCGCGATATCAATGCGTATACATTGAGCGCCGCGGTGCTTGAAGCGGGTGGCGAAACGCGCATGTACGGTATCGTGGCCG
>JACNJM010000137.1 GCA_014382605.1 Anaerolineae bacterium
ATTAGGCACGCCGCCAGCGTTCATCCTGAGCCAGGATCAAACTCTCCGCATAAAACTAGCATCCGAAGATGCGGGATTTACATGAGACTTACAAAAATTGACTAGGTTTTCGCTTTCTGTCACTCTTCAGTTGTCAAGGTGCATTTTTTAGAGCAGCTTTGGATTGTATCAAGGCTCTATCGAACTGTCAAGACTTTTTAGACACAAAGTCAGAACCGATATCGTCTTTTTCGACATCGGCACTTTTCTCAATGCCTATTTAGTTGTTATTGATCTGCCCGTTTGGGCTAGGTCACTTGTTTTGTTCGACGGGGGATAATTATACGGATTTGAAAGCGAATGTCAAGGGCAAATTGGAGCAATTTTCGAAATTCATCAAAATTGGTACCCAGGACAGGCTAATCCATGTATTGGCGACCCGCCAGAGCGCGTAGCAACGTACTTTGGTCGGCGTATTCGAGATCGCCGCCCATGGGCAGGCCGCGCGCCAGGCGTGTGATCTGGATATCAAAATGAGCCAATTGCCCGCGCAGATACATGGCAGTTGCATCCCCTTCCATACTGGGATTAGTCGCCAGGATAACCTCGCGAATATCTTCTTGCTCGCAACGCCCCATCAATTCACGAATCTTCAGGTCTTCAGGACTAATCCCTTCGATGGGAGATAGTGCGCCATGCAACACGTGATATACCCCGCGAAAACCATCCGTACGTTCAAGCGCCAAAACGTCCAGCGGTTCTTCAACAATACACAAAATCGAACGGTCGCGCGCCTCATCGGCACAAACAATACATTCGACACGCCCGGCTTCGGTGATGTTATAACAACGCTGGCAAAATGCGGTGCCTGACTTGAGTACATCGAGCGCTTCTGCAAGGTCAAGTGAGAAATTATCCGGGGCGCGCAATAAATAAAAAGTCAACCGGGAGGCCGTTTTGGGGCCGATCCCCGGCAAACGCGATAGCGCATCGATCAGGTTTTGAATTGGGAGTGGGAGCGACATAATTCAATCAGGGCGTCGCCGGGTCAAAAGGGTAAGCCGCTCGTCAGAGGGCCTAAACGCTCGGCAGCCAGTTCGCGAGATTTATCTAAAGCACTGTTAACGGCGATCAGAATTAAATCTTGGAGCATTTCTACGTCAGCATCTTCAAGAATGGCAGGATCCAACTTGATCGCTTGAAGTTGTTGATCGCCTGTAACAGTTGCCAAAACCACACCACCACCAGCCGTTGCGGTGACAGTTTCGTTGGTGAGCGATTCTTGAGCGGCTGCCATTTGTTCTTGCAATTGCTGAAGTTGCTTCATCATGCCACCGCCGCCACTCATCGGGGGGCGAGGTTGTCGGGGTCGTTTTGCCATGAGTTCCTCCGGTCGTTTCTATTTTTATTGCAGGTCTACAATTTTACCGCCTAAATCACGCAAGGCGGTAGCAACCATACCATCCTGGTCAATATCGGGGGGCAATTCGCCGCTCTGCGATACGACACACAACACCGACATACTTTTACCCAGCACTTGTTGCATGACCTTTTGCAGGATGTTAATATTCTCGCCGGTTTCCATCTTTGATTTTGCAAACTCACCATTGAACCCCAGCACCAGCGCATTGCCTTTGACGCCCAATGGGCTGCACGAGTTGAGCAAAGCTTGTGTTTGGGGATTTTGCTCGCGCACTTGCTTCAGAATCGCTTCCCAATGCTGGGTGATTTCGTTGGGCAGTGTTTTTTCGACAGAGGTCTTTTTGGCGGACTTCAGCTTGGGGGGAGAATCTTGCCCTGAGGGCGCGCGCCCACTCGGAGCAAGTGCGGGACTCCTTTTTGGGGTACTGGGAACACTCGGAGATTGTACCGGCTCCGGGGCAGGAATCCCCAAAGATTCCACAAAAGCCATCTCTAACGGTAAAGCCGGCTGCCAGGCATTGCGTGCTTCGCCCGCCGCGCGATTGAAGTTTTTCAATAAACGCAATAATTCTGGCGCTTCAAAAGCTTGGGCATGCCGCGCCATTTTCTCGCGCGTCTCCGTGGATGCCTCTATCTGATCAGCAGTGCCCATACGAAAGAGCAATACATTGCGCAAATAGTCCACAATTTGGCGCGCAAACTGGCGCGGATCGCTGCCGGTATCGAGGGTGCGATGAATGCAATTCAACCCATCAGCGGCTTCTCTGGCGTGTAAGGCATCGAGAATTTCCAACACAGCCTGATTGGTAGCCGTACCCAAGACAGCCTGCGCAACCGGCAGGGTGATTTCCTGCGCGGTGGCGGCAAGTTGGTCGAGCAACGAAATAGCGTCGCGCAAACTACCTGTAGCTTGCCGAGCGATGAGCGTTAGAGTATCGCTGTCAATTTCCAGGTTTTCGTTCTTAGCAATATTCTCCAACAAGCGCACCATATCGGTCACGGGGATGCTGCGGAATTCGTGTCGCTGGCAACGCGAGAGTACTGTGGCCGGAATTTTATGCACTTCGGTAGTCGCCAGAATGAAGATGGCGTGAACAGGCGGCTCTTCAAGTGTTTTCAACAAAGCGTTAAAAGCCGCGGTTGAAAGCATGTGAACTTCGTCAATAATATAGACTTTATAGCGGCCCTGGGTGGGCGAGAAATTAATTTTATCGCGCAGGTCACGCACATCATCTACACTGGTGTTGGATGCGGCGTCGATTTCGATCAGATCCATGAAACGACCCTGATTAACGGCCTGACAATGCGCACACTGCCCACAGGGACGCTCGGCCATATCTTCGCTAAGGCAATTAACAGACTTTGCTAGCAAACGCGCCGAGCTGGTTTTACCGGTGCCACGCGGTCCGGCAAAGAGATACGCATGAGCAACGCGGTCATGGGATACGGCATTGCGCAGCGTGGTGGTGATATGTTCCTGGCCGATAACTTCGTCCCAGGTTTGGGGTCGCCATTTTCGGTAGTAGGCTTGGGTCATAAGGCTGGTCGGTTAGTCGGTTAGTCGGTTAGTCGGTTAGTGATCAAGTGTAACATGCGGGCAGAAGTTGGGTCAATTCATAGATGTGGTGATCCGCTCATTTTCGCGCTACGGTATTATGGAACCTGATAATTCGTATGCACATTTCCGGCAGCATCATAGAGGGTCACAATTTCACCCGATTGCCAAATTGCCTCCGCAGCGCCCCAAAAGAGTTCCAGTGGATTATCGACATCTGTGCGCGAGTAAATAACAATTTGACCATTTTCATATAAGGTTGCCTGAGGCAATGTGTAGAGATTCTCATCTTCATCGCCGAGTTGCCAGCCTGCCAGGGAAACTTTTTCGCCCCCGGCATCACCTAGCACAACTCGCTCTGTCGCTAAATCGCCAACCGCCAGCACTGAGACAATTTCAACGCTCCCTTGAGCCTCTTCCACTGCCGGGACAACTGTAGCGGACAACGGGGTGACATCCGGGTCTGGAACATAAATAACCAAACCGGCACCAATAGCATCCGCATCTGTCAGGCCGTTGATTTCCAATAACTCTTCAACGGCGACATCATACTCCAAGGCAATATCGCCCAGTGTTTCGCCAGCACGCACCTGATGCGCCAATAGAGCCTGGGGTGGTTCTAGCGTTGGCTCGGCAACGGTTTCTAAGGCAACCGCAGCCGTTGCTGGCAAAACAGCCTCAGCAGCAACGCGGTCAAATTCATTTTGGTGTGTGCGTTCCCACAGAGTCAGCACTATTAATGTTGTTGCCACCGAAACTATGATATTTAGTAGCAGGTAATAGGACAAACGTTTCCACTGCATAAACTTGTAATTCTCCAGGTGCTATCAATAATTCTTTGTGATCCATCGGCTATCTATTGACGAAGGACAGCCCTGACACTACAATCACCGATCACAACCGAATTCTATCTATACTAACTACGCCTACTATTATAAAGCACGTTTGCATGCCTTACCTAATTGACGGACACAACCTGATTCCCAAGATTGCTGGATTAAGTCTGCGTTCCATCAACGATGAAAACCAGTTAATCCAGAAACTTCAAACCTTCCAACGCCAAAGTCGAAAAAAAGTGGAAGTTTTCTTCGATGGCGCGCCGCCGGGTGAAAGCGGCATCCGCAGCATTGGCGGGGTAAAAGCCCATTTCGTTCACCGCGAAACAACAGCAGACAGTGCCATCGTGAAGCGTCTGAAGAAATTAGGTAATGATGCCCGGAATTGGACGGTAGTCAGTTCAGATCGCCAGGTACTTGCTGCTGCCCGTAGCAGCCGGGCAAGCACACTCTCATCCGAAGCATTTGCCCAACTCCTTGGCACCACCAACGAGCAAGCCGGTCAGTCGGCTTCCGTGCAAGAAGAACAAATCAGCCCGGCTGAAGTTGAAGAATGGCTACAACTTTTCCGAGACAAGAAAAACCACAACACATCTAACAAGCCTCTTATAGAATAGTGTATGAGACTTTCGCATCCAAAAACGGGAAATCCAAAAGTCTCATACTATTTTAATGCAATTCAGACCGAAATAGTATATATTGGTAGCGTTGGTACTTGCTTCTCCTTTTACTGGTATTTTGCAAGTATCGCACCACTTTCCTTGCCCTATATGGGTGAGATGGTGGTCCTCCTAAAAGAAATCGTTGAGCGTGTCCCCCACACGTTCAACGATTTCTTTTTTTATACATTTTTTATGCAGAAATTCGTCGATATTTGTGAAATTTTACACTCTGCCTACCTCTCAAAAACATCCTGTGATATACTTCGTCAAATCTACCTAAACTACCCAAAACGATAAAAATTACCAATATCTTTACCTGAGGATTTCCTATGCTTCTTGACTATGCCCCCATTGCCATACTCATATTATTGGCCACTGGGTTAGCCGCCCTCGTGGTTATTTTAGGTCATTTATTTGGCCCAAAACGTCATACCGATGCAAAAGCCATGCCTTACGAATCGGGAGTTACACCCTACGGCCCTGGAACACGGCGCATGTCTGTGAAGTACTATTTAGTTGCCGTGCTTTTCATACTTTTTGACATCGAAATTATCTTTTTCTTGCCCTGGGCCGTGGTGCTGCGTGATTTCATCGACAACAGCCTGGGGCTTTTTGCGCTCATTGAGATGTTTGTCTTCATCCTGATCTTATTGGTAGGTTATGTGTACGCCTGGAAGAAAGGAGCCCTGGAATGGGAATAGAACAAAAACTCGGTAATATGGGGATTATTACCACATCGCTAGAGAAAGCCGTAAACTGGAGCCGAACGCGGGCCATGTGGCCGTTGCTGTCGGGTTTGGCTTGCTGCGCCATCGAAATGATGGCCGCTGAGGCCAGCCACTACGATATGAGCCGCTTCGGCATGGAGTTGATGCGCGCCAGCCCCCGACAATCGGATTTATTGATTGTGGCAGGACGCGTGTCTCGCAAGATGGCTCCGGTAATACGCCGGCTGTACGACCAATTACCCGACCCCAAGTGGGCCATTGCCATGGGAGATTGCGCTTCGAGCGGTGGTGTCTTCAATAACTATGCCATTGTGCAGGGTGTAGACGAGATCATCCCGATTGATGTATATATTGCTGGATGCCCCCCCCGGCCAGAAGGACTCATTCACGGCATTCTCACACTCTACGAAAAAGTAGAGCGAGAAAAAATCACGGATTGGAAATAAACGGTTAATTATGGACGAAAAACTCAAAAACGCTATTCAAGCAATCCGCAAAGACTACGACGTAGACAAGCTGACATTCCGGGGTGAGTATTCTATGCTCGTCTCTCCGGAGAATGTAGTTGATATTTGCCGCCAACTGCGCGACGATTTCGGCTTCAATATGTTATCAAGCCTGACGGCTGTTGATTACTGGCCTGCAAATGAGCCCCGCTTTCATGTGGTTTACCAACTCTACTCCACCGAAAACAATATTACGTTGCGATTGCGCGTTCAGGTGCCGGGTGAAAATCCAAAAATCCCCACAATTGAAAAACTCTATCCCAATGCCAATTGGCACGAACGCGAACTCTGGGATATGTTTGGCATTCAAGTTGACGGACACTCTGACCTGCGACGCATCTTGATGCCCGCCGACTGGGAAGGCCACCCGCTGAGAAAAGATTATCCACTGGGATATGAAGAAGTTCAATTCAGCTTTAACGCGGAAGAAATCGACAAGAAAAAACCCTACGTGAAGGAATAAGCGTAATACGGTATCCGTATTTGCGAAAATGAGGTTCCTATGGTGCAACTTCAAGAAGTAACTTTTGACGAACTCAAGCATCTCGTCTCCGATCGGGCGCTTACGGGCGAAACCATGCTGCTTAATATGGGGCCGCAACACCCCAGCACCCACGGCGTGCTACGCCTGATGCTGGAACTCGATGGCGAAATCATTGTCAATTGCGTACCCGATATTGGTTTCTTGCATACCGGCGTTGAGAAGAATATGGAAGCCAAGCGCTATGAGCAAGCCGAGGTGATGACTGATCGCCTGGATTATCTCAACACCATCGGCAACAACCTGGCCTATTGTCTGGCTGTCGAAAAACTGGTCGAACTGGACGTACCCCCACGGGCACAGGTGATCCGCGTTATTCTGGCGGAATTGCAGCGCATCGCTTCACACCTGATCTGGCTGGGCACACAATCGCTCGACTTGGCGGCCATGTCGATGTTCTTGTATTGTTTCCGCGAGCGCGAAATTATTCTCGATATTTTCGAAAGTGTGTCGGGGCAACGCATGATGACCACCTACATTCGTCCGGGTGGTATATGGCGAGATGTATCTGGCGAGTTTGTGCAATTGGTACAAGATTTTTTGGAATATTTCCCCAAGCGCATCGAACAATACGAAGGTCTACTAACAAAAAACCCGCTTTTTATTGACCGCGTCAAGGGGATTGGCGTGATCTCTGCCGAAGAAGCGATTGCCCAAGGATTTACAGGCCCTTCGTTACGCGGCTCGGGGGTGGCCTACGATAACCGAAAAGTACGCCCCTACTCTGGCTACGAAGAGTACGATTTTGAAGTACCCACGGCTACAGGGGGCGATGTGTTCGCCCGCTACCGTGTCCGCATGGATGAGTTCTGGCAGTCGCTGCGAATTATCGAACAGGGGCTGAAAAAGCTCAAAGAGCTGGACGGCGCTCCCGTGCGCAGTAGCAACCACAAATTCGTCCCGCCCCCCCGCTCAGAGATCGGAACCAGCATGGAGGCATTGATCCACCACTTTAAGCTGTGGACGGAAGGTTTCAATGCTCCCAAAGGATATGTATATGTTCCGGTGGCATCCCCCCGCGGTGAGTTAGGGGTTTATCTCGAAAGTGATGGTAGCAATAAGCCTTATCGTATCCACTGGCGCACGCCATCTTTCGTACACTTGCAAGCGCTGCCCTTCTTGAGTAAGGGCCACCTGATCGCCGATCTGGTAGCGATTATCGGCAGCGTTGATATTGTCTTGGGAGATTCGGACCGGTGAACAAATTAGAAGAAAAATACGCAGACGAAATCCAGAAAATTCTGGCGAAATATCCCCCAGAGGAAAAACGCTCGGCAGTGATGATGTTACTGTACATGGCGCAGCGCGAAGGCGGCTATGTGAGCAATCATGATATCAACGACATTGCCGAGATTGTAGAAATTACCCCTACCGAAGTTGCAACGCTGATCGGTTTTTACACGCTTTATCACGATAAACCAGCGGGCAAGATTCGCATTCAGGTTTGTAACGATCTGCCTTGCGCACTGCGCGGCGCTGATAAATTCCTGGGAGAGCTTTGTGATGCCCTGAAGATCCAACCTGGCGAAACTACGCCTGATGGGCTAGTCACAATTGAGCCGGTGATGTGTCTGGCGGCGTGCGATAAAGCGCCGATGTTCCAGGTGCAGAGCAGTGAGGGGCTTGAGTATCACGAAAATATGACTGTGGAAAGCACGCAGACATTGATTGAATCATGGAAGGAGAAGAACTAATGGCTGAACACGTACTCCTTCGACATCGCGACATCCCCGACATCAATCAGTTAGATGTTTATCAGAAAGACGGCGGCTTTGAGATGTTTAAAAAAGCCGTTACAGCGATGAAGCCCGAAGAGGTGACTGATATTGTCAAGGCTTCCGGGCTGCGCGGGCGCGGCGGTGCGGGCTTCCCCACCGGGGTCAAGTGGACCTTCATGGATAACAAAAACTGGCCGCATTACGTCGTCGCCAATGCCGACGAATCGGAGCCAGGAACTTTTAAAGACCGCGAGATTATGGAGAGCAACCCCTTCCAGTTTTTGGAGGGTGTGGCAATTTCGTCCTATGCGGTCGGCGCAAACGCTGCATATGTGTATTGCCGCGGCGAATTCTGGCAGGTGGCCCACTATCTCGATGAGAAAATCGCCGAGATGGAAACCGCCGGTCTGTTGGGCGACAAACTCTTTGGTAGCGATTATAGCCTGCGCATTTACACACACCTGGGCGCGGGGGCGTATATCTGCGGTGAAGAAACTGCGCTGCTCGAATCGCTGGAAGGCAAGCGCGGCCAGCCGCGTTTGCGCCCACCTTTCCCGCCATCGTTTGGTCTGTACGGCAAGCCGACTGTGGTCAACAATGTCGAAACCCTGACCAATGTTCCCAAAATCATCGAAAACGGGTCCGATTGGTATAAATCAATGGGCACCGAAGATACCGCCGGGGTGAAAATATTCAGCCTTTCGGGCTGCGTGAACAAACCCGGCAACTACGAACTGCCCTTCGGTACGACTTTCCGCGAGTTGATCTACGAACACGGCGGCGGAATCGCCAACGGCAACAAAATCAAAGCCATTATGGCGGCGGGAGCCTCCTCGGCGATGATCGTTGCCACCGATGAAGCCCTCGATACGCCCATGGACTACGCCTCGGTTCGCACGCTCAAAGCCGATTTAGGCTCTGCCTCGGTAATTGTGATTGACGATAGTTTCAGCATCGACTGGGTACTCAACAAAACCATCCACTTCTTCAAGCACGAATCGTGCGGTAAATGCACGCCCTGCCGTGAAGGCAACTACTGGATGAGCCATATTATCGAGCGCATTCATCACGGCGAAGGCAGCAGTTTTGATGTTGAATTGTTGACAAAGGTTGCCTACCAGATACAGAATAAATGCCTGTGCGCGCTGGGCGAGTTCTCCTTGCAGGCCGTCGTTTCGGGCATTGAACGCTTCCCGCAAGATTTTGAGGCGAAGGTGAACTTATGACCAAAGAAATTACCCTAACCATTGACGGACAGCAAATCACAGTCCCGGATGGCACTTTAGTAGTAGACGCCGCCAAGCGAGCCGGTATTGATATTCCGGTTTTCTGCTACCATCCCAAGATGGAGCCGGTGGGCATGTGCCGCATGTGTCTGGTGGATGTTGGCCGACCGGTATTTGATCGCGCAACCGGCGAAGCCGTCCTCGAAGAAGACGGTAGCCCAAAAATTCAATTTGGCTGGAAACTGGAAACTGCCTGCACCGTCCCCGTTTCGGAAGGTATGGTCGTGGACGGACTGAGCGACAAAGTGCAACAGGGCCGCGAAGATATTGTTGAATTTTTGCTGACATCGCACCCGCTCGACTGCCCCATCTGCGATAAGGGCGGCGAGTGCCCGCTGCAAAACCTGACCATGGAATATGGCTCCAGCGACAGCCGTTTCATTTTCGATGAGAAAATGCACGCCGCCAAGAACGTGCCCCTCGGCGACCTGATCTGGCTGGACCGCGAGCGCTGCATCCAGTGCGCCCGCTGCATCCGTTTCCAGGAAGAGATTGCCGACGACCCGGTGCTGGAATTCTTCAACCGCGGCCGCGCCACCGATATCATCACCAACTCGGAGCCGGGTTTTGCCTCCTACTGGTCGGGCAACACCACCGATATTTGCCCCGTTGGGGCGCTGACTACAGCCGATTTCCGTTTTGGCGCGCGCCCCTGGGAACTCAATCAGGCCGCTTCGCTGTGCAATCATTGCGCCGTGGGGTGCAATCTGACGTATAACACCCGCCGCGATGCCAAATCGGGCGGCGACATCATTATTAAGCGGGCGATGCCGCGCCAGAACGAGCAGGTCAACGAGTTGTGGATTTGCGACAAAGGCCGCTTCGCCTATCATTATGTGAATAGCAGCGACCGCCTGACCCAGCCGCTGATTCGCAAAGATGGGCAACTCTCTCCCGCGAGTTGGGAGGAAGCCCTGACGCTGGTCGCTGAGCAGCTCAAAAACGCCGGGGCTGGATTGCTGACCCTGGCAGGTGGACGCCTGCCCAATGAGGATCTGTTCAACCTCAAGAAACTCAGCGAAGGCCTGGGCGGCACCGCAGCCCTGCACAGCTATATGGCGGGCGGCGATCTGGTCGCACAGATGGGTATCTCGGATACTGTAAACCTTTCCACGGTCGGCGCGGGCGATGCGATTGTAGTCGTTGCCAGCGATCTGGAAGAAGAAGCGCCGGTGTGGTGGCTGCGTGCCAAACAGGCTGCCAAACGCGGCGCAAAATTGATCGTCGTCAACCCCCGCCCCACCAAAACCGAACGCCACGCAACGGAAATCATCCGCTACGTGTACGGCGAAGAAGTTGCCGCCATCGAAAAAGTTGATCTTGACGACGCGAAGAAAGTGGTTGCCTTCTTCGGCAGCGAGGGCCTCGGCCTGGAGGGTTCTGCCGCCGTTGCGCAGGCTTGCGCCAAACTAGCAGCAGGCAAAGGTGCGCTGGTGGGTGTGTGGCCACAGGCCAACACGCAAGGCGCCTGGGATATGGGTTTGCGCCCCGGGGCCGACCTTTCATCCGCAAAGGCGTTCTACATTGCGGGCGCTGACCCAGTTGGCGATAACCCGGCCCTGGCAGAAATTGTCCAAAGGGCAGATTTCGTCGTTGTGCAAGAGCTGTTCCTTACCGAAACCGCCGCGCTGGCCGATGTGGTATTGCCCGCACAGGCGCAGCAAGAACGCGAGGGCACCTTTACTTCGGGCGAGCGGCGCGTGCAGCGCTTCTACCCAGTCGTCAGCAGCAAGGGCGAGTGCAAAGCCGATTTTGCTATTGCAGCTAAAATTGGCGCCAAAGCCGGTGTGGACCTCAAGGGACGCTTCCCGTCGCTGATCTTCCCGCAAATTTGCGCTGAAGTAGCCGGTTATGCTGGCCTGAGCTATGCCAAATTGGCCGAAGTCAACGAGCAGTGGCCCATCGTCAGCCGTGGTGATTTGTTCTATGGCGGCACCTCCTACGAGAATAAGCAGGGTTTGGGCGTGCAGTTGGCTCCACTGGGGGTAGAACACACCTCCACCGCGGCAGCCACCCCCGCAACAGTTCTGCAAGCGGCCTTCGTCGCTGTGCCCATCACACGGCTCTATGATCAGGGCAAACTCGTCGGAGCATCCGATGTATTGCAACCCCGTCTGGCGCAGCCGTTTGTACTCGTCAATCCTGAAGATTCACAAAAACTCAAATCTACTGACGGCATGGCTGTCAGCCTGAGTGTAAATGGCAGCCCGGCAATCGATGTGGTTGTCCGAGAAGACGATAGCGTGCCGCAAGGTTTTGCGCTTGTGCCGCGCAGTATGGGAATTCCGATTGAGCAGCCTAGCGAATTCACGTTTGGGATTGCTGAATCTGCTGTAGCCTAAACCGAGGTATCACATGGACCAAGCATTAATTATTGAATGGGTAATCAAAGCGGTCATTTTGCTTTTGTTTGGACTGACGGGCTTTGCTTATCTCACACTATATGAACGCCGGGCATTGGCGCGCATTCAGGTACGCATTGGCCCGAACCGCGCTGGCCCCTGGGGGCTGTTGCAGCCGGTCGCCGACGGCATCAAGTTGATTTTCAACCAGGAACTCATCCCAGCGACGGCTGACAAAGTGCTGTTCGTACTAGCGCCAATCATTACGGTGCTTCCGGCGCTGATTATCTGGGCGGTGATTCCCTGGGGGCGGCAGGTTATGATCGGCGGACGGGAAATCAACCTCTATCTGGCCGATGTTAGTGTTGGCGTGCTCTATCTGACAGCCGTGACTTCAATTGCCGTGTACGGGATCGTAATTGCCGGATGGTCATCGAATAATAAATATGCCATGTTGGGCGGCTTGCGCGCATCGGCGCAGATGGTCAGCTATGAATTGGCATTGGGATTATCGCTGATTGGCCCAATTCTGATGGCGGGTTCAATGAGTCTTGTGGATATTGTGGAAGCGCAGAAAGGAATCTGGTTTGTGCTGCCGCAATTCCTGGCCTTTATTATTTTTTTACTAGCTGGGCTGGCTGAAATCAACCGTGCGCCCTTCGATATGCCCGAAGCCGAACAAGAACTGGTGGCCGGGTATCACTCGGAATATTCTGGTATGAAGTTTGCCTTATTCTTCATGGCCGAATATATCAAGATGATCGCCATTGCCGCAATTGCCGCTACGCTCTTCTTGGGCGGTTATCGCCTGCCCTTCATCGACATACCCGCGGCCTTTGAACCGCTGGTTCTGTTTATCAAGATTCTGATCTTGCTCTTTGGCATGATCTGGGTGCGGGCCACTTTGCCCCGCTTCCGATACGATCGCCTGATGGCTTTCGGCTGGAAAGTTTTACTACCCCTGGCTTTAGCAAATGTATTCTTTACTGCCGTTATATTGGTACTCAAAGGGTAGTAACAAGGTTTAGTCCCCAGCACTGGGGTGGCGAGCGGTTGATCGGATTATATCCGCTCGTACAAAAGGAGATCACACATGGCGTTCCCAGAACGAGCACGTGTTCAAGAAATACTCAAAGGAATGTGGATTACTTTCGTATCCATGTTCGAAAAACCGGTGACGATCCAGTACCCGGAGGTCAAGCGGCCTGTAAAAGCGCGCTTCCGCGGCCGCCACGTTCTCAATCGTTACGAGAACGGGCTGGAAAAGTGCATCGGTTGTTCGCTGTGCGCCGCCGCTTGTCCGGCAGATGCCATCTTCGTTGAAGCAGCCGAAAATACCGACGACGTCCGCTTTTCGCCGGGAGAACGATTTGCCAGTACCTACGAGATCAATATGCTGCGCTGCATCTACTGCGGCTATTGCGAAGATGCCTGCCCCACCGAGGCAGTCACGCTGGAAGATAACTACGAACTTTCGTTTATCAGCCGGGCCGAAGCCATCTATACCAAAGAACGCCTCCTGGTCGCCGTGCCCGATAATGGAGCGCCCACACCCCAAATTGTGGAGCCGGGCCTCTTCAATCGCGCCGTGCCCATGATGGCAGACCCCACGGATTAGGTGAATTATGACTACAGACTTAATCTTATTCCTCTTTCTAGCAATTATCTCCGTCGCAGCCGCGCTGGGGATGCTCTTCAGCCGCAATGCCGTCTATTCGGCGCTCTACCTGATTGTCAATTTTGTCACGGTGGCGCTCTTCTACCTGATATTGGGCGGCGCGTTCATCGCTGTAAGTCAGGTGGCCGTATATGCCGGTGCAATTATGGTGCTTTTCTTGTTTGTGATTATGCTCCTGGGCGCCGAAGAATTAGGACAAAGCCAAACCCTGAGCTGGCAGCGCCCGCTGGCAATCGTGCTAGGCGTGGGGTTGGTTGCTGAAATTCTCTCAGTGGTGCTTACCCAGACAGGCGTAATCGCCTCGGCCAGTTCGTTGCCCGAGGGATTTGGCAGCCCGGCATCCATCGGCAACACGCTCTTCCTGCAGTATTTGCTGCCCTTCGAAGTCACTTCGGTGCTGCTGCTGGTGGCCATGATTGGTGCGATTGTACTCACCCAGCGAAATAAAAAGGACGCCTGATCGAACGGCGATAAAGAAGGAGAAGAATATGCTCCCAGTTTCTTACTATATTGCACTTTCTGCCATTTTATTTTCGATAGGCGCTTTGGGCGTTCTCATCCGCCGCAACGCTATCATTATCTTTATGTCCGTCGAGCTAATGCTCAATGCTGCTAATCTGGCCTTTGTGGCCTTTGCTCGCAGCTACGAATCGCTCAGTGGGCAGGTATTCGTATTCTTCATCATGACAGTGGCCGCCGCAGAAGTTGCGGTTGGGTTAGCGCTGATCGTAGCCATCTTCCGCTCAAAACACAATATTGACGTGGATCAGATGAGCAGTCTAAAAGGTTAATGGAGAAGATTATGCTCCTAAGTGAAATCGCAACAAGCGGACCGAGTTTCTTCTACCTCGCGCCCTGGCTGGTCTTCTTTCCAGTCATTGGGCTGCTGATTAATATCATTTTCGGTGGCCGGTTCGGAGAAAAGCTGATCGGCAGTGTGGCTGCCACAGCATCCGGGCTGACCTTCGTAGTAGCCGTGCTGCTGGCAATTTCGTTGCGCGCCCACCCCGAAGGCACATCCATTCTCCTGGCCGAGTGGATTTCGATTGGTGAACTCCATCTCGATTGGGCGTTCCGCGTCGATACGCTCTCCGTCACCATGATGATGGTGGTCGGCGGTGTCGGCACGCTGATCCATATCTACGCCATCGGCTATATGCACGAAGATGTGCGCTTTAAAAACGATCCCGGTCGTTACCGCCGCTTCTTCGTCTTCTTCAACCTGTTCATCGCCGCCATGATGATTTTGGTTAGTGGCGATAACTACCTGATGCTCTTCGTCGGTTGGGAGGGTGTGGGGCTGTGTTCGTACCTGCTGATTGGTTTCTGGTACGACAAAGACCTGCTCGGACGCCCCAGCCACGAAAACGCGACCGCCGGGAAAAAAGCCTTTATTACCAATCGCGTTGGCGACTTTGGTTTCCTGATCGCCGGTTTCATCATGTTCTGGGCGTTCAAGAGCGTACAATTCGATCAGGTTTTCGAACATGCTCATCATGTTGCCGAACATAACCCCGGCATTATCCTGGCAATTACGCTCTTCATGCTGTTGGGTGTAGCCGGTAAATCGGCACAGATTCCGCTCTTTGTGTGGCTGCCCGATGCGATGGCTGGCCCTACCCCCGTCTCGGCGCTGATCCATGCGGCAACGATGGTTACAGCCGGCGTCTATCTGGTGGCGCGTTCAGCCCCCTTGTACTCGCTCGTACCTCAGGCACAGAACACAGTCGCTTTGGTGGGCGGCATCACAGCTTTGTTCGCGGCCACAATTGCCGTGGGACAATATGACATCAAGAAAGTGCTGGCCTACTCCACCATTAGCCAACTGGGCTTCATGGTAGCCGCGGTGGGCATGGGCGCTTTTGTGGCGGGCATGTTCCACCTGATTACGCACGCCTTCTTCAAGGCGTTGCTCTTCCTCTCTGCCGGATCGGTGATTTTGGGCGTCGAGCGCGGTCATCACCATGCTGCGCACGGACATCACGATCACGATAATCACGGCCACGATGAGCACCACGAGGAAGAAGTCTTTGATCCCGGCGATATGCGCAATATGGGCGGGATGCGCAAAACCATGCCGGTGACTTTCTGGTTGTATATGATCGGTACGATTGCTCTGGCAG
Organism: Anaerolineae bacterium; assembly: GCA_014382605.1. Lineage (GTDB taxonomy): Bacteria > Chloroflexota > Anaerolineae > Anaerolineales > UBA11858 > NIOZ-UU35. The sequence goes on from JACNJM010000137.1 coordinate 15,377, forward strand.
GGATTCCTCCTTTCGCAGGGTTCTTCTCGAAGGACGAAATTTTGGCTGAAGCCAATACGCTCAACTTCCCGGTGTATATTTTGCTGGCAATTGCGGCTTTCTTCACCGCCTTCTACATGGGACGCCAAATCTGGATGGTTTTCTTCGGGAAAGCCCGCCATGAGGCCGCCGAACATGCCGAAGAAAGCCCGCTGATTATGACCGTACCCCTGATGATTCTGGCAGCCCTCTCGATTTTGGGCGGGGCGCTGAATTTCCCCGGGGTGAGTACACTCACCCATTGGATTGAACACACCTACGAGACATTCCACCTGCACCTGCATCACGGTGAGTTTAACCCCACAGTGGCAATCACCTCCACGGTACTAGGGCTGCTGGCTATCTTCCTTTCCTGGCTGCTCTATGGGCGCAAGCCCATCGCCGAGGGGCAAGTTGATCCACTCAAAAAGATGTTCGGCCCGATCTTCGTGGGCATGGAGAATAAATGGTGGGTCGACGAACTCTATTGGGCTGTGATCCTTAATCCGTATATCGCTTTGGCCCGCTTCCTGGCTGACACCATCGACTGGAAATTCTGGCACGACTGGTTCCACAACTCGGTTATTGCCCGCGGATTCAAGGTAATTGCGCGCACCCTTGCCGAACCGATTGACCTGGGATTTATCGATGCGATTGCCAACGGCTTGGCCGAAGGCACACAAATGATCTCTGGCAGCCTGCGCCGCCTGCAAACTGGTTTTGTCCGTAACTACGCCTTATCGGTATTCATCGGTGTAGTCGTCATCTTGGGTTATCTAATTTTGAAATAACCTGAACGTTTAAACGTTGGAAAATTCCAACACGTAAACGGAGGATTTTTGAATATGGAATATCTTTTGCACCCTCTCACATTGGTCACATTCTTCCCCTTACTGGGCGTGCTGGTTTTGCTGTTCCTCAAGCCGGAGCAACATAATGCCCACCGCTGGACAGCCCTGGTCGCTTCGCTGATTAATTTTGGCATCTCAATCGTTTTGCTGGCACAGTTCATTGGCTACGAAAGTGTTCAGCCCGGACAACTCCAAATGGCAATCAACCTCCCCTGGATTCAGGTTGCCGGATGGAATATCAGCTATGCCATGGGTGTAGACGGTCTGAGCATTTTGCTGGTATTGCTGACCACCTTCCTGACCCCAATTTCGATTCTTTCCACCTGGAATGCGGTCGAGACAAAAGTCAAAGACTTCATGATTTTCTTCCTGATGTTGGAAGTTGGCATGACAGGCGTTTTCCTGGCACAGGATTTATTCCTGTTCTACGTGTTCTGGGAATTCACCCTGGTGCCGATGTACTTCCTGATTGGCATCTGGGGCGGCCCTGAACGCATGTACGCGGCAGTCAAGTTCTTCCTGTACACGATGGCGGGTTCCCTGCTGATGCTGCTGGCGATTCTATGGCTGGGCATCTACCAGGGCACCTTCTCGGTACCGGAACTCATCGCCCAAGGCGGTATCCCGGCGGATATTCAGATGTGGCTCTTCCTGGCCTTCGCAGCAGCCTTTGCCATCAAAGTACCTATGTGGCCGCTGCACTCATGGCTTCCTGATGCCCACGTTCAGGCGCCCACTGCTGGCTCAGTCATCCTTGCCGGTGTACTGCTAAAAATGGGCACCTACGGTTTTATCCGCTTCAATATTCCGCTCTTCCCGGTTGCGGCGGTCAAAGCCGCCCCCTGGATGGCGTTGCTGGCAGTGATCGGTATTATCTATGGCGCGGCCGTATCATACTATCAGCGTGATATTAAGAAACTGGTCGCTTACTCATCGGTCAGCCACCTGGGTTTTGTCATGCTGGGGCTTTTCGCCCTCAACCCTCAGGGTATTCAGGGCGGCATCCTGCAAATGATCAACCACGGTCTGAGCACAGGCGCTTTGTTCCTTTTGGTGGGTATGATCTACGAACAGACTCATACCCGCGACTTTGAAGTCTACGGCGGCTTGTGGAAGCTGATGCCTGTTTTCGGCACCCTGACCCTGATCGTAACGCTATCTTCGATGGGTTTGCCCGGCCTGAACGGCTTCGTCGGCGAATTCACTATCTTGCTCGGCGCGTTTGGCTCCGAGGCCATTGGCTCACCCTGGTATGCAGGTCTTTCGGCAATTGGTGTTATTTTGGCGGCAGTTTACATGCTCTACATGTTCCAGAAGATATTCCTGGGGCCGGAAGGCTCAATTGTCGAAGAAGTCAAAAAACACGGCCATGCGCTGCGCGACCTCAATGCCCGCGAGATTATCACCTTGCTGCCAATCCTGGTGCTGATCTTCTGGATTGGCCTGTACCCCAAGCCATTCTTTGTATTGATGGCCCCGACGGTCGATAAACTGGTCGCCGCCGTGCAGGCCGCGGCTGTGGCAATGCACTAACTATCCACGGAGACCGTTAAGGTTTACGAGTAATGGGTAAACCCTTTCGGGTCTGAATGAGAGATTCTATGACAAGCACTGATTTACTCTCCATCCTTCCGATCATCACTCTGGTTGCCTGGGCCAGCATCTTGCTGCTTGTAGATGCCTTCAACAGAAAAAACAAGTGGCTCACCCCGCTGCTGGCTGCGGTGGGTTTTGCCGTCGCCCTGGGCTTATCGATCAACCAAACAACCGCTTCATACACCGGCTTTAATAATATGGTCGCTGTTGACGGTTTCAGCGCCTACTTAAATGTGCTCTTTGCGTTTAGCGGGCTGGCAGCGATTGCCCTGGCATATGACTACAATAAACGTATGAATCTGGCCCGCGGTGAGTACTATATTCTACTGATGTTCTCGGTCAGCGGGATGATGCTCATGGCCGCGGCGACCGATTTGATTGTGGTTTTCCTGGCCCTGGAGTTGCTCTCGATTCCGCTCTACATTTTGGCTGGATTTGCCCGCCCCAAGCTGGATTCTGAAGAAGCAGCATTAAAGTACTTCCTGCTGGGCGCCTTTGCGGGTGGGTTCGTGGTCTATGGAGTGGCGCTTGCCTTTGGGGCAACCGGCTCCACCGCACTGATCGACATAGTCGCCGCCATCAACGCCGGAACCGCCGACATGACCCTGCTGCTCTTTGGCGCTGCGCTAATACTGGTTGGCTTTGGCTTCAAAGTTGCCGCGGTTCCCTTCCAGATGTGGACGCCCGATGTTTACCAGGGTTCGCCGACCGCCGTCACGGCCTTTATGGCTGTGGGTGCAAAAGCGGCTGGTTTTGCTGCCTTGCTGCGTCTATTCGTGGCTGCGTTACCGACCCTGTATGATGACCTGTTCCCCATCATGTGGATGCTGGCCGCGTTGACAATGATCTTCGGCAATTTGGTTGCGATTTCGCAAAGCAATATCAAGCGCATGTTGGCATACTCCAGCATTGCTCACGCCGGATATATCTTCATGGCATTGGTCACCTTTGGGCAAAGCGCCATCGCCCCCGATGCAGTTGCCGCCGCTCTCTTCTATCTGGTATCCTATGCAGTAACAAACTTCGGCGCCTGGGCAGTCGTGATTGCCCTTGAAAAAGCCGAGGGCAAAGGTCTCGAACTGGATGACTACGCCGGTCTGGGTTCCAAATACCCGGCGCTGGCGGCTGCCATGCTGGTTTTTATGCTCTCGTTTACCGGGGTGCCCCCAACGCTTGGTTTTATGGGTAAGTTTTATCTCTTCCGAGCCGTGATTAATGGCGGATTTTACTGGTTGTCAATCGTCGGCGTGTTAACATCGCTGATCTCTGCCTATTACTACCTACGTGTGCTAGTCATCATGTATATGCGCGAGGGCGAACCATCTGTCGAGAGCAGCAATTTGCTCAACCTGACCACTGGCCTGACAGCCATAGCCACTGTGGTGCTGAGTATTGTCTCTGTACCACTCTTCCGGTGGGCCAGCCAGGCTGTGTTGCAGTTATTCTAAACAACACACTACAAATCAAAAACTCGGAGACACTGAATGATCTCCGAGTTTTTGATTTGTACGATAATAGACCTGTTCCTGAATTAAACTGATTGCTCAAGCTCATGCCTTCGCAATCAAGATTTGCCCACCGCAGGCGGGGGATGCCGAGAAAGTAGTTATTTGGGAACAATTTTAATTATCATCGGTTTACAGTAACTAACTTCCAATTCGCGGGTTATATTTTGCATCACACTTTAACTACACGAAGGAAAAGGAGTTTGTTATGGACTTTGTTCTCTTTATCATCATTGGCGCTGTCGCAGGATGGGCAGCCGGGAAAATTTTCAAAGGCGATGGCTTTGGACTTCTCGGCAATATCGTTGTCGGCGTGATCGGCGCGCTGCTGGGCGGTTGGGCTTTGGGGCTGGTTGGCATTAGCTTCGGAGGTCTGATTGGCTCGCTGGTGACTGCTATCATCGGTGCCTTGCTTCTACTCTGGATCGTGAGTATTCTCAAAAAATAGTTTCAATTACCCAATAAAAATAGCCAGGTCAGCAGTGCGGCCTGGCTATTTTTATTTGGCAACAATTTCCGCCAGAAACTCACGATAATAAGCGTAATTCTCATAAGGAATATATTCCCGCACGCGGCCATCCAGCAGCGGAATAAAATTCCCTTGCGCCAATAAGGGAGGAACTACCCGCTCAACTTCACGCCGGATAGCGGCTTGATCTAGCATCAGCACATCCGTATCCAGCCCACCGATCAGACCCAGCTCTGGCCCGAATTCCTGGCGAATATCGAGATAGTCCATATCTCTCTCGTCGGTTTCGCAAGCCCACAAACAATTAAAACCGCAGTCTACCGCGGCGGGCAATAAAGCCCGCGTGTTGGCATAGGTGCGCAAGATCACCGTTTCGATCCCGTGGCGGGCAATTACCTCCAACGCGGGGCGATAGCTTGGCAGCACATAATCGGCATACATATGCGGTGAAATTAACGGCCCATGGTTGCCGCCAATCGGCTCGCTAAAAATGACCGCATCCACCGTGGATTGACGTAAAAAACGCGCCGTTAATTCGGCGACAAATTCGCCCTGCATTTTCATCATGGCGCGCACGAAATCGGGTTGATCGGTACACAGGTTCATCAAATCGTAGAAGCGTTCCCACTTGTACACTCCCATATTCAAGAAAAAGCCCTCATTCACGCGCAGCAACAGCGGATGTCTGCGCTGTTCCCAGGCCGGATTAAGCCGCGGCAACCGGTGGGGATCATCGGGGTTGAGGTGGCGGCGATAGTCTTCCAGATCGAACAACGTGGCAGGCCACCGCTCGGGTTCAGGATCAGGCTCCACTTCCAGAACGATTTCCTCCCGCTCATCGAACAGGAAGCGTTTGGTGATGTCCTCCAACGCTGCTAAACCGGGTTGTCCCCAGGTTGCAAATACTTCCGGACGCATTCCCTCCCCCAAAAGAGGCACACGGTCGGGTTTAGCGCCGATCCCAAAAGTATCCAAAAATCGCTGACGACTATTCATGATCCGTTTCCTTCCATTCAGATGACTGTCGCCTTGTTAATTACTTGCCATCATACGCGTTTTTTCTACACATTCGTAAGGCCCTAATAACGTGAGCAAATCACCCGCTTCGAGACGGGTATCGCCATGCGGCACAATCAGTTGCCCATCTCTGCGCACTGCCAACACCATCAGGTCTTCGGGAAAATCGAGGTCGCGCAAAGGTTGATCCAGGAAAATCTTGTTGTGGATTATAACTTCGCAAACTTCCCGGTCATCATCGGTGCGTGTGAGCAACTCATATAGGCTGGGATTCCTTGTCAGGAGTGTCAGCAGCATGGCCTGATCGGTGGCGGCATTCATGGGGGTGACACCCAGTTTCTCGAAGCGAGACATCTCCCCGGGAACGGTAACCCGCGTGACGATATGCTCAATTCCATACGTTGTGCGCGCGAATTCGCATACACGGTAATTTTTTTCCACATCACTGTGCAAACAAACCAGACGATCGGCCCGGTTGAAATAGTCTTCTGCTGCAGGGTCATAAGCGCCTACGCACGCCACCACGGCTTCGAAACCGCGCCGCCGGGCGCGTTCGATACGTTCTTGGTCATCATCCATAACGACAACAAGATCTCCATGTGCCTGAATTTGTTCGGCAACTTGCATCCCCAGAACGCCTGCTCCCACGATGATCGTGGGGCGACGCTCACCCGGCTCTTTTTCAGGAACGAGGCGGGCGAAGATCAGTGGCGCTAATGTAACCGTGATAATGGCAACCAAAATAATGGCAGCATTCACTGAATCGGTGATAACGCCCAGGCGCAGGCCAATCGCCGAGGCCGCAATAATTAACGACAAACGCGCCGAGAGCAACGAACCCGCCCCGAAGGTCTCGCGCCAGCTAAAATTTAGTCTGAACACCAACGCCGGGAACAGTTTCACCGCCACCGCTGCGGCAAATAAGATCGGCAGCAAGAGCAACGCCTGGGGCGAATCCAGCAGCGCATTCAAGTTAAAATCCACCCCCACCATGATGAAAAAGATCGGGATGAAGAAACCAAACCCAAAGGATTCGAGCTGGTGCATGGTTTCAGCATCTTCGGGGGTTGTTAGCAAGGATACGATCGCGCCAGCCAGAAATGCACCCAGAATAATTTCGGTTCCCAAACCTTCAGCCAGGGCTACAAAAATAAGCATCATCGTGAAAGCGGCACGGATTTTGATTTGCGCCGTGGCATGGCTGAGTTCTTCCATCAGACGCCGCACGCCCGGAATGCGATTGAAGAAGAGCATTCCAAATTGATACATCAGGAAAAAGGCTACAAATAAAACGCCGATGAGCAATATATCCAGCGTGAGGCCATGCGATAAGGCTGCAATAACCACGGTAATCAACAGCATCGTAGCAAAATCGGCGATTAATGCCGCCACAAGCAAAGATTGACCATAACGCCCACTGCTCAGGCCGCGCTCCTTGAGTACCGGAACCACCACCCCCAACGAAGTTGTAGAGAGAATCAATGCAATCATCCAGGGATTGGTAACCAGCTCTGCCTGCACCAAAGCAAACCCAATCAGAGTCGAAAGCGCTAATGTAAGCACAAAGCTGAGTGAGCCTAATCCCAACGGGCCGAGTGGTTGTTTTCTACCTTTCTCACGACTGCCGCTAACACCGGCGATACTTTTAAAATCGATCTCCATCCCTGAAAGGAACATGAGGAAAACAAAGCCCAATTCGGCTAGCAAATCTAACACAGCATCGTGATGTGCTACCCACCCCAGGCCAGAGCGCCCCACAATGATCCCCACCAAAATCTCTCCAACGACAATTGGTAATCGGATTTTTTTGAATCGCGATAAAGCTATCGGAGTAATAAACGCCAGAAATACGACGATCAACAGGGGGTGAAAAGAAAGTGTTTCTTCCATAAATTTTTATCAGCTCCTCGCTGGGTAGTTTTGCACTAAAACTTATCCGAAAATCATTTGAATCGATTGGCAAATATGTCGTTCTGACGAGTGAAGCGAGGCAGAATCCCTAAAAACTTTCTAAAAAACGCCTGACAGCGATTCTTGAAATATTTGCGTTGCTCGAGAATCCATAATAAATTTTCGGATAGACACTAACCGTACAATTTTCGATGCACAATACTCAGAGCGCGCACCTGATCGACAGCATGGTACGAAGAACGTACCAACGGCGCGCTTTCGACCCACTGAAAACCTATCTCTTCGCCAAACAGCTTGAGTTTAGCAAATTCTTCGGGGGTGTAATAGCGCTCGATGGGTAGGTGTTTACGGCTGGGTTGTAAATACTGCCCGATGGTGAGAATATCAACCCCCCAGGCGCGCAAATCGCGCATCACCGCTCTGACCTCATCCAGGGTTTCGCCTAAACCCAGCATAATTCCCGATTTAGTTAACACTTCCGGGTCCAGGCGTTTGGCATTGCGCAGGGTAGCTTCGGCCCAGGCATAATTATCTTGCGGCTGCACACCCTTAAACAAACGCGGCACAGTTTCGACGTTATGATTCAAAATCTCGGGGCGAGCGGCCATCACAATCCGCAGGGCTTCGAGACTGCCCTTAAAATCCGGAATTAGCACCTCAATCGAGCAGCCCGGCTGCAATTGGCGAATGCGCCGGATGAGCATGGCAAAAATTGGCGCGCCGCCGTCGCGGCGGTCATCGCGGTTGACGCTGGTAATCACGGCATGTTTGAGTTTCATTTTAGCGACAGCCTGAGCAATCCGCTCCGGCTCGTTCCAATCTAAAAACGAAGGTTTGCCGTGCTTAATATCGCAAAAACCGCACGTACGCGTGCAAACATCGCCCAACATCAAAAATGTGGCCGTTCCAGCACCCCAGCACTCGCCCAAATTGGGGCACATAGCTTCTTCACAAACCGTATGCAACTCTTTCGAGCGCATCAACTGTTGGATTTCTTCGTAGGTCTCCCCCATTGGGGCGCGCACCCGAATCCACGGCGGGCGGCGTTTGGGAGTAGTATCGATTTCTTCGGGTTTCACCCGGTCACGAGTGGGGGTAACAGGCATAGTTTCTCCTTGAAAATAACAATACCCCCTATTCTACTCTGCCCGACAAAATTTCACAAATTAGAACAATATATGAATCTTGAAAAATATAAAAATAAATATAAGGTGATCTTCCTGAGTTATGCTATTTCCTGCACCTGAAGGCGATTCCCGCTCACCGACAGGATATTCACGCGTGCCCCGGTGGGGATTGCCCTGTTTTGAGCGGATTCTGCGCTCCAAAGCTCACCCTCGACCCGCACCACCCCGGAACCGAACGGTGGGATCGGTTCTTTGACGAAGCCCACCTTCTCTAGCAAAATCTGATTCCCCATGCGCACCGGCGTTTTCTGGGCGCGCAGTGCAAACGCCAGAATAACCACAAACATCCCCCCAGTTATCATTGAACTAACCACCACCAAAGGCACCGAAACGCGCTGGAATTCAGGTGTAGAGGGCGAGTTGAACAACATCAGCGCGCCTGCAATCAACGAACCCACCCCGGCAGCGGTCAGTGCGCCGTGTGTGGGGGCCTTAATATCCAGCACGAAGAGTACGAAAGCAACTGCCAAAAAGATCAACCCAAACCAGTTGACCGGCAGCACGCCTAATCCGTAGGCTGCCAGGGCGATACTAACCACGCCAATAAATCCGGCCACCCATCCACCGGGGCTGGATAACTCGATCAGAATAGCCTGAACGCCAATCGTCAGAAAAATAAAGACGATATTAGGATTGGTGAGCACTAACAAAAGTTGCTCAATCAGCGAGAGTTGCAAATCCAAAATTTCGACATTGGTGGTACGCAACACTTGTTCCCCAGCCATTGTTTTAATCTGAAAGCCATCCAACTGGTTAAGCAGGTCGTGAATATCTTCGGCGACAAAATCAATCAGGCCGATCGCCAGGGCTTCATTTGCCGAAACTGCGCGTGCGTCTTCGATGGTGGCTTCAGCCAGGGCAATCGCCTCGGGGCCGCGGCCTTCGGCCAGTGAACGCACTTGCGCTTTGAGAATTTCCTTTACTTTGGCTTCCATGGTTTCGCCAATATCTTCACCCTGCGCCCCCACCGGGCTGGCCGCGCCAATGGCGGTTTCCGGGGCCATCGCTGCGGCATGACCAGCCAGTGTGATCACCGTTCCGGCGCTACCCGCAATCGCTCCGCGCGGCGCAACAAAAACAACCACTGGAATCGAACTCCCACGAATGCCTTCAACCATGTCGGTCATGGTGTCTACGCTGCCACCAGGGGTATTGAGTTGAAGAATAAGCGCTTCGGCCTGACGCTGTTCGGCAACACGAATACCACGCGCCAGATACTCAGCCATCGCCGGGGAAACCGCGCCATCGGCAGTCAACACCAGCACCTGTGGAGTTTCACCTTGTGCGCGGGCCACACCTGAAAGTAATAGGCTCAACCCGATGAAAAATAGCAACAGGAAATAGCGCATCGGGCGCGGCACAGAGAAAATCTTCATAAGTTTATTCGTCAAGAAATTAACTCCGCGGCTTGCTCAATCCAGGGGGCAACATTAGGCGTACGCCCAATAGCGGCGCGGAATATTGTCTGAAGGTCTTCGGGGGGTGTGGCGGCAAGCTGATTAAAATTCTTCACGCCTGCTTCGGCCAGAATCTGGGCGTATTTTGGCCCAATGCCGCTGACCTGCGTGAGATCGTCAGAAACCGGCGCGGGAGCAGGGGTTTTCTTGGGGCGCGGCGGCGCGGGGGGTGTATTTTCATCGAGAGGTAGAATCAACTGCGAGGTCGGTTTGGCTGGCTCCGCCTGGGGTTGCTCTTTCAGCCACCACCACAGCAGCCAGCCAATCAGCGCGCCTAACTCCAAACCCAGCCACATCCACAGCCATTTTTTTCGACGAGCGCCAAAGGGAAGCAGTGTTCTCATTATTTTTTCTCCTTTATCATCACAATGCCCTGATAGGCTGCTGGTATCTGGCTGATGAAGACTAATCCTAAAAGAACCAGATACCCGAGCCAAATATTCTGTATTTTTGTGTCCAGTTGTGTTTGTATTTGCGACAGGCTTTGATGTAGTTGCTGGATACTGGCAGCCAACGCGTCTACCTGCGGATACAATTCATCCACTTGCTGATTGATAAGATAGAGATCATCGGCCAATGCGGATAGGTCGTCGCGCAAAGTAAGCAGGTTGATGCTGGTATTTTCAAAATCATCTTCCAGGCCGCGCAATTCGCCGGGGATGTCTTCAAGATTGCTGCCAAGGGACTCGAGGGCAATATCGAGGGGGACTTCTGGCGCGTAGTCAATTCCCAACCCCAGAGTCAAATCTGCCCCAAAGGGGTTAGGAACCGTGAATTGAAACGCCGACAAGAAGATCAGGGTTTCATCCACAGCGGCCGCGGTTTCAATCACGCTGGGCATGGAGGCTTGCACGCCATCGAGAGCTATGGGAATATCTTGCGTGATGACCTGGGCCGCGTCATCTACCAGCGGGCGCGTATCCGTAAGCGTCAGGCTGACATCGACAGTGGTTTGATGCACGGTCTCAAGTGAAGTCTGTGCGGCGAGTAGCACGTCGCCGGTTTCTTCAATGATCGCGGTCAACGTAGTCAGATTTGCATCGGCCAACTCCAGGCTTTCGCTCAATCGAATTTGAACATCCTGCAGCGCTTGATCCCCATAAAAAGCCGCCGCGATACTTAAACCGGCCCAGATGATACTAAGCAGCAGGCGCATCCCCCCCATAAAGCGGAATATAAGTGTATTCGACATGCCCTTACTTTACATCAAAGTATTTGATTGTGCAACTCATTCAGGAAACTTGACCGCCGCCGCGCCTCACGGTAAAATCAACCCGCGTTCCCAAAAAA
>JACNJM010000198.1 GCA_014382605.1 Anaerolineae bacterium
GAATGCGATCTAATAATTCGTTAAACTGATTGATTTGTTTTTCACGGTCAACAAGTTGTTCAACCGGTGGTAATTGATGTCTGACCCCAGTAGAATCTTCTACAGAATTTTCAATACGATTAGTCATTTGGGAAACCCTCCAAAAAATGGTGCTGCATTTTCTTTCAAAATGCATATCATACCAAGTTTTGCATTTAGAAAAATTAGTTGCCAACCAACACAACAAGTGATGCGAAATATCAAAACAAAACGGATGTCCTGATTGATTTCTTTTATAAAACCGTCAAATAAATTGTAGCATAGGTTTTCAGGAGAATGCGAAAAACCACGCGTTCAATCATGCTCATCCACACTTTGTCAGTGTTAATTTATTCTTGACACTGACAAACGAAAATTTCACGCCGTCAAATCAAAATTTGACACTGTCGAACCCAGGTTTGATATATATCAAACTTTGGTCTTTCCAAGCTAAATTTCCAACGGATCGTCGGGGTTGTCGGCATCCCATTTTTCTTTGTAGGCGGTGTTATCCAAGCCAGTATTCGCTTTGTTGGTGATCTTTCCAGAATAAGTGCCAGGGGCGTTGATGCCATTCTTTAAGGCCACATCAACACGCAGATTGATCTTTAGTTCACCGTGACGGTTGATACCGGGGCTAAAGGTTCCCAAGCCCGGAAATTTTATCGGTGTCCCCTGACCGTTGAAAAACAAGATGGCCTCACTCATTTCTTGCAGAGCCATTAATGCTTCACTCTTGTTCATACCAGTGCGCATCGCCATCCAGTCCGCGACTTTATCCAGTTGGGCGGTTGAATTTAATTCCAGTTTGGGGCCATAAGCCCGTACAGCTTGCAGAATTTTAGCCATTTCTATATCCTCCTAGTATTCAAATAAACAAAAAACGCCCCAAAGACGAGCGGAAAACAACCAACTCGCCCCGAAGCGATATGGATATATTTAGATAATGAGAATGATACGCTTTGCCCGCCAAATCAGCTACCCCATCTTGTAAAAACTGCAATAAACTTAATCGATACCTGACATTATAGAGAATTTAGACACCTCAGTCAATACAACAAATGTTCTGTTTTATTATCACTCAACCCAAAAACGGATTCTCTCTTCTCTCATCCCCCACTGTAGTCGCCTCCATGTGGCCAGAGAGAATGCGCGTCGCATCGGGCAGAGTGAGCACTTGCTCGCGGATGGAGCGCATCAGGGTTTCATAATCCCCGCCGGGGAGGTCGGTGCGGCCAATGCTGCGGCGGAAGATGACGTCGCCGGAGAAGAGTACATTTTCGGCGGCGCAGTAGAACATGACATGCCCGCGGGTGTGCCCCGGGGCGTGGCGGACTTCGAATTCGTAGGCTCCCAGGCGCAGAATTTGCCCGTGGGACAGGTTGACGGTCGGCTCGGGGCCGGGATCATCGAGGGGGATGCCAAACAGCGCCGCGCCGCCTTTAGCCTGCCACAGGGGGTAATCTTCGGGGTGCAGCGCCACCTGCGGGGGCAGCGGGCAGCCGCGAGCCACGTCCGCCGCTCCCCCAATATGATCAAAATGTGAATGCGTGTACCACATCTGCCTGATTTGCCAATCCTGCTCCTGAGCGGCAGCCAGTATCTTATGACCATCCCAGGCCGGATCAATCACCGCGGCTGCTTTGGTTTCAGAATCAGCGATCAGGTAGGCGTTGGTAAAAGCGGGGCCAAGCGTAAAGGAGTGTATTTTTAACATGTCCCCATTATACCCGCGCTTTTTCACTTGGATTCACCCCCGAAGCGTGTTAAACTAATTGAACGCAGATTCCACGAAAAACAGAGAATTCCGATTTACCAATACCAACCGCGGTGTTCGCGGAGAACGCAGAGCTTTTTCAGTGTTTCTCCGCGAACTCTGCGCTCTCCGCGGTTATCGGTACTATTTCAATAAAACAACGGGTTGAAAAAATCGCAAATCCACTCGATCCGTGTCCTATACTCGTATATGGAGGCATTGCATGGCAAATTACCCCCCCGAACCTTTCCGCATCAAGATGGTAGAGCCGATCAAAATGACTGGCCCTGAAGAGCGCCGGGCAGCATTGAAGCGCGCCGGATATAACGTCTTTGGGCTGCTGGCTGAAGAGATTTTCATCGACCTGCTGACCGATTCCGGCACAGGCGCGATGAGCCAGCACCAATGGGCAGCCATTATGGAGGGGGATGAATCCTACGCCGGAGCCAGATCGTACCTGCGCCTAACGGAAGCCATGCAGGATATTTTCGGCTTCCGATTTTTTGTACCCACCCACCAGGGGCGCGCCGCCGAGAATATACTCTGCGCTGTACTGCTCAAAGATGGGCAGTACATCCCATCCAATATGCACTTCGATACCACGGAGGGCAATATTCGCGCCCGCGGCGGACGCCCCACCAACCTGGTGATCGATGAAGCCTTTGACCCCAATTCACACCATCCTTTTAAGGGCAATATGGATTTGGACAAGCTGCGCACCTTTATCGAAGATGTTGGTGTAGAGCAGATTCCCTTCGGGATGATTACGATCACGAACAACGCCGGGGGCGGGCAGCCGGTCTCGATGGAAAACCTTAGGGCTGTGGCAGCGATCTACAAAGAATACGGCATCCCCTTCTTCATTGATGCCTGCCGCTACGCCGAAAATGCCTATTTCATCAAGCTGCGTGAGCCGGGCTATGAGAATATTAGCACGCTGGAAATTGCCAGAGAAACATTTGCCCTGGCCGATGGCGCCACAATGAGCGCCAAAAAAGATGCGATTGTCAATATTGGCGGATTCCTGACCCTTAACGATGAGGTCGTTTTCCAGCAGGTGCGCAATGAGTTGATTCTACGCGAGGGTTTCCCCACCTATGGCGGGCTGGCCGGACGCGATCTGGATGCTATGGCGGTGGGCCTGTATGAGGGGCTGGATGAGGATTATCTGGCCTACCGGTTGGGGCAAACGGCCTATTTGGGCGAAAAATTACTCGAAGTCGGCGTTCCAATCGTCGAGCCACCAGGCGGGCACGCCATTTATATTGATGCCGGACGGCTGCTGCCGCATATCCCCCAGACCGAGTACCCCGGTCAGGCGCTGGCAGCAGAGATGTATCTTGAGGGCGGCATCCGCGGCGTCGAGATGGGGTCTGTAGCCTTTGGGTATCCAGACCCCGACACCGGTGAGATGATTCACCCCAAAATGGAGTTGGTGCGGCTGGCTATTCCGCGGCGGGTGTATACCCAGGCGCATATCGACTATATCGCCAAGACGTTGGCGAATATCGTCGCCCGCAAAGAGAGCCTGCGCGGTTACCGCATCACCTACGCCCCGGAGTTGCTGCGCCACTTCACGGCCCATTTCGAGCCACTATAGCTCACCGCGGAGCACGCAGAGAACGCAGAGTTTTACTTAATTTTTCTTTGTTCTTCTCCGCGATCTCAGCGTACTCTGCGGTAAATATATGATGGAGATCAAATGACTCAAAAACGCACGATTACAGCCGAAGACCTATACAACTTCGAATTGCTTTCACCGCCGCGTATTTCGCCGGATGGGAAGTATGTAGTTTACGCCCAGCAACGCGCGGATGCCAAGACCGAGAAGAAACACAGCAATCTGTGGATTGCCTCCACCGACGGCAGCGGCGCTCGCCAGTTCACTTTTGGCGATCAAAATGACTCGCAGCCACGCTGGTCGCCCGATGGCAAAACAATTGCCTTTATCTCCAACCGCGGCGATGAGAAACAGCCCCAAATCTACCTGATCCCCTTCGCGGGCGGCGAAGCGCGTGCCCTGACGGAACTCAAGGGCGAAATCGGCGCGCTGGAATGGTCGCCCGATGGAAAACAATTTGCGATCCAGTTCCGGGCCAAAGACGCCGAAGCTCTGGAGCGTGACGAGGACGAGCAAAAGAAAAAACTCGGCATTGTCGCACGCCACTACGAGCGCGTTTTCTATAAATTCGATGGCTACGGATTTCTGCCCCACGAGCGCTGGCATATCTGGACGCTGGACGCGTCCAGTGGCGCAGCCACGCAACTCACCGAGGGGCCAGTCTTCGATGAATTCGAACCTACCTGGTCACCGGATAGCCAGTGGATTGCCTACACATCCAACCGCAACCCTGATCCCGATCTGGCGCGTGGCGATACCGATCTTTTTATCATCCCTGCGGCAGGCGGTGACGAGCGCAAAATCGAGACTAACTCGCAGGTGCGCTTGCCCTGTTTTTCGCCCGATGGCAAATGGCTTGCCTACATCGGCCAGCGCGACTACACGCAGTGGTGGCAGAATAACGATCTGTGGGTTGCCGCTGTTGATGGTTCCGCGCCGCCGCGCAATCTGACCGCCGCATTCGATGCCACGGTTGATACAGCCAGCATTAACGATCTCAATTTCGGACACAACCCGCAAGCCCCCATTTGGTCGCCAAACGGCGAGAAACTCTACTTCCAGGTGAGTAAAGACGGCAGCAATCTGCTCATGTCTGCCAATCTCAGCAGCGGCGAGTTGGAAACTGTGCTCGGCGAGAAGGGTTTCGTAGGCGGTTTCGAGTTTGACCGCGCAGGAGAAATGCTGGCCTACTTCTTTGGGACGATGACGGATCCCGGACAGATTTTCGTGCATCCGGTGGGGGGGCAGGATTCGACTCAGGTCACACAGGCCAACCCCTGGTTACAGGATGTGAATCTCGGCTCAATGGAAGAAGTCTGGTTCAAGGGGCGCGACGGCAACGACCTCCAGGGCTGGATTCTGAAACCCCCGGCCTTTGACTCATCCCAGAAATACCCATCCATTCTCGAAATCCACGGCGGGCCACTGGCAATGTATGCCGAGTTTTTTATGCACGAGTTCTATTATCTCGCCGCACAGGGCTATGTCGTCTATTTCAGCAATCCACGCGGCGGACAAGGCTATGGCGAAACTCATGCCAAAGCCATCTGGCAAGATTGGGGCAACGCCGATTATGCCGACCTGATGAGTTGGACGGACTACGTGGCGGCGCAACCCTATATCGACACGCAGCGCATGGGCGTGACCGGCGGCAGCTACGGCGGCTATATGAGTCTGTGGATTATCGGGCATACCCGGCGCTTCCAGGCCGCCGTGCCGCAGCGCGTAGTGAGTAATTTCATCAGCATGTGGGGTTCCAGCGACTTAAACTGGATTTTCCAGCAAGTGCTCGACAACAAACCGCCCTGGGAAGATTTAGAGAAATACTGGAAACACTCGCCGATGGCCTATATTGGCAACGCCAAAACCCCCACATTAATCATCCACAGCGAGAACGATCACCGCTGCCCGATCGAGCAAGGGGAGCAGGCCTTTGTGGCGCTCAAAACCCTGGGCGTAGATGCCGAATTTGTGCGCTTCCCCGAAGAGCCACACGGTCTTTCGCGCATAGGTCGCACCGACCGGCGCATCGCCCGCCTGAATCATATTGCACGCTGGATGGATACATATCTGAAATAGGTAAAAACAAACAATTCCATAGAGAACACAGAGTATATTGAGTTTTTCTCTGTGCTCTCTGTGGCTGAATAAAGTAGCGAGTATCCACTTGGCAAACATGCACCAACTCGTCATCGAAGAATTTCAAAATCGCTTCGGTGCGTCACCAACGCACATCGTGCGCGCCCCGGGGCGTGTCAACCTGATCGGCGAACACACCGACTATAATGATGGCTTCGTACTGCCAATGGCGATTGACCGCGCCATCTGGATCGCCCTGCGCCCGCGCCCCGACCGCCGGGTCTTGCTGCACTCGCTCGACTTCGCAGAACCAACCGATTTTTCACTCGATAATCTCACCCACGCTCACGGTTGGTCTGAATATGTGCGCGGCATCGCCTGGATTTTACAGCAGCAGGGTTTCACGCCTGGCGGCTGGGAGGGCACCCTCGCCAGCGATGTTCCGGTTGGGGCGGGGCTGTCATCTTCGGCGGCGCTGGAACTGGCCTTGCTAAGAGCGTTTTGGACAGTCTCAGATTTTGAATGGGATGGGGCGCGCATGGCTCAACTGGCGCAGCAGGCCGATCACGGCTGGGTGGGGATTCAATCGGGGATCATGGATCAGATGATCTCTGCTCTGGGGATGGCGAATCACGCCCTGTTGATTGATTGCCGATCCCTGGATGTAGAGTTGGTACCGCTCCCCGATGCGATACGCGTCATCATTCTAAATACGGCCACCCGCCGCGGCCTGGTCGATTCCGCTTATAACGAGCGCGTCGCCCAATGCCGCATCGCCGCCAATTTTTTCGGCGTCCCCGCCCTGAGAGATGTCAGCCTGGCTGTTTTCAATACCAAAGCTGAAAATCTTGATAAAATCATCCGCCGCCGCGCCCGGCATGTCATCAGCGAAAATGAGCGCACCCTGCAAGCGACATCCGCATTGCGCCGCGGTGACGCAAAAACATTTGGGGAGTTGATGAATGCCAGCCATGAAAGCCTGCGCGGTGATTACGAAGTCTCCAGCCATGAATTGAACACAATGGTGCAAATTGCCCGACAACAAGCAGGCTGCTACGGAGCACGTATGACCGGAGCCGGATTCGGCGGCTGTGCTGTGGCGTTAATCGAAGCCGTTGTAACCGAAGATTTCGTCAAATCTGTAGAAGCAGCATATACCCAAGAAACCGGCTTGCAGCCCAATATCTACATCTGCCAGGCTGGTGACGGGGAAAAAGTCGTTTCAGCCAGCCAAACTTCCGAAGTTTCGAAACTTCGGAAGTCTGAGTAGCGTATAATAGATGTGTTCAGCAACACATAGACACTCACCAATTCAAAAAAAACCAAACGGAGGCAAAAAATGGCTGATGTAATCGATTATCAAATTTACGGCGACGATTTGCAACTTGTCGAGATTGAACTTGACCCCGGCGAGGGCGTGCGCGCCGAGGTCGGAACGATGACCTATATGGAAAACGGCATCGAAATGCAAACCGACACCGGCGGCGGGCTGTTCAAAGGTCTCAAACGTATGGTGACTGGCGAGAGTTTTTTCATCACTACATTTCTAAATAACGCCCAGGGAAAATCTCGCGTGGCCTTTGCCGCTCCCTACCCTGGCAAAATTGTGGCCTTTGACCTGGACCAATTCAACGGTCAGGTATTGTGCCAAAAAGACTCCTTCTTGTGCGCCGCTCAGGGTACCGAAATCGAAGTGGCGTTCACCAAACGCATGGGCGCGGGCTTCTTCGGCGGCGAGGGTTTTATCTTGCAGCGCCTTGTCGGAGATGGGATGGTCTTCGTCCACGCGGGCGGAACGGTCATCGAAAAAAATCTGGCGGCGGGCGAAACCCTGCGCGTGGATACTGGCTGTATAGTGGCCTTTGATACCCGTGTAGACTACGACATCCAGCTAGTCGGCGGCTTCAAGAACGCTCTCTTCGGCGGTGAAGGTCTTTTCCTCGCCAAGCTGACCGGTCCCGGCAAAGTATATCTGCAAAGCCTGCCCTTCTCGCGGCTGGTAGACCGCATCAAGCGCGGCATCAGTTTCAGTCAGGGAGGCGGCGAGCAAACCGGCGTCGCCGGAATCGGCAGCGATATTCTCAAGGGGATTATCAGCGGATAAAAAAACAGTTTAGCAAAATAAAAAGAGTGGCAGCGAGCTGCCACTCTTTTTATTTTTGTTTTGCAGCTTGCCACAATGCTTCCATTTCTTCCAGCGACATCGAACTCAATTCACGGCCTTGCTCGCGGGCAGATTGCTCTATAAACGCAAAGCGCGTGTGAAAACGCTGATTAGTTTCGCGCAGGGCGCTTTCGGCGTCAATCTTCAGCCAGCGCGCCAGATTCACAATCGCAAAGAGCAAATCGCCCACTTCGGAGGCGCGGGCTGCGTCATTGGGGGCGGTGCGAATTTCTTCGATCTCTTCGCAAATTTTATCCATCACCCCCCAAATGTCGGGCCAGTCGAAGCCTACGCGCACCACCCGCTTTTGGTAAGTCTGCGCCTGAGTCAGCGCGGGCAAGGCATTGGCAACCCCGTCCAGCAAGCCTTTTTTCTCTTCCCCATTGGCCTTGCGTTCTGCGGCTTTTAAACGCTCCCAATTTTTGATGACTGCATCGGCCTCATCAATATCTGCATCGCCAAAAACGTGCGGATGCCGTCGCACCAATTTAGTATGAATGCCATTGATCACATCTGCCATCGTAAATTCACCGTATTCACTGGCAATCTGGGCATGCAACACAACCTGGAGTAACAAATCGCCAAATTCTTCGGCCATTGCGGCGGGATCGTCTTTATCAATCGCATCCACCACTTCGTAGGCTTCTTCGAGCAGATTTGGGCGCAGGGTTTGATGATCTTGCTCGCGGTCCCAGGGGCAACCCTCCGGTGCGCGCAGGTGCGCCACCAATTCCTGAAATGCTTCCATAGATGTTGCCGGAGCCAGTGGAGGCAGGTAGAGCGTGGTCAACAGGCCAATATGCGAACTTCGGTCAATTTCATACAAAGCCAGATTTTCGACAATTTCAGCAGCAGAGCCAGCGCCATGTACCAATTGAACCGGGTGTTCGTCGGGATAGGCAGCCATGAGGGTGATCTTGACTTCGGCGGCGATCTGGCGATCGTAAATCTGGGCGATCAGGGCAGGCGCATCGGGCGGGAAGGGGGGGTGGTGGCCGCGAACCAGGGTGAGTGCATCCACGAGGGAGGTATGTGGTAAGGGGTCCAACCCCAGAGCAGAGAACGTCGGTTCGAGGAAGCTCAGCCCACCTACGAGCGAGCACGGGATTTCCAGCGCTTTAGCCTGGCGGACAATCTCCGGGCCAGTAGTCTCCGCAATAAAGGGGTGTCCCGGGACAGCATAAATCACCCCTTCGGGGCGTTGTCCCAGGGCAATAATTTGCTCGACAATTTGTTGGTACACCTGCTCGAAGGAATCATACTGCTGATAGAGGTCATCAAAACTTTTCACGCGCAGCGAAGTCGGGAAGCTTATTACCGCCGGGTGTTGTTCGGTACGCAAATAGATTTCATCCGCCATTTCAAGCACTTGCCAGGCCTGGCGCGTGATAAGATCTGCATTGGCAGGGCCAAGCCCTAGAATTGTGATGCCAGCCATAGGTAATCCTTAAACAAATACCGCGGAGAGCACGGAGAGCGCAAAGTTTTTATGCTCTGCGTTCTTCGCGTTCTCCGCGGTAGATATGCCTGTAAAAGCAGAACCACTAACGCTTAGTGTAAGTGGGTGCCTTGCGGGCGCGTTTGAGGCCGGGTTTCTTGCGTTCTTTTTCACGCGAGTCACGCGTCAAGAAGCCACCCTTACGCATTGCCGACCGGTAATCCGGGTTCATTTTTATCAGTGCACGAGCCAAGCCCAACTGAACGGCGTCGGTCTGGCCGGTGACACCGCCGCCTTTGACCAATACACTCACATCTACTGAGCTATCCTGCCCAACGGTAGATAGCGGGGCAACGATATTTTGTGAATCGCCCATACGGGGGAAATACTCTTCGAGAGATTTCTCGTTGACGATAATCTGGCCAGTGCCGCTCATCACGCGAACACGAGCCGTACTGGCCTTGCGGCGACCGACACCTTCGTAATATTGATTCGCCATAATTACTCCTTAGTCGAAGATAAAACTTCTTCGATGGGTTTCGGGTTTTGGGCTGAATGGGGGTGCTCAGCACCTGCGTAAACGCGCAATTTTGTCATCAATTTGCGTCCATAGCGATTGTGGGGCAACATACCCCAGACCGCTTTTTCGATAACGCGCTCGGGGTGCTTCTCAAGCAAGTCACGCAGGCTAATGGATTTTAGTCCACCCGGACGGCCACTGGTACGATGGTACATTTTGTCTTCCAGCTTATTGCCCGTTACGCGAATATGTTTTGCATTGACGACAACAACAAAATCGCCCACATCAACACCCGGTGTGAATTCTGGCTTGTGTTTGCCAAGCATCACAGTGGATATCTGTGTTACCAGGCGACCAAGTGTCTGCCCGTTGGCATCAACGAGCACCCAGTCGCGCTGGATATCTTCAGGTTTGGGATAAAACGTTTTATACACGATTCTCCGCTCTCCGTTTTTCTATTCAGGTTATTACCTGTTACTTACGCTCTAGTTAATTATTCTCACGATAATGTACATTGACCAAAGTCAGCCCACGTGCCGGTGCTAGACCTTGAATTGGCTGCAGCGGATGATGCAGATGACAGCGCAACTGCTCCAAATCTATTAGGCCTTGAACAAGTTTGATCTGGGTTGACACCAAGCGACGCACCATGTGATAGAGAAAGGCATTTGCCGTAACATCAAAATACAGGAGGCCATCGGTTTGATGCCATTTGGCCGAGATCAAGTCTCGAACGGTGCTACCGCCAGCGTGCATTGGGCTGCCAAAAGCGGAAAAATCATGCACGCCTACTAACTGATCGGCTGCTGTTTGCAGCACATCCATATCCGGCGCAGGCCATACTCGCCAGGTGTAGCGCTCTAAAAGCGGATTACGTGTTTCCTGACTATAAATGCGGTATTGGTAACTTCGGCTAAGCGCATGAAAACGCGGATGGAAATCTTCAGCGGCGGCCTCTACCAGTGAAACAGCTACATCTTCGGGAAGCAACGCATTGAGTGCGCTACGCAGGTTGTCTACGGGATGGCGCCAATCCAGGTCGAAGGCTGCCACCTGTCCCGTAGCATGAACTCCCGCGTCAGTGCGTCCAGCCAGCAAGAGAGTTGTCCCTTGCCAATTCAGTTTGCGCAACGTTTCTTCGACAACACCTTGCACTGTGCGCACATTCCGTTGGCGTTGAGAGCCATGAAATTGAGTGCCGTCGTACGCAAGAATAATTTTGTAACGTGCCATTGTAGCGGTCAGTCGTCAGCCGTAAGCGGCCAGCTTGCTGCTGACCGCTACACGCTAACCGCTATTCTTCTACCAGCTCTAAAATGACCATCTCGGCCGAATCACCCTGCCGAGGGCCAAGCTTTATCATACGGGTGTATCCGCCAGGGCGATTTTCAAAGCGTGGCGCAATCTCATCAAAAAGTTTTGAAACAACTTGATTATCACCCAAGCGCGAAACTGCAACGCGTCGAGCATGCACGGCGCTAGCGCCTTCGGTCTTATTACCGCGTTTTGCTAATGTGATCAGTTTTTCAGCGGGCTGCCGAATGGCTTCGGCTTTGGCACGGGTAGTGCGAATTCGCTCGTGCTCAAACAACTGTTTCACCAATGTGCGGCGCAATGCAATGCGATGACCTTTAGATCGTCCTAATCGATAACCAGCTACTTTATGTCGCATTTTGCTTACTCCAATTCAAGGCCGTCAAGGATACCTTCCATTACATAGCCCTTTTCGACCATTTTATCTCGTAATTCCAAGAGGCTTTTGACACCGAAATTGCGGATGGAGAGGACTGCGTCATCACCTTTTTCCATCAATTCGATGATCTCACCAATATTCGTGATTCCAGCACGCTTCAAGGAATTGAAAACACGCACAGAAAGATCGAGGTCTTCTATCGGCGTTTCGATGATCTCTTCGCCAAGGCCTTCTTCTTCGACATGTTCTTCTACCATTGCAGCCAATGATTCAGCACTAACGCCTGCCAGATGTTGCAAATGCTCCATCAGGAGCTTTGCACTGGTGCTAAGCGCTTTTTCGGGTTCAATCGTACCATCGGTCCAAATTTCCATGATCAGCTTGTCATAATTGGTACTTTGTCCTACACGGGCAAAACCAATATCATAGTTGACGCGCTTCACCGGGTTATAGATGGCATCCACGGGAAGTTCACCAATCGGCAGGCGGCCAGAGCGGTCATCAGCGGGCGAATATCCACGGCCTCGCTGGACAGTTAGTTCGATCTCCAGAGGTGCATCACGGTCATCCACTGTAAAAAGATACAGTTCCGGGTTGATAATTTCAACATCAGAGGGTGCGATGATATCCGCAGCCGTTACCACGCCAGAGCCATGTACTTCCAGATGCATTCGGGCAGTATCCACATCGTACAAAATCATGCGCAATTTTTTAATTTGCAACATGATATGAATAACATCTTCACGTACGCCAGGGATATCCCGATACTCATGATGAATATCGGCGATCCGAATTGACGTAATGGCCGCGCCATCCAAAGAGGATAGTAAAACTCGGCGCAACGCATTCCCCAAAGTGAGACCATAGCCACGCTCAAGCGGGCCAATTGCATATTTACCGTAATTTCGAGATTCTGCTTCGCGTTCGATTTTCGGCGTTACCATACTACTTAATCCCAACACCAGACACCCCTTTCAACTAAATATGAGGCTCTATGCTGTTTACAATTCATCACGATCTTAATTACCGGCGTGAATAGTACTCAACAATGAGTTGCTCGTTCAGGTTGCCATCAATTTCAAGGCGTTCAGGCAGACGAACTAATTCGCCCGACAAAGCTTCTACATCGCGGCCGATCCAATCCGGAATGGATTTCTCGGTTGCGATGGAGCGAAGGTCCTTGAAAAACACACGCTTGCGTGAGCCATCTCGCACGGCGATGTGATCGCCTGGAGAAAGCAACATTGAGGGCACGTCTGTACGGCGTCCGTTGACATCAAAATGGCCGTGCGTTACTAGCACACGCGCCTGGGTGCGGCTACTGGCATATCCCATGCGATAAATAACATTATCTAAACGGGATTCCAAAATTTGCAGCAAATTCAGACCGGTCAGGCCGCGTCGCTGAAGCGATTCTTCGTAATAGCGGCGGAACTGGCGCTCCATCACACCATAAATCCGGCGAGCTTTTTGTTTAGCGCGTAGCTGACGCGCAAAGTCGGATTCGCGGCGGCGGCGGAATTGTGAGCTGCGTCCATGATCTCCCGGAGGGTACGCTCGACGTTCAAATGAACACTTCGAGGTGTAACAACGCGCACCTTTCAGAAAGAGTTTTTCTCCTTCCCGCCTACACAGCTTACAAGCGGGTCCACGATATCGTCCCATAATACTTTCCTCTATTTATTCCTTCTCGTAGTCGCTGATTGAAGATGTAAACACACCTCAAAAAGCGGAAACTATCCTTTTATACACGGCGCTTTTTCGGAGGGCGGCAACCGTTATGTGCCACGGGGGTCTTATCCGTAATTGCAGTGACCTTCACGCCCATTGTCTGAACGGCACGAATAGCAGCTTCGCGTCCGCGACCGGGGCCATTGATAATAACTTCGGCTTCACGCAGGCCCATATCCATAGCTGCCTTGACTGCATGTTCTGCTGCCAGGCGAGCGGCATAGGGCGTACTTTTACGAGAGCCTTTCAGGCCCATAATGCCAGGGGAACCCCAGCAAACCGTATTTCCCTGAGGATCAGAAACCGTTACGATCGTGTTGTTAAACGTCGCATAAATATGCACCTGCCCCGAAGACAGTGTGCGCTTTGTTTTTCGTGCGCCTTTCTTCCGGCGCGGTAAACTTTTTTTAGCCATACGACCTCACACTTAATTTGTGATTCTGCTTTGTGATTTTGTCATGGACAATCACCCACCAAGCCGATCAGCCACGGGAAGAGAGGAAGGATTCCCAATCGAACAGGTAGGTGCAGGCCAAAACAGAGCTAACAATGCTTAGCCGGGGTTTGATCCTGCATAAAATAACGGGAGACAACCCCAGGCGTTCACCAAACTACGTCTTGGCAACACCTCTGCGGCGTCCGCGCCCGGCGACCGTTTTCTTGGGGCCTTTGCGGGAACGCGCATTTGTGCGCGTACGCTGACCACGCAACGGTAAATTGCGGCGATGTCGAAGACCGCGATAGCTGCCAATTTCAATCAGGCGTTTGATATGCATCTGGCTTTCGCGGCGCAAATCACCTTCTACCTTATAACTCTGGGAGATTTCATCGCGCAACAAACTGGCTTCGTCATCGGTGAGATCACGAACACGCGTATCAGGATTTACGCCAGTTTTCGCCAGAATTTCATTTGCGCTTGAGCGGCCAATGCCAAAAATATACGTTAGAGCAACCTCTATCCGCTTTTCACGAGGTAGGTCTATACCTTCAATACGAGCCATAATTCACTATCCCTGTCGCTGTTTATGTTTTGGATTTTCACAGATTACGTACAATCTACCTTTGCGCTTTACAATCTTGCATTTAGCGCAGCGTTTTTTTACAGATGCTGATACTTTCATAATGCCTCACTTCTGGCTAATACTACTTTTCTAGCCCAGCCAAAGTCTCGATTATACTAGCCTCTTCGAATTCAGTCTATAGCTTTCGTCGAGAATGGTTAAAATTTGCGGGCCATTTTCGGTCACTGCTACGGTGTGTTCAAAATGAGCCGTCAAAGAGCCATCCGCCGAAACCACTGTCCATTGGTCGGGTAAAACCCGGGTTTTATACGCGCCAGCTAACAACATTGGCTCGATAGCCAGGGTGATGCCCGGTCGCAACACGAGCCCGCGCCCTGCGCTGCCAAAATTCGGCACCTGCGGGGCTTCATGCATCTGGCGGCCAACACCGTGCCCCGTGTATTCACGCGGCACACTATATCCATGGCTTTCAACATATTCCTGAATCGCTGCCGAGATATCGCCAACCCGGTTACCAGCCTGCATTTTTGAAATACCAATTTGCAAGGCTTTTTCGGTGACTTCAAGTAAGCGCCGGGCTTTTTTCGGAATTTCACCGACACCAACTGAAATAGCCGAGTCGGCGACAAAACCTTTGTAGGTCGTGCCACAGTCGATGGAAACGAGATCACCTGACTGCAATCTTTTTTTGCCAGGAATGCCATGCACCAACGCTTCATTGATGCTAATGGTCAGCGTAGCTGGAAAGGGATACGGGCCGGGGTAGCCTTTGAAAGTAGGCGCCCCGCCATGATCGCGTATCACTTGTTCGGCCACGGCATCCAGCTCTGCGGTTGTGATGCCCGGTTGAATCAGATTGCGAACAGTTTCATGAACCAAGGCGTTAATATGCCCGGCCTGACGCATGATCTCTATTTCTTCGGATGTTTTTATAATCACGTTACGCTGCCAAACCATAATTTCCTACATCTTTGCGATGGCAGCGAAGAGTGCTTCCGAAACCGCATCGATAGCCTGAGCGCCGTCAATCTCAACCAGGACGCCCTTCTGACGATAGTAATCGATCAATGGTTGAGTTTGATCAAGATAAACCCGAATGCGCCGCGATACTGTTTCCACGGTGTCATCTTCTCGCTGATAAAGCTCAGTACCATCCACATCACAGATGCCATCCACTTTGGGTGGATTAAACTTGACGTGGAAAACATGTCCATTTTGGCAGGATCGCCGCCCGCTTAGCCGTTCGACAAGCACATCATCGGCAACGATGATGCACGGGACGGCATCCACCTGAGTATTTTTTTGATCACGCAGTATTTCGTCAAGCGCTTCGGCCTGATATACCGTGCGAGGAAATCCATCCAGCAGCACGCCTGCTTGGCAATCGGATCGCGAGATGCGTTCTTGCACCATGCGAATGGTGACATCATCGGGAACCAATTCACCTCGATTGATATACCCTTCAGCCAATTTTCCTAAATCGGTTTTTTCGCGCAAGTTTTCGCGAAAAAGGTCGCCCGATGAGATATGGGGAATGCCCATTTTCTCGGATAGAATTTTTGCCTGAGTGCCCTTTCCGGCTCCGGGAGGGCCGAGCATCACGAAGTGCTGTGCCATTATTCACCTCTAGCGAACTAAAAGTGTTTCATCATATCCGTGCAATTTTAGCTCTGCGTCAATGTTAAAGAATGTATCTCTGACAACACCTACCACAATCAACAAGCCCGATGATGTCACTAACAACGTGCCAGTGTTATCGCCCAAGGGTAGAACCAACCCAACCAAGAAGGGGATCACCGCCACCAGGCCCAGGAAGAAAGCGCCTGGGAAGGTAATACGACGTAAAACCTTGGTGAGGTAGCGCTGGGTGGGTTCGCCTTTGCTCACACCGGGGATTTGCGCGCCAGAGCGTTTCAGGTTTTCACCATAATTCTGCTGGGCAAATAACACATCGGTGTAGAAGAAAGCAAAACCGACAACAAAAACGAAATAGATGGCCCAATACCAGGGGCTGTTGCCACCAAAGATATTCTGTGTGCCCAAGGCCAGGTTCGCTACCCAAGTGGTTTCAGATTGCAAAAAGAAACCTGCAATAATAGCCGGGAAGGTGAGCAATGACTGGGCAAAGATGATCGGGATCATCCCCGCCATATTTACGCGCAGCGGCAGAGTGCCCTTGACGGGCATCGACATACGGCGGCCCACACGTCTGCCCGGGTACATAACAGGGATATTGCGCTGGCCCTGTTGAACAATTACGATCACGAAGATGATTAGAACCATCAGGATAATCGAGAAAATCAACACCAGCCAGCGGTATTCATTGTTAAGCAAGGCAGCGAAGTTTTGCGGAATGCCTGAAACGATACCTGCAAAAATGAGCAACGATAGGCCTTGATTGCGGATGCCAAATTCTGAGATCAATTCGCCCAGCCAAATGGCAAACATCGTTCCCGCTGTCATGCTAAAGATAATCGCCAACGATGGCAACAATGCGCTGCCTGAAAAACCATAGTTATCAATAATAGGCACACCCGCAAAACCGCCGAAGATACGAATTTGTGATACAGCTTGCAAAGCCGCCATTGGAACTGCCAGAATATAGGTCCATTTCTCCATCCATTTCTGGCCTTCACGGGGGTCATCTTCCATACGTCGCTGCAATGCCGGGATCACTGGCACCAGCAACTGGAGGATAATCTGAGCTGTAATGTAGGGATACACACCCATCGCCATCACGGAAAAATTGGAAACCGTACCACCTGATAACATGTCCAAGATGCCCACCAGAGTGCCTGCGGCACCACCACCAGACAAGATAGAAGCAAGCGCAGCGCGGTTCACGCCCGGCACCGGCACTTGCGCGGCCAAGCGATAGAGCACCATAATGCCTAAGGTGATCAGCAATTTTCGTCGGATGTCTCGGGCTGTCCATAGATAGCGCCAAGCAGACCGCTTCATAAATTGGCTCCTTATTGTTGGTCGCATTCGTCGTATTGGTCTCATGTGTCTGAATGATCTCACGGCCCGACGAATCAGACACATGAAACAAATTAGACTACACGTTGCACCAAGTCAGACTATTTCGACCACTCCAGAATATCTACACTACCGCCAGCCGCTTCAATTTTGGCGCGCGCACCATCAGATATTCGGTGTACGCTTACCTTGAGGGCTTTTTTGATTTCGCCTTCACCCAAAATCACAGTGGGGTTGCGCTCATCTTTTATCATGCGAGCTTCAGCCAAGGTTTCAGGGGAAACTTTGGAGCCTTTTCTGAAATCTTCCAGTTGATACAGGTTAACTTCATTAAAGGTGATGCGATGAGGTGGGGTAAAACCACGCTTGAAGGGTAAACGGCGGAAGAATGGCAAGTTGCCACCCTGATGCCACAGCGAGGTACCACCACCACGACGAGAATTCTGCCCGTTAGAACCGCGACCGGCAGTTTTACCTTGCCCGGCGGAAATACCGCGGCCCAAACGTTTACCTCGTTTTGTTGCACCGTCATTCGGCTTTAAATCATGCAATTTCATCGTTCTACCTACTCTTCAACCCGCACCAGATGGCTAACTTTATTCACCATCCCGCGGATAACCGGTGTATCTTGTTGTTCAACGGTATGATTAATACGACGAAGCCCTAAAGCGCGGACTGTACTTTTTTGTCGCACGGGGTAACCAATGGTGCTTTTCACCAGTGTGATACGCAGTATTTTCGGTGGAGATTTTTTCTTAGCCATATCTCTTATCCTTTATTCCAGAATGGCAGAACTCGCTCAACCGGAATACCGCGCTCATTGGCAATTTGCTGGGGATTTTTTAATTGATCCAGCGCATCCATTGCAGCATAAACGACATTAAGATCGTTATCACTGCCAAGCGATTTCGTCAAAATATCTGAGATACCTGCGGCTTCTAAAACCGCACGCACGCCACCAGCTGCAATAACACCCGTACCACGGGAAGCCGGTTTGAGCATTACACGCGCACCACCCACCTTACCCAGAACTTCGTAGGGAATAGTGGTGTCAAAGATTGCCACGCGGTGCATATTTTGTTGTGCCTGCTTTACAGCTTTGCGAATGGCATCGGGAACCGAATTTGCTTTCCCGCTGCCAACGCCAACACTGCCAGCGTTATCGCCAACCACAACGGTTACGCGAAATGAAAACCGACGACCACCTTTCACAACTGTGGCAACACGCCGAATCTCAATTACACGCTCATCGAATTCTTTTTCAGCTTGATAGTTCGCCATGTTTGTTCTCCTCGATTAGAACTGCAAGCCACCTTCGCGAGCACCGTCAGCGAGCGCACTCACACGCCCGATATAGCGATATCCACCGCGATCAAAGACAACTTGTTTTACACCAACCGCCTGCGCTCGTTCAGCAATGGTTTGACCAACTAGCTTGGCCTGTTCAACCTTGCTCAAACTATCCATTTTCTTGCGCAGTTCACCATCAATAGTTGATGCAGAAGCCAATGTATGACCTGCCTCATCATCAATCACTTGAGCATAAATCTCGTTCAGACTGCGAAAAACATTTAAGCGGGGTCTTTCCGGAGTTCCTGCAACTGTCTTCCGTACACGATTATGACGCCGCATACGAGCAGCCGCTCGAGTTTTTGATTTTGCCATAATTACACCTTACCAGCTTTACCTGCCTTGCGGCGGATACGCTCGTCCTGATATTTGATGCCTTTGCCTTTGTAAGGCTCGGGAGGACGAATTTTCCGAATATCGGCAGCAACCTGACCAACCTTGGCTTTGTCGTATCCTTTAACACGCACAACGCGGTTACGATCTTCTACAACAAATTCAATGCCTTCAGGTGGTTCTATCTCAATAGGGTGAGAATACCCAACATTGAGAATCAGATTCTTGCCATTCAATTCTCCACGGTAACCAACGCCATTGATTTCAAGAATTTTCTCAAAACCATCTGTAACGCCAACTACCATGTTGTTAATAATTGCTCGTGTCATGCCGTGCATGGCGCGATGTGTACCTTCGTCTGAAGGGCGTTCCACAGTGATCACTCCTGTATCCAGGGTAATCTTCATTGACGCAGGGAAGGTGTGCTCCATCTGCCCCTTGGGGCCTTTGACATTCACATACGTTCCCTTAATTTTTACATCTACGCCCTGCGGCACATCCACTGGTAAACGACCAATACGTGACACAGTTCAACCTCCTGGATTATTGATCAGAAATTTCTGATCTCCAATCGTTATTACCAAACTTTACAAACGACTTCACCGCCCAGGCCCAGTTTACGGGCTTCACGGCCAGTCATCACGCCTTGCGAAGTGGAGAGGATGGCAACACCCATCCCAGACAACACCCAGGGGATATCTTGTTTTCCAGTGTACACCCGGCGCCCCGGTTTGCTGACTCGCTCTATGCCAGTCACCACCGGACGACGGTTACGCCGCTCACCAATATATTTCAAACGAATAGTGAGAACTTTTTCTCCAACGCGTTTGCCATCTTGTACTTCGTAATCGGCTACAAAACCCTCAGTTTTTAAGATTTTGGCGATTGCTACCTTTATCTTCGAGCTGGGCATTGTGGTCACGAGCTGACCTGCCATAACAGCATTTCGGACACGAGTAAGCATATCGGCAATGGGATCACTAACACTCATGCTTCAACCTCCACCCGGATTACCAGGAAGCCTTTCTCACGCCAGGGATCTTGCCATCCAGCGCTAATTCACGGAAACAAATGCGGCATAAGCCAAAGCGACGAATATAGCCGCGCGGGCGTCCACAAACCTTACAACGATTCCGTACGCGAGTTTTATACTTACGTCGGTCTTCACGAACAACCATGCATGTCTTAGCCATTGTTTATCCTTCCTTCCTGAACGGCATTCCCAGCATACGCAATAATTCACGGCCTTCTTCATCGGTTGTCGCAGTAGTTACAATCGTAACTTCCAGGCCGCGTAATTTATCGATTTTGTCGTATTCTATCTCTGGAAATACCAGTTGTTCACGCAGGCCTAATGTGTAGTTGCCGCGCCCATCAAAAGAATTCGGAGAAATACCCCGAAAATCCCTCACGCGCGGTAATGCGATGTTCATCAAACGATCTAGAAAAGCCCACATCCGTCGACCACGCAGGGTCACTTTCGTTCCAATGGGATTACCTTCACGCAGTTTAAAACTGGCTATGCTTTTTCGGGCACGAGTAATGATCGGTTTCTGCCCCGTGATCTTAATAAGATCACCAACCGCCGCTTCAAGAGCTTTGGCATTTTCTAAAGCCTCACCAACACCGATATTGACAACTACTTTCTGAATGCGGGGAACTTGCATTATATTACCCAAATTCAGCGTTTTCATCAGGTCCGGAACAATTTCTTCGTAACGTGCTTTCACTATCATTGTTTCACTCTCACAGACCTCAGTCAATCAGCGCGTCGCAACGCTTGCAAACACGATGAGAGCCATCTTCATCGCGCTGGATACCAACACGAGTGGCCTCACGACAAGAAGGGCAAACTAGCATCACATTCGATATGTGCATTGGAGCCTCAAACTCGATAATACCTGGGGACATATTGCGCCCCTGAGCCTGATATTGACCCTGATGCTTCTTGCGAATATTGATGCTTTGCACAGCAACACGACCTTTGTGAGGATAGACTTTAATCACCTCGCCGCGTTTACCCTTATCTTCGGAGCGGCCACTGATAATTTCTACAGTATCGCCTTTTTTTATTTTAGCATTCACGTTTTTCGCTCCTACTACTCACTGGCTTACAAACTTTCAGGCGCCAGCGAAACAATTTTCATATAGCCTTTTTCGCGCAGTTCACGCGCAACTGGCCCAAAGATACGCGTCCCTTTTGGATTGAAGCTATCACCATCAAGGAGGACGGCCGCATTATCGTCAAATCGAATAAAGCTTCCATCCGGTCGACGCCAACCCTTTTTTGTGCGCACAACTACGGCGCGGACAACATCACTTTTCTTCACAGCGCCATGCGGCGTAGCCGATTTCACTGTGC
Source organism: Anaerolineae bacterium (assembly GCA_014382605.1). GTDB lineage: Bacteria > Chloroflexota > Anaerolineae > Anaerolineales > UBA11858 > NIOZ-UU35. The sequence goes on from JACNJM010000198.1 coordinate 21,067, forward strand.
CGATAACAACATCGCCAACGCTGGCATAGCGGCGTCGTGATCCACCTAACACTTTGATCACGAGCAACTCGCGCCCACCAGTGTTATCTGCAATCCGTAATCGCGATTCTTGTTGGATCATCTTTATACCTCTACTTCATCCACGCTGGCCGCGGCTTGATCTTCCTGAAGACGCTGCTCGACAACCCAGCGTTTGCGGCGCGAGATCGGACGACTTTCAACAATCGAAACTTCATCGCCAATCTGGCAGCCTAACTCATCATGAGCCATGAAACGGCTGCTATCAGATACAACCTTGCCATAGAGGCGGTGACGATAAGTGCGGGTTACTTCGACAACAACGGTCTTTTGCATCTTGTCGCTAACGACGACTCCGGTTAAACGACGGCGGTTATTCATGCTTCACCTCCCGCGGATACTTCCTGCTTTCGCTCGTTCAGGATGGTTTGATAGCGAGCAATATCACGGCGGATAATACGTATTCTTGTAAAATCAACCAACTCACCCGTAGCTTGTTGAAAGCGGAGTTTCATCAGTTCTTCTCGCGCTTCATCAATTTGCTCATTGATTTCGTCGGTCGTGAGTTCTCGAATTTCTGCTGCTTTCATCACTACTCTCCTGCCGAGTCGCTGGCTATGATTCTGGTTTTGACAGACAATTTATATGAAGCCAGTTTCAAAGCTCTTTTGGCAATATCTTCGGGGATACCACCACCAATCTCGAACATAATCCGTCCGGGTTTTACGACAGCAGCCCAAAAATCCACATCACCTTTCCCTTTACCCATTCGGCTCTCGGCCGCACGCTTGGTGATGGGTTTATCCGGAAAAATTCGGATCCATACTTTTCCACGACGGCGCATGGCACGCACCATTGCACGGCGGGCAGACTCAATTTGGCGGGCTGATACCCAACCCGGCTCAAGAGCCTGGAGGCCAAAATCGCCAAAATGGATGTCGGAACCGCGCTGTGCTTTGCCTTTCATGCGGCCGCGCATTTGTTTACGATACTTTACACGCTTTGGCATCAACATAGTTGATCACTCTCTCGTCATCTGAATCGACTTGCGGCGATTGCAGAGATCACTACTCACTTATATATACACCTTCAGTAGCTTCAGGTACTTCGGTTACTTCAGGGAAGATCGTTCCCTTGTAGATCCATACCTTGATGCCAATGCGCCCATAAGTCGTATTGGCTTCGGCTACTGCATAATCAATATTGGCACGCAGGGTTTGGCGGGGGACACGACCTTCACGCATGTGAATGGTTCGAGCCATTTCAGCGCCACCTAAACGTCCAGCTACTTGCACGCGGATACCCTCAGCGCCCTGGCGCATGGCCTGGCCGATGGAACGCTTCATCGCGCGCGAGAAGCTGATCCGCCGCTCTAACTGTCCGGCAATATTTTCTGCGACCAGATATGCGTCCAAATCGGGGTTTTCGATCTCTTTGATATCCAGATCAATTTTCATCCCAACCAATTTTTCCAGATTGGTACGAACGACTTTTACATTAGCGCCTTTACGGCCAATAAATACACCTGGTTTGGCAGTATGCACGACCACGCGCACCTTGCCAGGAAATCGCTCTATTTCGACGCTAGAAATACCAGCGCGGTCGTTCTGGGTGTGAATCAGTTGGCGAACAGCGAGATCTTGGTGCAATTGGTCAACGTAATTTTCACCTTCAGCGTACCAACGCGCATCCCAATCACGGTTGATTCCTAAACGAAAACCAATAGGATTAACTTTGCGACCCATAATTTCTCCTCAACTAAGCCTCTCGTTCTCGCAAGACAACGGTGATATGCGATGAACGCCGCAGCAACGGCTTGAACCGACCTCGAGCGCCAAAACGACGCCATTTGCGCGTGGGGCCTTGATCGGCAAAGATACGGAAGATATACAGATCATTACGGCTAATACCGAAATTCTCTTCTGCATTCGCCATCGCCGAGGCAATGACTTTGGCTACCGGCTTGGCAGCTTTATTTTGCAAAAATCTTAACGTATCCAGCGCAGTGAGGGCATCCTCGCCACGCACCAAATCAACCACCAGACGGGCTTTTTGTTGAGATATTTGAATATTGCGGGCATGAGCGCGAATATCTTGTGTCATGATTTACCTCACTTCCGCTTTTTCTCTACAAGGTGCCCACGGAACGTGCGTGTATGAGCAAACTCACCCAGTCGATGACCAACCATATTTTCGGTAATATAAATCGGAACATGGCGGCGACCATCGTGAACGGCAATTGTGTGGCCGACCATTTGGGGGAAGATCACACTCGCGCGGCTCCAGGTACGAATTACTTTTTTGTCGCCACTTGCATTCATGGCTTCAATTTTTTTCAACAGTTTGGGGCTAACGAACGGCCCTTTTTTGAGTGATCTTGACATATCTCTCTAGTCTCCTGGTCTCCTGGTCTCTTAGCCGCACATCGTATAGCCCTGAGGGCTATCTGACTACCAGACTAACTGACCTATCTGACTATTTGTTAGCGACGCTTCTTCCCGCGACGCCGAACAATGTATTGATCGGTACGCTTATTACTGCGGGTTCTCTTACCAAGCGTTTTCTGGCCCCAGGGGCTTTTCGGGCTTGGCATACCAATCGGGGAGCGACCCTCACCACCACCATGCGGGTGATCGCGGGGGCTCATAGCAGAACCACGAACGGTTGGGCGAATGCCCATATGGCGCTTGCGTCCAGCTTTGCCGAGCTTAATATTGCCATGATCCAGATTCCCTACTTGCCCAATAGTGGCGTAGCAATCACGATGGATCAGGCGAATTTCTCCCGATGGTAAGCGAACGTGAGCGTAGCTGCCTTCTTTTGCTAATAATTGTGCTGCGGTACCTGCAGAGCGAACCAACTGTCCACCACGTCCCGGCTGAAGTTCGATATTATGAATCATCGTACCGGTTGGAATGTGGCTGATTGGCATACTATTACCGGGGCGTACATCAACATCGGCGCCAGCTACTACTATGTCATCCACCTGTAAACCAATTGGGGCAATAATGTAACGCTTCTCACCATCCACGTAGTTCAACAGGGCCAAACGTGCTGTGCGATTCGGATCATATTCGATCGCGGCAACGCGAGCGGGAATGCCCCGTTTGTTACGTTTAAAATCGACCAAACGGATCTTACGCCGATGTCCACCACCACGATGACGCACTGTAACACGCCCATAGGCATTACGTCCACCGCGACTACGGCGAGGCATCACCAACGAGCGCTCGGGCTTGGACTTGGTAATTTCTTCAAATGTGTATCCTGTTCGATCCCGCATACCGGGTGTTACAGGTTTATATTTCTTTACAGCCATGATTACCGTACTCCTTCGAAGACATCGATGGTATCGTCAGGGGCCAGGGTCACCAACGCTTTCTTGTAAGCGCTACGGCGAACCAAAAGCCGACGACTGAGCGCACGACGGCCGCGTTTTGCGGGCATTATCATGGTATTTACGCGCACCACTTCCACATCGAACAGTGCTTCAACCGCATCTTTGATCATCGCCTTCGTTGCAGATTTATCCACTTCAAACGCATATTGATGCAATTTTGAAAACTGGTGGCTGGATTTTTCCGTCCACAAGGGGCGCTTCAAAACATCATAAACACTAATAGCCATATCTACCTCTCACCTATCCCAAGTGATCTGAAATCGCATCCAAAGCTTGAAGAGGTAGGATGAGTTTATCGTAGCTCAACAAATCACGAATGTTGAGGTAATTTACGTGCACGGTTTTGGCCGAGGGCAAATTACGAGCTGATAATTCAACGACTTTATAAACTTCATCCTTTGCAGGAATTACGATCAAAGCGCTGGCATCTTTTGCCAGGGCATCCAGTGCCTGTGCCATAAGACGGGTTTTTGCTTCATCAAGTTTGAGCTCGTCCACAACAATGATTTCATTTTCTGCCGCTTTGACTGACAACGCAGAACGAAGGGCGGCCTGACGCATTTTGTGGGGCATTTTCTTAGCATAATTGCGCGGACGAGGCGTATGAGTTTTTCCGCCACCGGGCCAAAGTGGTGAACGAATTGAACCATGGCGAGCACGTCCCGTGCCTTTTTGACGCCAGGGCTTGCGCCCACCACCAGAAACTTCGCCCCGGCTTTTGGTCTTATGAGTTCCCAGGCGCGCGTTTGCCATTTGGCGTACATACGCTTGGTGCATCAGATCAATATTGATTGGGGCCTCGAAGATTGAAACCGGTAAATCAACGGTATCAACTTTCTTGCCATTCATATTTAGAACATTAACTTCCATGATCGCTTCGCTCCACACTCTACTGCTTGCGCGATTCCTTGATCAAAACGAGGCCGCCCTTGGGGCCAGGAACAGCACCGCGTACACCGATCAAATTGCGTTCAGCGTCTACTAAGACGATTTTCAAATTTTGAGCAGTAATACGTTGATTGCCCATATGACCAGGCATACGCTTACCAGGGAAAACCCTGCCAGTTCCGGAAGTAGCACCAATAGAGCCTACTGCCCGGTGACGATCTGACTGACCGTGGGTTTTGGGGCCGCCTCTAAAACCGTAGCGTTTTACCGCACCGGCAAAGCCACGCCCTTTACTTCGGCCAACTACGTCTACATGATCGCCAACTTCAAATACATCTACAGTAACTTGATCACCTTCGTTCACATCTGGCTTTTTAGCCTGAAATTCACGCAAAAAGCGCACAGGTGGCAAATTATTGCGTTGTAGATGTCCAAGTTGACCACCTGTTAGACGCCGAGGTTTCGATTCACCAAAACCCAGCTGCACTGCAGAATATCCATCTTTGTCGATGGTGCGCACCTGGGTAACATAGCAAGGCCCAGCTTCGATCAATGTAATCGGGATAGCCTCACCAATATCATTGAAAATCTGGGTCATGCCAATTTTCTTTCCAATCAGCCCTTTCAACATCTCAATTGTTCTCCTTGTTTTTTTCTTAGACCCACGGCGAACTCAAATGCCACATTTGGGTCTGGTATCAAAGGACTGCCAGTCTGGGCTTGACCGCATCATCCCGAAATAGCGCAGTTAGTTATTAGGCAGCGACACGCAAAATGTTCTGTCGCTGGCGCAATAGCTCTTTCGCTATTTTTGTCGTGCAATTGCCCGGCTCATGGATTGTCTGGATTGAAATACTCAGACACTGCACGAACTTAGCAACAGTTACTACTAAATCTTGATTTCAATATCCACGCCAGCGGGCAGATTCAACCGCATCAGCATATCAATCGTTTTCGAGTCCGGCTCAATCACATCAATCAGACGATTATGTGTGCGGATTTCAAAGTGTTCGTGCGAATCTTTATCAATAAAAGTCGAACGGCGAACAGCAAAACGTTCGATTTTGGTTGGCAAGGGTACTGGTCCCACAACACGTGAACCTGTGCGCTCGGCGGTATCTACAATACGCTTTGCCGATTGATCTAAAACTCGATGATCGTAAGCCTTGAGGCGGATACGTATCTTCTGGCTGGCCATATAATTTACCTACTCAATGATTTTGGTGACGACACCGGCACCAACAGTTA
>JACNJM010000064.1:0-2003 GCA_014382605.1 Anaerolineae bacterium
ATGCGCTCCCAGGGTTTGTAATCACCTTCTTCAACCATCAAATTTCGCAACTCGTAAATCTGATCGCGCAAGGCAGCCGCTTTCTCAAATTCCAGGTTTTGGGCGGCCTGTTTCATGCTGTCTTCGAGATCGGCCAAGATTTTGCGCATTTCGTCTTGTGGCAACCTGGGGGCGCCATCCGTGCTGTATTCGGCCTGCGGCTCGGCGACGGCGTGTTCGCGCACGCGGTCGGTGATGTCGCGAATATCTTTAATGATGCTGACGGGCTGGATGTTGTGCGCCACATTATAAGCGACCTGTTTCTCACGGCGACGGCTGGTTTCATCCAGAGCGGCGCGCATGGCATCGGTGATTTTATCAGCATACATGATGACTTTGCCATCCAGATGGCGGGCGGCGCGGCCAATCGTCTGGATGAGGGCGGTCGCCGAGCGCAGGAATCCGGCTTTGTCGGCATCGAGAATTGCGACGAGCGAGACCTCGGGGAGGTCCAACCCCTCACGGAGCAGGTTAATCCCCACGACCACGTCGAACACCCCCAGGCGCAGGTCCCGCAGTATCCCCACCCGTTCAAGAGTCTCTACCTCGGAGTGCAGATAATGCACTTTGATGCCCATTTCCATTAAATAATCGGCCAAATCTTCCGACATGCGCTTGGTCAGCGTCGTGACGATGACGCGTTGCCCAACTTCCAGGCGTTTGTGAATCTCGCCCAGCAGATCATCCACCTGACCCTGAATGGGGCGAATCTCAATTTCGGGGTCCACCAGCCCGGTGGGGCGGATGATCTGGTCAACGACCTGATCAGCGGCGTCCATCTCGTAGGGGCCGGGCGTGGCGGTGGTGTAAATGGTGTAGCCCATACGGGATTTGAACTCGTCGAATTGCAGCGGGCGGTTATCGAGCGCCGAGGGCAGGCGAAAACCGTAATCAATCAGGGTGGTCTTGCGGGCGCGGTCGCCGTTGTACATGCCGCGGATTTGAGGCACGGTCATGTGCGACTCGTCAATGATGAGCAGATAATCATCGGGGAAATAGTCCACCAACGTCCAGGGAGGGGAACCGGCGGGGCGTTGATCGAGATGACGCGAGTAATTCTCGATGCCAGAGCAATACCCGACCTCGCGCAGCATCTCTAAATCGTAGCGGGCGCGCTGCTCAATGCGCTGCGCTTCAAGGAGTTGATCGGTGTCTTTAAAATGCTGGACGCGCGCTGCGAGTTCGGCTTCAATATCCGTGATGGCCTGTTTGGTTTTGTCTTCTTCGGCGATGAAATGCTTGGCGGGGTAGACATCCACACTATCCATCTGACGGCGCAATTCGCCGGTGAGATAATCCACTTCGCTGATGCGCTCAATTTCGTCGCCCCAAAAGCTGATGCGGTAGACCCAGCGGTCTTCGTAGGCGGGGGCAATTTCAAGGGTGTCACCGCGCACGCGAAAGGTTCCCGGACGCAGTTCAATGTCGTTGCGGGCATACTGGCTCTCCACCAGACGGCGCAACAGCGTGGTACGCCGCCAGCTTTTGCCCACTTCAAGATTGATGACGACTTTGCCATACGATTCAGGGTTACCCAGGCCGTAGATGCACGAAACCGAGGCCAGAATGATGACATCTTTGCGCGACATCAGGGCAGTAGTGGCTGCCAGGCGCAGGCGTTCGATCTCTTCATTAACGTCGGTCTCTTTTTCGATGTAGAGATCGTGGCGCGGCACATAGGCCTCAGGCTGGTAGTAATCGTAGTACGAAACGAAATATTCAACGGCGTTTTCGGGGAAGAATTCCTTGAACTCGGCGTAGAGTTGCGCTACCAGGGTTTTGTTGTGGGCGATGATGAGAGTCGGCTTGTTAAAGTAGGCGATGATATTCGCCATGGTGAAAGTTTTGCCGGTTCCGGTGGCGCCCAGCAAGACCTGGTTGCGATTTCCTTTTTCAAGTCCGTTAATCAATTGGGCGATGGCTTCAGGCTGATCGCCGGTGGGTTGGAAGGGAGCGTGCAGTTG
>JACNJM010000064.1:2861-5161 GCA_014382605.1 Anaerolineae bacterium
ACAGGGTCATCGATGTTGATAAAGGAAATCGCCTGGCCTCCAGGGCGCTCGCGGCCGTAACGCCATTGGGCTACATTGATTTTGCCGCGTCCCAGGCGATCCCCCACCTTACCGATCACGCCAGGGACATCGTCATTCTCTAAAATCAGCACATAGCCCTCGGGGTAGGCATCGACTTCAAAATCGTCATATTGCACCAGCCGCGCTTCGCCGTTGCCAAATAACACCCCCGCCACGGTGCGTTCGCCCTCCTGCCAATAAATTTTGCAGGCAATCAGGTTGGGATAATCAGCCTGCTCCACCAGACCTTTAACTTGCGCCGTAGTAATACCCTGTTCGTGGGCCAACATCGGGGCAGAAACCCAGTTGACAGTGCAACAAGCCACCGGTCGCAGCAATCCATTCAGCAACACCGCCGCCACCGGACGAATCAGCCCATCCAACCCTTCGCCCAGCAACTCCACTTCAATGCGCGTAATCCAGCCATCGGCGAGCTGACCCTGCAATTTACCCAACTTCGAGGCCAAATGAATATACGGCCTGACAGCATGGTAGGGCGTTTCGGGCGTGAATGGCAAATTAACCACATTGCGATAATCTTCGCCGCGCAACGCAACCAGGGTATCTTCAGCAATTTGAACGGAAGTCTGACGCTGGGATTCAACCGTATTCTCGCCCAAATGAGGTGTAACCAAAACTTTCGGATGCAGGCGCAGCGGCGCGTCGGGCGGGGGTGGTTCCACTGAAAACTGGTCAAGCGCCGCCCCGGCGAGGGGTCCGTTCTCAAGGGCCAGCAACAGAGCAGACTCATCGATCAAACCTGGGTGCGTGCAGTTAATGAGATAACTACCGGGTTTCATCTGGGTAAAGGCCGCCGCATCCATGATGGCATGCGTTTGCGCCGAGTAAGCCGTGTGCAGACTGAGAATATCGGCCCGCGCCAGCAATTCGGGGAAATTAACGATCTCGACGCCCTGTTGACGCGCGAAAGAAAGATCGATATACGGATCATACACCAGCACATTCATGTCAAAAGCCTGGGCACGGATAGCTACAGCGCGCCCGGTTTGCCCAAAGCCAATAATCCCCAGGGTTTTCCCGGCGAGCAGAAAACCGCGCATTTCATGCCGCGGCCACTCCCCGCGGCGCATGGCTGCGTGTCCGGCGGGGATACTGCGTGCCAACGAGAGCAACAGGCCAAAGGTATGCTCTACCACTGCGGTAACATTGACATCGGGCACGTTCAGCACCAAAATGCCACGTCGCGTGGCGGCCTCTACATCAATATTCTCGATGCGCTCTCCAGCGCGGGCAATGACTTGCAGGCGCGCCGCGGCGGCGAGAAATTCTGCATCGACACAGGTGGACGCACGCACGATAACGGCATCGGCTTCGGGGAGCGCGGCCAATATTTCGGCGCGGGTTTCAAACGGCCCGCTGATGATGACATCGTCAGCGGCGTGTAAAACCGCGTGCCCGGGCGAATCAAGTTGATCGGTAATGAGAATGTGGAAAGTCATAGGGAACTCAAAAATTTAACGCAAAGGCGCAAAGTGGCAAAGACAAATTTATAGAAACCTTTGCGTCCTTGCGTTGGATATCTACCGCCGCAGAGCATGAAGAAAAGCAGTGCGGGTTTCAGCATCATAAAAAGTGACTTCATCGGTATAGATACGCTGCAAACCATCGGCCCACAGGCGGGCAGTCTGGGATGTATTGCCCAATTGCCCCAATGCCAACGGCAAGATCGGTGCCAGGGTAAGGGTGTGGATATACACCGGCGACTCATCGGCAATGCGCTGGCGAAAGGCCGCCCCGCCAAAGCCAACAAACAAATCGACATCGTCCTGCACTTCCATATCGGAGAGGCCGTCACCGACCATCAGTACGCGTCCGGGGTAGGCGGCGCGGATACGGGCCACGATCTGGTTTTTGCCGCCCATCATCGTCAGCGGATTGGCTTCGATATCCATATACTGAGCGCGGGGATTGCGCCCGCCAGGATGTTCCCAATAACGCCACCACGGGCCGGAGAGTTGATCATATTCCATATCCACGGCGAAAATCTGCTCGCGCGGCACACCCAGCCAGACGCCGAAATCGCGCACCGGCTCGATCAATCCGCCACTGACGATGAAGACTTTAACACCCGATATTTGCAGTGCGGCGATTACAGCTTTCGCATCGGGAATTACCGTTTCGCGGTAAAGTTGGGCAATATGCTGCACCTGCTCTTGCGTAGGGTTGGCGGTCACCAGCCGATGACCGTAGACCGCTTCGAGGGGAATATCGCCTTCCAT
>JACNJM010000063.1 GCA_014382605.1 Anaerolineae bacterium
AGGGCAGAACGAGTTCGCCGAGGGGGATTTCGGTTGGCAGGTTGTCAGGTTGAAGGTTGAAGGTTGAGAGTTCAGCGATGGAGAGATGGGCGAACTGAGATTCGAGCCTGGGCTTGGGTTGGTACTCGAAAAAATAGGCCGGACTTGGCCCGATGAGTTTACGCGTTTGAGCGATGCAACTGGCGCAGGGCGGCGCGGCGGTGTGGTCGTCGGGGTTGGTGCCAAGGACGCAGCGCGTCATCCCGGCGTTGCAGGCAAAGTGAATGACATCCGCTCCGGCGAGCTGCACGCTCCAGGCGGTGAGCTGCGTGAAAGCGGCATTGAGGCTGATTCCACCCAGGCGCGAGGAGGCGTTGAAAAAGGCAACCACCCCGCGAGCCGAGTCCGCTGGCGCTTTTTGAGCAATCTCACGCCCGAGACGCGCAAGCTGCCGGTCGGCCTGAATCCGCAAGCGGGCGTTGTGTATCCGTTTAATGATATTCAAAGGAAAATTCTCACCACAAAGACACAAAGACACAAAGAAAAAATTTTGGTCTTTCTTCGTGTCTTTGTGGTTATATTCTCAATCTTGCACGGCTTTGAAGTAGGCTTCGGAAAGGCGGTTGATAGCGACGAAGAAGCCCTCGCCGCCACGCTGGTGACCGCGCCAGATTTCGGGGATCATGGTGCCATGATAATCTTTGACAATTCTGAAGAAGCGCACCCAGTCGATATTGCCCTGCCCAATTTGCAGGCCTTCACCATCGAGACCGGAAGCGTCGGACAGGTGCAGATGCGAAACATAGGGCAGGATAACTTCAACCTGCTCGTAAAAATCGACATCGGCCCAATTACAGTAGAGTTTATGATGCGAAGTGTCGTAGCAGGTCATCAAGCCCATTGAATCGAGAAAATCGCGAATTTCGTAAGTATCCATGAAGGCGTTGGTGAGCCACTGACCGCCGAAATACCACGGATGCGGGGGCAGGTTTTCGATGAGCAGTTCTACATCGTTGTAGTCAAGTTCTTCTACCGAGCGACGCAGATTGTCATAAAGGCCCTTGCGGTCTGTGATGGGTTGATCCAAACTGGCCGCGCCGGGATGAACAACGACTTTGGGTGTGCCAATAAAATGTTGAGCCATATCACGGGTAACGTTGATGCCGCGCTGCAAAATATCCACGGAGGCCTGGCGATGATCTTCATCAAAGGTGCATAAATCGACGAGATGATTCTCCCAAAATTCCGGGGCATGTACTACCAGTTGAGCATCAAGATCATCGCCGGGGTAGGGCTCGTCGAGGTCTTTATCGGTGAAATGGAATTCCAGCAACGGGGGTTGATGTTGCAACATGGAACGAAAATCGTTGAAACGCACCACGAAACCCCATTTCATCGGCAGGGTGTGTTCAATGTCGAGGGTGATACGGCGGCCCAAATCGACAGGCAAAAAGGGATCATCTTCTTCAATAGTGCGCTCAGCGACGCGCCCGATGAGTTCAGTATAACGCTGGGGCGAGAGTCCCTGCCCGGGGCCTTTGACCGTGACCATTTTGCGGGTGATCTCTTCGCCCGGCTTGATGTTGCGAGTCGCCACAAGGCTTTTTGCCAAAACTTCGCGATTGAGAATTTCGCCCATCGTGAAATATTTTTCTTTGCCGCTGCCCATCGCTTCCATAACCTGATGAATGTCGCGCACCATCTTTTTGAAGCCGTGCGGCTCGAGGCTGGAGGCGTGATCGGGGCCATCCATTGTGCGGTCGAGGGTGATATGCCGCTCGATGATGCACGCCCCCAGAGCAGCGGCCACCGTCGAGACCGAAATGCCGCGCTCGTGGCCCGAATAGCCCACAGGAACACCGTATTCGCGCAAACGGTCCATAAAACGCAGGTTGATGTCTGAAAAGGCGGCGGGATAGGCGCTGTTGCAGTGCAGCAGGGCGAATTCGGCGTTGCGCTCTTTGAGGAAGTTGACCGTGATCTCCACTTCTTCCATGCGCGACATGCCCGTGGAGACGATCAACGGTTTGCCTTTGCCGATGAGATAGTCGATCAGAGGCAAATTAATCATATCGGCGGAGGCTACTTTGTAGGCTGGCACGCCCAATGATTCAACGAAGTCGGCGGAATCATCATCAAAAGCCGAGCACATGAAGGTGACACCCTTCTTCTTGCAATAGGCGACAATGCGATGATAGTCGCTGTCGGAGAGTTCAACGCGCTGCAAAATCGGCAGTAGATAATTCAGGTTCTTCTCGCCGACGTTAGAATTATCGAGATATTTTTTGGGGTAGAGTTTTTTCAGGTTGCGCTTCTGGAACTTGACCACATCTGCACCCGCATCCACCGAGGCATCAATCAGCTCGAAGGCATATTCAAGAATGCCATTATGATTTACGCCAATTTCGGCAATGATAAAGGGAGGCTGGCCGTCACCAACCAGGCGGTCGCCAATTTTTATTTCATTCATGGGATTCTCCGGGGTGATAAGGAGTAGGAAGTAAGGAGTAAGAAGCCATTCAACTTCCTACTCCCTATTTCCTACGCAATTCAAAACCTAAATCTTCTAAAGTCACTTCCCCGCTCTCAATCAAACGCTCGGCCCGCCGCCAATCATCGGGTGAATCAATGTCAACCCAGTCTCCGGGGTCAATCGTCAAGGGCAAAATATGGTCGCCAGTCATCGAATTTTTGGTCAAAATTGTGTCAGCCCAAACCGCATCCACATAGCCGGTTTGCCAATAAATTTCGGGCAGAACTTGCCGCGGCTGGTTATAGGGTTCGTGTTTTACGCCCAAATCGCTGCCAATGGGCTGCATGAGTCCATCGGGGCCGATGCGCCACATTTTAAAGGGATTTTGGAAAGGGATGCAGACCGTGCGCACGGCGTCGGCATCGGGGCGTTCGACAAGCCGCAGAACACTCTGGTCAATATGCCAGACGCGGCGAAATGGGGAGGTAGGGCGCAGTTGGACGACGATATCGGGGTGATAATTTTCGTTTTCGGCGAGCCATTCCAGCGTATGAATGAAGACCGGTAAATCCGGGGTGTTATCTTGCGCATGGGCCTGGGGGCGCACAAAGGGGGTCTCGGCCCCATAGCGCCGCGAGACCTCGGCGATTTCTTCATCATCCGTGGAGACGATTACGCGCGTCACCGTTTCGGCGGCGATGCCCGCCGCAATGCTATACGCAATCAGCGGGTATCCGGCAAAGTTGATGATATTTTTGCGGGGGATCGATTTTGAACCACCGCGGGCGGGGATGAGAGCGAGAACTTCGGTCATAGGGTTTTAAAGGGGATGGTTATCACCACGCTGTCCAGCCGCCATCGACGATGAGATTGCCCCCGGTCATGTGACTGGATGCATCGGATGCGAGAAAGAGCAACGCGCCGTTCATTTCGTCTTTTTGGGCCATGCGACCCTGAATGGAGCGGGCGGCGTATTTCTGGGTAAATTCTTCGTCGTGGTCGTTGTAGACGCCACCGGGCGTTAGGGTGTTCACGCGAATGTTCTTCCCGGCGTAGTAGGCGGCCAGATATTTGGTGAGGCCGATAACGCCAGATTTTGTCACGGTGTAATAAACGGGCTTGAAAACGGGCGGCTGGTCTTTTCGCTGGTACAGGCGCTGATCGGGCGGGGTAACGCCGTATATCGAAGCGATATTGATGATCGTACCGCTGCCCTGCGTCAGCATGGGCTTGACCGCCGCCTGACAGGTGAGAAACAGGCCGGTGAGATTTACATCGAGGGCTTGCTGCCAGAGTTCGAGGGGATAGTCTTCAAATGCGCCAGAGTGGGCATGTTCGGAGGTGGGATCAAATTTGGGGTCGAGGGCGGCGCTGTTGACGAGTACATCAAGGCGGCCAAATTCGCTCAGGGCGTAGTTTACGCTCTCTTGAACTGAATCCGCATTGGTTACGTCTGTGCGCACGGTTCGGGCGGTAAATCCGCTTTGGGTGATGGAGGCAGCCACATTTTGTGCGGCTTTCTTATCCAAATCCGAAATAATTACTGCCGCGCCAGCCTCAGCCAGCGTGCGGCAGAATTCGGCCCCTAACAACCCGGCTCCGCCAGTGACGAAGGCGACGCGATCATCCAAGCAAAAAAGTTCAGGTAACTGAGCCATGATTAAGCCACAGATACACACAGATGAACGCGGATGAAAAACAAAATCTGTGTTTATCTGCGTTCATCTGTGGCTATTTTTCAACCTACTGAAGGAAACCCTGCTCTTTGAGGTAGCCAATGATGGCGCGAGCGTTCTCTTCGGGGGTGCTATCCACGGTGTTGAGAACAACTTCGGCGTTGAGCGGTTCTTCGTAAGGATCGTCAATGCCGGTAAAGCCTTTGATCTCGCCGCGGCGGGCTTTGGCGTACAGGCCCTTGATATCGCGTTGCTCGCAGACTTCGAGCGGGGTGTTGACGAAAATTTCGACAAAACGCTCTTCGCCCGACATTTTGCGGGCCTCGCTGCGCGTATTGCGATACGGGCTGATGGCGGCGCAAATCACGGTTCCGTTGTGACGGGCAATTTCTCCAGCCACGTAGCCAATGCGCAGAATATTCGTGTCGCGATCTTCTTTGCTGAAGCCAAGACCCTTCGAAAGATGCGTGCGAACGACATCGCCATCGAGGACAGTGGCCTGGCGGCCATGTTCCATCAGCATGGGGATGAGTGCGCTGGCAATCGTGGACTTGCCGCAGCCCGAAAGACCCGTAAACCAAATTGTAAGACCCAGTTTGTGCATGGGCGGGTGAACTTCGGCCAAAATTTCGGCGGTTTCTTTACGGGTAAACCATTCGGGCAGCAGCTTGCCTTTGGCAAGGTAGTCTTCACGCACCTGCGTGCCGGAGATGGAGCTGACTTTAGCGCCTTCGGGGACGTTATCCATGGTGACGTATTTTTCATCGTCGGGCAGGTACACCATCATCTGGAAAGGCACCATTGTAACGCCGATCTCTTCTTCGTATTGTTTCATCATGTCTTGGGCTTCGTAGGGGCCGTAGAAGGGTTTTCCGGCGCTGTCGTTGCCAGGGCCGGCGTGGTCGCGCCCAACGATGAAGTGATTAGCCCCGTAGTTGCGACGAATAATGGCGTGCCAAACGGCTTCGCGCGGCCCGGCCATGCGCATGGCG
>JACNJM010000150.1:0-15973 GCA_014382605.1 Anaerolineae bacterium
TGTTTTCGGATATGGCCTTGGTGGTTGGCCGACAGGCAAAATTTGATCTGGATTCAGGCCTTCCGCTGACAGCGAGTATGCTGGTGGATACGGCAGATCAATTGTCGGCCACGGGGTCTCTTGCTGCCTTGAGAATCCCTCGCGGCAAAGTAGCCATTACTATCCGGGTTGAAACCGAGGAAGATTTTATTTCCTACGCGCCGCGTCCAGGCGACCATGTGGCGGTAATTGCTACCATGCAGATGTTGGACCTTGACAGTGAATATCAGACAGCTTTGCCGAATCGTGTTGGTGCTGTTGAGGGGCCATATATCAATCTTGAGACTGGTGAAAGTAAAATTACAATCAGGGTAGTTGGCGATGAGTCTTCTGGGGTTTTGGGGCGGACAGAATTGGACCCGATATTGAATGAATTAGTATATATTGTTCCCTCTGAGGATCAGCGTGCCCGCCTGGTTAGCCAGACTATTCTACACGATGTTGAAGTGTTACAAGTGGGTCGCTTCCAGTTGCTGGAAGAAGAACTTGCCGAAAAGGATGCCGGTGTGCAAGCTGCGCAGCAGGGTGAGGCTCCGGTTGAAGAACCCTATGTCGCTGAAGACGGTACCGAACAACAGCAGCCTGTGATTCCAATGCCTCAGGTGATCACGTTGATCGTGAATCCGCAAGATGCGGTCGCGCTGAATTATTTGCGTAATGCGGGTGCGCAACTGACATTGGTACTGCGCTCTTCGGGCGATGATAGTGTCTTCAGCACAGAAGCTGCAACGATGCAGTTCTTGTTGGATGTATATAATATTCCTGCCCCGGCAAAATTGCCTTATGCAATTGAACCACTTGGCGAAATGCCGCAAACCGAAGAGTTTGTTAATCCGTAGTTGCGCATTCTTCTGGCTGCTGATTTTTACATACTTGGTAGATCGAAATAATTCTGGAGTAATGCATGAGTGCTGAAGCCACAATTCGAGTTGTCATTGTTGATGATGTGCGCGAGACTCGTGAAAATATCCGAAAACTACTTCAATTCGAAAGTGATATTGAGGTTGTTGGAACAGCAACAACCGGACGCGAAGGTATCCAGTTAGTCAGGGATGTTACCGCCGATGTAGTTTTGATGGATATAAATATGCCAGACATGGATGGCATAACAGCTACTGAGGCTATCCGCAAAGAATTGCCTCATATACAGGTTGTCATGTTGTCGGTTCAGGGGGATCCAAATTATATGCGCCGTGCGATGTTGGCTGGGGCGCGTGATTTCTTAACGAAACCACCAATGGTCGATGAGTTGATTTCGGCTATCCGGCGGGCGGGCGAAATGGCGCATGAAGAGCGTCGAAAAGCAAAAGAGCGCTATCCCGCAGACAGTAATGCGGGAACATCTCGTGGCGACTACGCTCATGCCACTACTTCGTATGGAAAGGTGATTGTGGTATATAGCCCA
Organism: Anaerolineae bacterium; assembly: GCA_014382605.1. GTDB lineage: Bacteria > Chloroflexota > Anaerolineae > Anaerolineales > UBA11858 > NIOZ-UU35. Next base: position 1,445 of record JACNJM010000150.1, read on the forward strand.
AAGGGTGGTGTTGGTGTGACCATGGTCGCGACGAATCTGGCTGTCACACTACACAATCCCGAAACCCCTGTGGTTTTGGTCGATGGGAATATGCAATTTGGGGATGCCACAGTAGTCTTGAATGAACGCGGCAAAAACAGTATTGTTGACCTGGCTCCTCGGGCAGATGAACTGGATGTAGATGTAGTCGAAGATGTGTTGATCACGCACCGCTCTACGGGGATGAAGATTTTGGCAGCGCCACTACGGCCAGAATATGCTGAAAATGTAAATGGGGACCACTTTTCTAAGATATTGGCACAGTTGCGGCGCCAATATTCTTATGTAATTGTTGATGCGCAATCCTATCTTTCTGATGTAATTCTGAGCGCTTTTGACGCGAGTTCGTTGGTTATTCTTTTGGCTACTCAGGATATTCCAGCGATTAACAATGCACGCTTATTCTTGGATCTTTCTGAGATTGTGGGGCTGGAGCGTGACCGAATCATTTTTATACTCAATAAGTATGATAAGCGCATCTCAATAACCCCGGAAGCCATAGGTGATAATTTGCGGCAACCTGTAGCGCTCGCCCTGCCTCTGGATCAGCGGGTCGTTGTGCCATCCGTAAATCGTGGTGTTCCATTTATTCTAAATGACAAAAAACGTCCAATCTCTCGTTCTATTTTAGATCTTGCAGAAATGGTTCGTCTTAAGTTGGCCGAAATCGAAGCTGCCCATGACGAATAAATACTCTAACGCTGTATAAGATATTTAAAGCGTTTTCCGTTTATTAGGATTGTAACTATGTCTTTATTGCGACGAATTGAAAAAGGTCAAACGGGACAATCTGGCCAGGGGGACGGAGCAGGCGGCGGGCAAGGGCGTATCAAATCGCTGCAATCTCGGCGTATCGCTCCCCCCGAGGGGGATGCCCAGCGCGATGCGTACTACGACTTAAAGTCTCGCGTTCAAAACCGACTACTATCAGAGTTAGACCCCACTACCGATATTACCCAGGTTGCTGTGGTACGGGGGACAATTCGGGATTTATTTGAACAGGTATTGACAGAGGAAAATATCGTTCTTTCTCGTCAGGAGAAGCATCGTCTATTTGAACAGATCGCAGCAGAAATATTGGGTTTTGGCCCCCTTCAGATGCTCTTGGAAGATGACGAAATCACTGAAATTATGGTCAATGGCCCCAAGAATATTTACATCGAGAAGCGCGGTAAACTAGCGCGCGTACCGATGTCCTTCGAGAGCGACGAGCACGTTATGCGCATCATTGAACGCATTGTTGCTCCGTTGGGCCGCCGTATCGACGAATCTAGCCCCTATGTGGATGCCCGCTTGCCGGATGGATCGCGTGTAAATGCAGTCATCCCGCCGATCTCACTCGTTGGCCCCGTACTGACCATCCGTAAATTTTCCAGGAACCCGATCACTATTGAGCAGCTTGTGAAATTTGGTAGTGTCACCCCGGAATCGCTCCAGTTTATGAAAGCTTGTGTTGAAGCCCGTTTGAATGTCATTATCTCTGGCGGTACGGGTTCAGGCAAGACCACATTGTTGAATATTCTCTCTCAATTTATCCCTTCCGATGAGCGTATTCTTACTATTGAGAACGCGGCCGAGTTGCAATTACGTCAAGAGCATGTAGTAACCCTGGAATCGCGCCCTCCGAATATTGAAGGCACAGGAGAGATTACCATCCGCAAGTTGGTAGTGAACTCGCTGCGTATGCGCCCCGATCGTGTCATTGTTGGTGAGATTCGCGATGAAGAAGCCCTCGATATGCTTCAGGCAATGAATACAGGTCACGATGGCTCAATGACCACTGCCCACTCGAACAGCCCGCGCGATACACTGGCTCGCATTGAAACGATGGCGATGATGGCGGGAATGGAACTTCCCATACGAGCAATTCGCGAACAAATTGCTTCAGCGATTGACGTTGTTGTTCATCAGGAACGCTTGCGAGATGGCACTCGTAAAGTTGTCAATGTTACCGAGATTAGTGGCATGGAAGGGGATGTAATTACAATGACAGATATTTTTGTTTTTGAGCAACGCGGCATTGAAGATGGCAAAGTGATCGGTGAGTTACGGCCAACGGGTTTGCGGCCGAAGGCGATTAGCCAAATCGAAGCCGCTGGAATACATTTGCCGCCGTCCATCTTTGGCGTGGGTGGCCGTAGAGGTTATTAGTGCTGTCGGTTGAGTTGATCGGAGATAATTTGTTATGACAATGCTGTTGATTGGCGGAGGTGCATTAGTTCTGATCTTACTGGTTATTGGGATTGTGATCACCCTGTCCAGTGAGCAATCAATTATCGAAGAGCGCCTGATCAACTATATTGAAGATGATTCTGCCATGGATATGGCGGGCGAACAATCATCCGCGTTGACAGATTGGGTCAATGTACGTGTTGAGCGGACTTCGTGGGGTGGCGGAGTAGCACGAAACCTGGCACAGGCTGATCTTAAACTGAAACCTGGTGAGTATTTTGCTCTAATTATTATTGCGATGATCGGTGTGGGTTTTGTAACCTGGTTTTTCGGAGGGCGCGAAATTGTTTCAGGGCTGATTGGTGTGGTGATTGGTTTTTTCCTGCCGCGATTTTACGTAAACCGCCAGAGAAACCAGCGGTTGCAGAAATTTAATGATCAGTTGCCCGATATGCTCAGCTTGATGGTCAATGGCCTAAGAGCTGGCTTTTCTACGGCCCAGGCCATGGAGGCTGTGAGCCGCGAGTTGCCATCTCCTCTGTCCGATGAATTTCGCAGGGTCGTACAAGAAATGCAGTTGGGTATATCGATGGAACAGGCTTTGGATAATCAACTCCGGCGCATTCCATCAGAAGATTTGGATCTTATCGTTACCGCAGTAAATGTTCAGCGCGAGGTTGGCGGTAATCTGGCAGAAATATTGGACACAATTGCCCATACAATTCGTGAGCGTATTCGTATCAAAGGTGAAATTCGTGTTTTGACCGCACAGGTTATGTATTCGGGCAGATTTCTAGCGATGTTACCGCTTATTTTGACGAGCATTATCTGGCTTGGGAATCGCGAATATGTTATGTCTGTTTTTCAGCCTAGCACAATGATGTGTGGTTACGGCATTTTCTGCGCCGCCGCAGCCTTGGTTACTACAGGTTATTTTGTAATGACCCGCATAGCAAAAATTGAAGTCTAAGCAAAATAGTGCTAGTTACGGATTATCCGTTCACTTATTTTCGTTTCTCAGTGAGATGAGATTAGCGTGCGTTCTCTAAAAGAGTAAATCCATGGACATAATGGTAATTATCATTCTGGTTGGCATAGTTTTGGTGGGAATGATCGTTCTGGTCATTGTGGGCCTGCGAGAACGTGAGGGGCGCGAAGACCCGCTTCAAGAGCGATTAAGCGAATTTGTAAATCGCGGGGAAATGGCATCTCTCGAAGAAATCGAGATGTCACAGTCGCTAACAGATCGTGTTTTTATTCCCATGGCGCGCCGTTTTGGTGAACTTGCGTTGCGGTTTACGCCTCAAAATGCGCTGGATGAGACTGCCCGTAAAATTGAATTGGCTGGAAACCCGCGCGGTCTGGAGCCAACGACCTATTGGGCTTCCCGCTTTGGTTTGGCTGTGCTTGTTACTGGATTCCTGTTCTTCATCTTCTCAATAGGATCGATTAACTGGACATGGGGGCGCAAGCTACTCATTGTTGGGGTATTTACATTGCTGGGTTTTTATGTCCCTCAATTGATGTTGAACAGTCGCATCAATCGTCGGCAGGATGATGTGCGCAAAGCTTTGCCAGACGCATTAGATCTCTTGACAATCTGCGTAGAAGCGGGGCTTGGTTTTGATGGTGCTATGGCAAAAGTTACTGAAAAGTGGGAAAATGAGTTGTCGTTTGCTTTTAGCCGCGTGCTGCGTGAAATTCAGTTGGGAAAATTGCGCCGAGAAGCATTGCGTGATATGGCAGACCGCATTGATATTTCAGAGATGACATCCTTTGTAGCCGCCATTGTTCAAAGTGAACAATTAGGTGTCAGTATGGCGCGAGTTTTGCGTATTCAGGCTGATCAGATGCGAATCAGACGCCGTCAACGAGCAGAAGAAAAGGCGCAGCAGGCCCCCATTAAAATGTTATTTCCAATGGGGGTGTTGATATTTCCATCTTTGTTGATCATTCTGTTGGGACCTGCGGCTGTTCAATTGCTTACATCGGCAATGGGAGGAATGTTTTAGGTTGTAGTCTTTAGGGGTATTGGAGCCATTGATGCATTATAGTTGGTATCGATTGGTTTGGTCAGCATTAGATTGGTTATTTCCACCGACATGCGGGGGCTGTGGGCAACTGGGAGCGCGGTGGTGTGAGATTTGCCATCAGAATGTAAAAATTATTTCTTCGCCATGTCGTTTGTGTGGGCAGACCATAGAACTGGGCGAACTTTGTAGCCGTTGCACGGTTCAGCCTCCTAGCTTATGCGCTATCCGATCATGGGCAGAGTTTGATGGCCCAATTCGGCAGGCTTGGCATCGAGTGAAATACCGGCACGACATAGCGTTGGCTGATGCTTTAGCGCAACCATTAAACCAGATGGTTCGGACGTTAGCCTGGCCCATTGATCTGATAATTCCCGTACCGTTGAGTAATAAACGGATTCGGGAACGTGGCTATAACCAGGCAGATTTGCTGGCAAAACCCTTGGCCCGCTGCTTGCAGATAGAACATTCACCAAAAGTTTTGTTACGTGATCGGGATACACGGTCGCAGGTTGGTCTGACGCGCGTGCAGCGTCGTGATAACGTACAAAATGCTTTTCATGCATTGCCAGAACAGGTTTTTGATAAAAAAATTCTATTAGTGGATGATGTTGCCACGAGCGGCTCAACGCTGAACGCCTGTGCAGATGCATTGTTGGAAGGTGGCGCAAATGCCGTTTATGGCTTAACATTGGCTCGTGCGGTATTGTCGTCGAAGCCATGAGATATTGTAACCACAATACAAACTATAGAACTGGAGGTATATGATGACACTGGAAGCCAATTTATATGCACGTGACCTGAAAATAACAGATCGCTTGGAAGAGTACGTTGACAAAAAAATCTCAAAATTAGATCGTTATATTACAAATATCTATGAAGCTCGGGTTGATTTAGCCTATGTCAAATCGGCAAGGGACGCTGGGGATCGCTACGTGGCCCAGATTACCATTCGCGGCAAAGGATTTATTTTGCGGGCCGAGGAACGCGCCGATGATATTGTGACTGCCTTTGATATGGCATTGCCGAAAATCCAGCGCCGCATTAAGCGCTATAAAGGCAAGCACTACCAGCAGCGTACAGAGAGTTTTCCCGTGGTGGATGAGATTTTACTTGGCTCAGATATGGAATTGCATGACGGTGACGCTCTGGGGTTGGAAGGGCCGGAAATCGTGCGCCGTAAACATTTCATGGTTACGCCTATGGATGAGATCGAAGCCGTCGAGCAAATGGAACTTCTGGGGCATGAAAACTTTTTTATTTTTATGAATGCGAATTCGGGGCAAATTAACGTGCTTTATCGTCGCCGCGATGGCAAGTATGGCATCATCGAGCCTGAAATTGCTTGATGAAAAACTGCATAAATCAAAAGCGGAGAGCCAAGCTCTCCGCTTTTTTGCTAAGATTTTGAGCATTCATTTTGCGCGGCGAAGGCTTTGATCGGCAAATTACGATTATGCCTCAATAATCTTACAGGTGGCATGAAGATAATAGAAATCGTTATTCGCTGGAATCAACTCAAATATTTCACGCACCTCTAAAAGGAGTCCGCCTACGTCAATCGTATCGCCTGCCACTGGCTGATAATTCAAGTTTACAATCCCGCCTGGATGTTCGCCATCTTGAATAATATAGCTGATTTTATATGTTGCCATCATAATTTTACCGTTTCCCACTAACCAAATTGCGGTGCCGGAGCTTAAACGAAAGGTCAGCCGCTATGTTGCCCATTACCACGTAACCAATATTTTTGTTTTTTTCACAAAGTGCTTTGAAATCGGCATTATGGATTACTTGCACGCGTGTATTATCTTGCAGTACCATCACAGTGGCCGAGCGTGGTCCCTTATCGACGAGTGCCATTTCACCAACAACTTGGCCGCTGCCCAAATGAATAATGCTCTGAGGCGTGGGTGCAGTGGCCTTAACCAATACTTCGGCAGCGCCTTGTGAGATGATGTAAAACTCATCCCCGATTTCGTTCTCACTAACAAGTACCTCGCCCTTGTTAAGGTTGCGTGATTTACATATTGCAGCAATGGCTTCCAATTCCTCAGTATTCAGCCCTCTGAAGAGTTCAATATCGCGAATTAATTCTAATAAATTCATCTTGCCTCCAATAACTACGCCTGATAGATATTGTAGCTTGCTTTCAGATGATTGACAACATTCGACTTGCTTGTAGCTTGACTTCTCGGCGCAATCTATTAGACTTAATGGCCTCGTGAGCCTTATAGTCAGGATTTCTTATGCAACAAAACTATGATACCGTACGCAAAATAGCCGACCTTTTTGATAATGGCGGCATAGATGAAAAAGAGATTGAAAAAGCAATTACAACCATCATCGAAGCGGTTGGTGAAGACCCCCAACGTGAGGGTCTTCAGCGCACCCCCGAACGAGTTGCCAGTGCATACAGCGAGTTGTTGGCAGGCTATCGCACCGACCCCATCGAATTGCTGAACGGCGCGTTATTTGAAGTTAATTATGATGAAATGGTCATAGTGCGCGATATCGAGTTCTATAGCCTTTGTGAACATCATATGATCCCGTTTTTGGGACGGGCGCATGTTGCCTATCTTCCCAACGGGCGCGTGATCGGGCTTTCAAAAATTCCCCGCATTGTTGATATGTTTGCCCGACGCTTGCAAGTGCAAGAGCGCATGACACAGCAGATCGCCGATCTCATCAATGAACTATTAGCCCCGCGCGGCGTTGCGGTTGTACTCGAAGGCGTGCATCTTTGTTCCATGATGCGCGGCGTCAAAAAGCACGATGCCCGCATGACCACATCATCCATGTTGGGGCATTTCCGCAGGAATATGGCCACCCGGCAGGAATTTTTGGATAATATTAGCCGAGGCTCAACCCCCCTGCGATTTTAGAGTTTCTCGAAAACAAACGCGATATTCGGACGACTCTCTGGGGTGATACAGTGCCCGGGCGCTTGTTTTCTCACTGGGGTGGATTCAGAAAAACTTCGGCGCGCAACGTGATGGGGGTTTCTACAAGCAGATCATTGGCAAGATCACGCAAACGCCTGCCATCCTGTGGATGCTGCAATTCGGGCAGCAATTCTGCCACCGGCACAGCCAGATGGGCGTATTTCCACAGGTCGGGTTCGATTAGCGCATCGTCAACCAGCAACACATCCAGATCAATCGTGCGCGGGGCAAATTTGTCATCAGTTCGCACGCGCCCTAATTGACTCTCGATTGCGCGCAATTGTGTTTTTAGCGCATCTGCCGTAGCCGGCGACTCGACGAGCATTGCCGCATTGATGTAATTTCCACAGCCCGTACAGCCCACTGGGGGCGTTTCCCAGGCGCTGGAAACAGCCAATACCGTAAAAAACTCGTGGAGCAACGCCGCCGCCCTGGGAATATTGACAGCAGGTTCGATATTGCTGCCCAATTCGATGCAAACGCGTTGCATGGGGTTATTTACTGCGCTCAATTTCAACCCCCACCGATTTGGCAAAACGCACCGCGCCCGGTTTTTCCACGCGCACGATCACCTTTTTGACGAGCGGTTCACTGAGGCAAATCTGCGCCAGATCAGCGGCCAGCGCCTCTACAGTGAGGCGCTCGGCAGTTTCAGCATGCGCCTGCACTTTTTTAGCCGCTGTACGATAGTTGGCACAATCGGCAATGTCGTCGCTTTCTGCGGCCGCGCACTGGTCGCTAAAGAGCGTAATATTGATTAGCATTTCCTGCGGCTTCTTGCGCTCCCAATTTTCTATGCCGATAATGCCGCGAGCTACTAAATCTTTGATAATTGTTTTATCCATACTTTCTCCTTCAAACCAAATGTCTGCCGCCGTCCAGGTGGATAATTTCCCCGGTGATATAGGTGGGCCCAGTAAGCAAAAAGAGTAACGCCCTGCCAACTTCGTCAAGCCTGGCCCAACGTTTCGCCGGTACTTGGGCGAGCAAATCTTCGTTGAGATTGCCATCGCTGGGCGGCAGAATTGCGCCAAAGGCCAGCCCATTGACGATGATATTGGGGGCCAGGGCAATTGCCAGTGATTTGGTCAGCGCGGCCAGCCCGGCTTTGCTGATAGTATAGGGGAGGTGATCGGCTTCAGGACGCAGAGCGCGCCAATCGAGAATGTTGATGATTCTCCCCGTTGTATCTTTGCCGACGTGCGCAGCAAAAGCCTGGCTGAGCAAGAAGGGCGCACTCAGGTTGACGCGCTGATGTCGCTCCCAGTCTTTGAGGGTTGTATTTTTCAACTTGAGCGCATCGAAAATGGACGCATTATTGACCAGCGCAAAAAGTGGGCCGAATTGCACGGCTCTGGGGATGATGGCGGAAATTTGTGCCGGGTCATTGAGATCGGCCTGGATAATGTGGGCATTGCGCCCCAGGGCCTGAATTTCGCTTTGGGTTTGAGTCGCTTCAGCGGGCGAATGTCCGTGATGCAAAATCACATCACCGCCCGCATTGGCGACAGCCAGGGCCATTACCTTGCCCAGCCGCCGCGCCGCGCCAGTGATCAGAACCGTCTTACCGCTCAGGGGCATAGTTCTTTTCCAGATACATGCGCATGAACAGGCTCAGGGCCAGTAGCGCCCAGGCGATGATTTGCGCCGCGCGCAGGTTGTTGAAAAGCAACACGCTGTCGCCGCGGAAGGCTTCGGTGAAAAGACGCGCCGCCGCGTTGAGGGCAAGAAACCCCCAGAAGATGCCACCGGCCAACCCCGGGGCCAAGTCTGAAATTCTTCGTGTATGGAGCCAGAGCCAGCCCAAAATTAGAATTGCCAACAGGGTGTCGTAAATCTGCGTGGGGTGACGATCCAATCCCCACAGATGGATGCTCCACGGCAGGCTGGTTTCCGCGCCAAAGGCTTTTCCCGAAGCAAAATTGGAAAGATGGAAGCCGATGCTCGCCACAGCTAAAAAGGGCGTTAATGCGTCAAGCGTGAGCCATACGGCCAGATTTTTGCGATTGGCGTAGATCAGCATTGCCAGCAAGGCCGCCGCGCTGCCGCCGATGGGATCGAGCAGGCCGGGATTGAGCGAGAAAAGGTTAAGCGGAGCCTCGGCGAAAGCTGCCCAATGTTGAGCCGCGTAGCTCAGACGTGCGCCGAGAATTCCGGCGATAAAGGCAAAAAAAGTGAGATTGTATATATCGTTGGCCGTGCTTTTGAAGCGCGCGGCCAGGCGCTCTGCAAGTAATAAGCCGAGCCACATGCCCAGGATTAGAAAAAGCCCTGGCGCTTGCAAGGGGAGTGGGCCAATTTGGATCAGGGGCAGCATTTAGGGTGTCTCCTCAAACAAGTTTTCAACGCGCGTGCGGATCAGGGTTTCGGACATACCGCCGATAACCATCTCGCGGATGATGCCATCGCGCCCGACGAAAAATGACGTTGGCAGCGAACTAATTTGGTAATTTCGTGAAACCGTTCCGTCGGTATCCATCAGGATGGGAAAGTTGAGATGCTTGTCGGCAACAAAGTCGGCGGCTTTGGTAGCGGTATCCTGATTGGTGGCATTGACTGCCAGAATCACAAAGCCTTGTTCTTTGAAGTCGCGGTAAACGCGCTGCATGGCGGGCATTTCGGTGCGACAGGGTGGACACCAACTGGCCCAAATATTGATGAGTACTGGCTGACCGCGCAGCTCGCTAAGTTGGATGGTTTCGCCCGCGAGGGTGTTCAGCGTGAAATCGGGAGCCAGAAAGCCCTCCTGGGGTGCTGGGATCGCTCCAGATGTGGTGCTGTTTTCGGGAGTCGCACTGAGCCAGATCCATCCCGCACCGATGAGCAGGATAAAGATGAAGAAGATGGATTTATGCTTCGTATGGATGTTGTTCATGCTGTGCCTTTTACCTGGGGCGTTGCCACAGAGTTTACAGAGAGCGCTGATGATCGAAAAGGATTGTTGTTGAGCGGTTTGGTTTACATGTGTTCTCGTAATTTTTTGCTTTAGTTTCGCCAAATTTGGCGAAACTAAAGCTCTGTGCCTAAATCAACGCGCAAATTATGCGCTGGTAGTGTATGGGGGATGACGATGTGTGTCAAGGTTTCGCAAGGGTAAGAGAATATATACTTATCTACTCTTAATTGTAGCGTCATTGACGTGCGTATTGATGGCGCATACAATTCATTTGAAAGGAGTAAAATTTATGAAGAAACGAAAATGGATATTGGGTGTCGCGATTGTTGGGCTTCTCGCCATATTGCTGGCGGCTTGCTCCGCAGCTTCGCCCGCAACGGATGATGCAGCCGCACTTGAGAGTGCGGTTGCTGAAGAAGCGCCTGTAATTGAGGTTGCGGAGGAACCAACAGCCGTTCCCGCTGAGGCTGTAGCCGAAGAATCGACTATGGAGTCAGATGATATGCTAGATGATGCGCCGCCGGCCCCTCGCTCCGGTTTGGAAGCTACCGACCCGAGCACCGTGGCATTGGCATCCGGATCGTATCAATTGGTCGAATTTTTCGCTTTTTGGTGAGGCACCTGCCAATCCATGGCGCCCGTCGTGCACGGGCTAGAAGTAGAATACTACGGCCAGATCAATTTTGCATATCTGGATGTCGATGATGCCGCAAATGAGGCCATCAAACGCGAATTAGGTTACCGAGTCCAACCGCATTTTTTCCTGGTTGATCCCCAGGGGAATGTGATTGAGCAATGGTTGGGCAGGGTGGATGCGGCGGAGTTCCGGGCCGCATTTGATGCTGTCTTAGCACAATAAAACGCTATTCTAAAGTTAATCAAACAACCTCGCTAATCAGCGGGGTTGTTTGATTTTTGCGCTCTCGGCGGCTTGACAAATCGGACTGATATGGGTAAGATTATAGTCCCTACCCCCCTGGGGGGGGTATCGTAGGAGGCTCCGATGATGAAACACGAAGACGCTCTGAAGCGCTTGAAAAATGTCGAAGGTCATGTGCGCGGAATTCAGCGCATGATCGAAGAGGATAAATATTGTATTGATGTTATCCATCAGGTTCATGCAGTGCAATCAGCGTTGAATAAAATCAGTTCCATGATTTTGGATGACCATTTGAATACTTGTCTGATTTCAGCAGTGCGCGGTGAAAACCCCGATGAACGCGAGCGTGTGCTTCGTGAAGTCACTGAAATTTTTGAGGCCGCCACCAAAGTTTGAGTTGTATGTACCTCCAACAAAAAAATCTATTCACACAATAGGAGTTTTCGATGACTACTGTAACCTATAATATTCCCAATATTTCCTGCGGGCATTGTGTCCACACGATCAAGATGGAGGTTGGCGATTTGGCTGGTGTATCAACTGTGGATGCCAGTGCGGAGAGTAAAACTGCCACGATCGAATTTGATGCCCCGGCCAGCGAAGATGCCATCAAAGTTCTGCTGGCTGAAATCAATTATCCGGCGAAATAAATCCTCAACAAAGGATATTCGAGCGTTCTGCGCTTCAATATCCTTTGTTGGCTTAAACCTAAAAGAGGCCTCGTGTCTGAAACCAAGCAAATCATTCTGCCAATTACCGGTATGACTTGCGCCAACTGCGTAGCCGCAGTTGAACGCAATATTAAAAAAGTGGACGGTGTAGCAGGGGCGACTGTCAACCTTTCTTCAGAACGCGCCACGATTGAATTTGATCCTCAATTCATTGGGATCGGCGATTTTATGGAACGCATTCAGCGCGCCGGTTATGGTGTCGCTACCGGTGAAGCCGATTTTGTCATCCAGCGCATGAGCGACGACAACGACGCTCGCCGCCTGGAGCGAACCTTGCAAGAAGTGGAGGGTACACTCTCGGCGCGTGTTAACTTTGTGGCGGGTCAGGCCCGTGTGGAATACATCCCCACCGTCGTTAGTCAGGCCGAACTGCGCCAGGCCGTGCGCGGCGCCGGTTTCGAAGCTGTGACTCTGGGCGGTGAAAATGAAGACGCTGAGCAAAAGGCCAGAGAGGCCGAAATCAATCAGCAACGCCATTTGCTAATTGTGGGGTTGGCTTTCGCGCTGCCGCTATTTCTTTTCTCAATGGCGCGTGATGTCAATCTGCTGCCGATGTGGGCGCACAAACCCTGGGCCAACTGGTTCATGTTTATCCTCGCCACGCCGGTACAATTTTATGTGGGCTGGCAATATTATGTTGGCGCCTTCAAATCGCTGCGCAATCGCTCCGCCAATATGGATGTGCTCGTGGCGATGGGCTCCTCCGTGGCCTATCTTTACTCCATTTTTGTACTGGTGGACATTCTGCCCGGCCACGTTTATTTCGAAACTTCGGCGGTGATTATTACGCTGATAAAAGTGGGCAAGTATCTTGAAGCGCGCGCCAAAGGGCGCACGAGTGAAGCGATTAAAAAACTGATGAGCTTGCGCGCCAAAACTGCCAAAGTGATTCGCGATGGCGCTGAAATTGAAATCCCTGCCGATGAAGTTCAGGTTGGCGATGTGGTCGTTGTGCGCCCCGGCGAGAAAATTCCCGTGGATGGGGTGGTACTCGAAGGCCGCTCGGCCGTGGATGAGTCTATGATTACCGGCGAATCTCTGCCGGTTGAGAAAGGCCCCGGCGATTCGCTCGTCGGCGCTACGCTCAATAAACTGGGCTTGCTCAAATTTGAGGCCGTTAAAGTTGGCAAAGAAACCGCCCTGGCACAGATCATCCGATTGGTAGAAGAAGCGCAGGGTAGCAAAGCGCCCATCCAAAAACTTGCCGATCAAGTTTCGGCAATCTTTGTGCCCTCAGTGATCGCGATTGCCGCGCTTACATTTCTGATCTGGTACTTCATCGTTCCGGTCGATCTGGGGTTGGAAGTTTCGCAATTTACGCGAGCGCTGATCAATATGGTTGCTGTGCTGGTTATTGCCTGTCCCTGTGCTATGGGACTGGCAACGCCCACCGCTGTGATGGTGGGTACGGGCAAAGGCGCCGAGATGGGCATTTTGCTCAAATCTGGCGAAGCCCTCGAGCGTGCAGGTCGTCTGACAACGATTGTGCTCGATAAAACCGGCACGATCACCAAAGGCCAGCCCGCGGTCACTGATATTGTTGTGGCGGCTGATGCGCAGTTGGACGAGGCCGAATTGCTTCGGTTGGCTGCTTCGGTAGAAAAAGGCTCCGAACACCCCTTGGGGGAGGCGATCTGGGCCGAGGCTGGCAACCGTGGATTAGAGTTATCTACCCCCGAGGGTTTCCGCGCCGAAGTCGGACATGGCGTTTTGGCGCAAGTCGATGGCCGCGAAGTGCTGGTTGGTAATCCGCGTATGATGGCGAGCCATGCGCTGGAATTAGGCAATCTCGAAGCTCAAATTGAACGCCTGCAGGCCGAAGCCAAAACCGCCATGCTGGTCGCGGTGGATGGCCGTCTCAGCGGCGTCATCGCCGTAGCCGATACGATCAAGGAAGGCTCTGTCGAAGCGATTGCCCAATTGCGTGCAATGGGATTGCGTGTAGCCATGATTACCGGCGATAACGAGCCGACAGCGCGGGCAATTGCGACTCAGGTTGGTATTGAAGATGTTTTGGCAGAAGTGCTGCCCGGCGACAAAGCCGCGGAAATAAAACGTTTGCAAGCTGCACAAGTAGCCAATTCCGCTGCTGTCGTTGCGATGGTGGGGGATGGCATCAACGACGCCCCTGCGCTGGCTCAGGCCGATGTGGGTATTGCCATCGGCACCGGCACCGATGTCGCCATGGCTGCCGCGCCGATCACCTTAATCAGTGGCGATTTACGCAGCGTGCCCAAGGCAATTGCGCTTTCGCGCCGAACCTTAAAAACTATCCAGCAAAATTTGTTTTGGGCATTTTTCTATAATGTAATTCTGATCCCCGCTGCGGCGGTTGGTTTTCTAAATCCCATGCTGGCGGCCGGAGCGATGGCCTTTAGCAGTATTTTTGTCGTGACCAATAGTTTGCGTTTGCGACGCTATAACCCCTAGGAGTTTCAATGTTTCGAAAACAGAAATTCTCAAAAAAAGCAAATATCCGCTGGATGATTCTGGTTGCCATCCTGCTGACTGCTTTTCTTTTGCAGGCATGTAACAGTACTTCGGCAGGCGTGCAAGTCGGTGCCGATGCCCCATCTTTTATACTGCCGTCTACAGATAGCAGGCTAATTTCGTTGGCAGATTACGCCGGTCAGCCGGTGTTGCTCTATTTCCACATGGCGGTAGGCTGACCGCCGTGCATGCAGCAGATCGTTGATCTGCAAACAGATCCGGCCTTTCAGGCTCTTGATGTAGCTTTGGTAAGCATCGCATTTGATACCATTACGGAACAATCTCAGGGCGGTATTGAAAATGGGATCGATGAATTCGCTACGCCGATGCTGTCGGATAATTATTT
>JACNJM010000150.1:15999-26444 GCA_014382605.1 Anaerolineae bacterium
TTCAATGGGCTGTCGCTACAGGAGAACCGGGACACACATTCGTGCTGGTGGATGCAGACGGTAAAATTGCCTGGATTCAAGATTATGGTGCGCCGCAAAATCGCGGCGTGATGTATGTTCCGGTTGAAGAATTAGTGAGTGAAATTACTTCACATTTGAAGGAGAAATAAGAACGATGAAACGAATCTGGATATTGGTGTTGTTGGCTGGTATGCTCGCAGCATGTGCACCCTCTGGGGATAACGCCAGCGCCGAGGTAGAATCCGCTTCCCCCGGTATGGGCATGGGGCCAGGTGGGGGCATGATGGAGCGCCACCGCGCCAGCATCCCGGCTGATTTTGCTGACTTGACCAACCCCATCGCCGCGGACGATGAATCCCTTACCCGCGGCGAAGAAATTTTCACCACGCAATGTGCTACCTGTCATGGCGATGGTGGCATGGGCGATGGCCCCGGCGGCGCTGCGTTGGATCCGGCGCCGGCTGCGATTGCACACACCAGCCAAATGATGAGCGATGCCTATTTATTTTGGCGTATCACGGAGGGTGGCATTCCTTTTGAAACTTCCATGATTCCGTATCGTGATATTCTCGACGAACAGGCGCGCTGGGATGTGATTAATTATATTCGCGCTTTAGGCAGTGGACAGGTGATGCCGCAGGGAAAAATGGGCGGCAACGCTTTTGACCCGGAATTGGAAGCCGCCCAGCGTGCCGAGATGCTCTCCACGGCGGTTGAGCAAGGCGTGATTACCCAGAAAGAAGCCGATAATTTTGATTTTGTGCATGGTGAAGTGGATGTGTATACATCCACCCAGGGAATTGCTGGCATGGGAAGCAGCGACCGCCCAGACGTGCTGGATGCTATTCTATCGGAATTGGTCAACAGCGACGTTTTGGCGCAAGATCAGGCTGATTCATTTATGGATGTGCACGATCGCTTGATGGATGCAGGCTTGATGCAGTGATGTAGCGATGGCAGTTTACGGCCAAAAAAAGCAGAAAAATATCAGGGATGTTTTTCTGCTTTTTTTGTAAGTTCTTTGGGATGTAAGGAAAACACTTGATTTTACGATTTGCCAGTATAATAATGGCGGGTACCCCGGTAGCATATCAAGGAGCATGACATGAGAATATTAACGCTTTTGGCGGATGATTATGATTTAGACCGTTTTAAGAAACGCTTGGCGTTAAGTGGCTATCATGTGATCCAGGCGAAGACAGAACAAGAAGCCTGGGATTTATTGCAGAGCAATAATATTCAGGTGATTGTATTCGATTGTGATCTGGCCCAAAACGCACTTCTTGAGCAAATTCGCGGGTTAGAGCATAGTGGATATATTTACGCTTTTGCGCTGGTTGTTCCTGAAGCAATGGCGAGTGTAGAAGAAAATGAGCGCACTACATTTGTAGATGAATATATTGTAAAACCAGTAGAGCCCGATGAATTAATTGCCCGTTTGTCGGTGGTTGACCGATATATTCGGACTTTATCTGCGCTTCGAGCAAAAAATGACCCCCCCGAGCCAATTCGAGACAGTATTACGGGGACTTTTACGCAATCTACGATTGTCGAATTGTTATCTGCTGAAATCAGCCGTTCCAAGCGTTCGCATAAACCCTTTGCATTAGCGTTGTTGGCGCTGGATAATATCGATGAAATGGAAACCTCTTTTGATGATGATACAGTGGAACGGGCACTTGCTCAGGTTGCCTTAAAAATATGGGCCAGTGTGCGCTCCTACGATCTCATTGGACGTTGGGGAAAAAACGAATTTATTCTATTATTACCGGAAACATCATTGGCAGGGGCTTCGGTCGTAGCTGATCGCATTCGTAAAAATGTAAATAGCGTTCCGTTCCAATTACCCAATAATGGACACCTGGTGTTAAGCGCCAGTATGGGATTTGTCCAAAGCGGGCAAGAACAGGTAGCGACATTAGACGGCTTGATTAATGCGGCTGAAAATGCGCTTTCTCGCGCAGGTCAGGTTGGCGGCAATCACATCGTTTTTGCTTGGGAAACCTAAATATTAAAATGGAAGTTCTAATTGTTGAAGACGACCCGATCTCGCTAAAGCTATTATCTGGCACGCTTTCGCAGTTGAATTATGAGGTTATTGAGGCAAAAAACGGCGTTGAGGCCTGGCAAATTCTTCAGCAGCGTACTATTCGCCTTGTAATTACCGATTGGGTGATGCCCGAAATGGATGGTATTACGCTGACGCGCTTGATCCGCGAAACCGAAATGACGGGCTATATTTATATCATCATATTAACGGGCCGTCAGGGGATCGAAAATATTGTGGATGGCCTGGATGCTGGCGCCGATGACTATCTGATTAAGCCCTTCAATCCCAAAGAGTTAAGCTCTCGCCTGCATATCGGGGCGCGCATTTTGGATCTTGAACAACGTTTGAAGGGGGCGTATGAACGCATGTATGAATTGGCCATGCATGACGAATTGACCGGTCTTTGGAATCGAAGAGCTTTCTATACCCACGCACAATCCGAACTGGAACGCTCCGAGCGAATGGTTCACGCGCTGAGTATTCTCCTTTTAGATATTGATCATTTTAAGCTCGTCAATGATCGATTTGGGCACCTTGTCGGCGATCGCGCTTTGATAATGGTAGCCGATACGATTGCAAAAAATTTGCGCAGTTATGACCGCGCCGGTCGTTGGGGTGGGGAGGAGTTCATCATCTTGTTGCCCGAGACTTCTCTCAATGAAGCCGCAGAAATAGCCGAGCGTTTACGCATCCAGGTAATGAATGCCAGGTTACCTGTGCATGTTGAAGATCAAGACAATTTTGATGACGAATTGCGTATTGAGATAAGCCTGGGGGTTGCCACTTTGAATCTAGGAAGCTCTGTATCCTTAGACCAGTTATTTAATGCTGCTGATGAAATGCTGTACCTGGCAAAGAAGCAAGGGCGCAATCGGGTTTGCTATTAGCACTAGATACCTCATGGCATGATTGCGTGCCGGCATATGGCGTGGCGGTGAGCGAAATGGATTTCCAGGGATAAACTTATGGAACGATTGTATGGTTGGCTGGAAGCGCATAAAACATATGTATACGTGGGGGCATGGCTTGTTTGTGGATCTGCTTTTGTATTGTTCTATCCAACACAAGGGAGATTCTCTGTTGTCTTGTTGTGGTTTCCGATCATCATCAGTGGGTGGTTATTTGGCGAAAAAGCGGGTTTTTTCGCAGGCGTTGCTACCTATCCGATTATCGTTTTATTAACAGCTATCGTCGATGGTGGTTGGCAAAATTGGTTTGATCCTGTGCTTTTAGTAACATCCACTACCGCGAGCATGCTTGGGTTGTTGGTGGGGGGAACCAGCACTGCGGTTCGTGAACACTTTCTTGCGGAAATGGAAAAGCGCCAACATGCTGAAATGCGGGTACAGCATGAGGAAAATAAATATCGCACCTTGTTTGAGGATGCTCCAATTTCCTTATGGGAAGAAGATTTCTCGGATGTAAAAAAATACATTGATACTCTCAAGGAACAGGGAGTTACCGATTTTGAATCCTATTTCAACAATCACCCCGAAGAAATTATCAAGTGCACTCAAATGGTCAGGGTTTTAGATGTAAATCGAGTCACCTATGATCTTTTCAAAGTCGCCGGAAAAGATGAGCTTTTGCAAAATCTGGGATATATCTTTGGGGAAGAGTCAACGGAGGTATTTCGACAAGAACTCATCGCAATTGGGAACGGGGAGCGTGTTTTTGAGAGCCGCGGCATCAATTATGATCTCGAAGGCAACAAGCTTCATGTGGATGTAAAGTGGGAAATCAGCCCAGGCTATGAAGACACACTTGAACGGGTGCTGGTATCCATCATCAATATTACAGAACAAGTTCTGGCCGAAGAAGAATTGACCCTGCAAAAAATATATTTTGAGACTCTTTTTAATGTAAGCCCTATTGCCATTGTGACCACAGATGTGAATAGTGACATTTCGGATTGCAATCCGGCTTTTGAAAAACTTTTTGGGTTTCAGAAATCTGAGGTTTTGAAACGACAGCTAACTGAAGTGATTATCCAACCAACAGAACACCAGAGTTCCGCCCAGTTGGCAGATCGTGTGCGCGAAGGCGATATGATTCGCGTGGTCACTCAACGCAGGCACAAGAACGGCGATCTTGTGGATGTGGAGCTATTTGCCATGCCAATAGATGGTGGCGAAGAGAACGCTTCATATTTGGCTTTGTATCATGATATTACCGATCTCATCGCTGCCCGCCGAGCCGCCGAGGCTGCTGTCAAGGCCAAAGCTGAATTTTTGGCGAATATGAGCCATGAAATACGCACACCCCTGAATGCTGTGATCGGGATGACAAGTTTACTTCTGGATACGCCTCTGAACCCTGAGCAGCATGAATATGCCGCCACTGTGCGCAATAGTGGCGATGCTCTATTAGGTATTATCAATGCCATTTTGGATTTTTCGAAAATTGAGGCCGGAAAGCTAGAATTGGAACAACAGCCCTTTAGCATTTCTGATGTTGTTGAAACCAGCCTGGATTTAATTGCTTCAAACGCATCTGCGAAAAAACTGGAAATTGCCTATCTTGTTGAATCTGCGGTGCCGCGGGATGTGATTGGCGATGTTACTCGTTTGCGCCAGATATTGGTCAATTTGCTGGGGAATGCCATCAAATTCACTGAAAAGGGCGAAATTATTACTCGTGTTGCCCTGGAATGTCAGGAAGGTGAAGAGTGTATTCTTCATTTTTCGGTTCAGGATACGGGCATCGGCATACCGCCGGATCGGATCGAGTATTTATTTGAATCGTTTACACAGGTTGATGCCTCAACGACGCGGCGCTATGGGGGGACGGGTTTGGGCTTAGCGATCAGCAAACAACTGGTTGAGATTATGGGGGGAGAAATGTGGGTTGAGAGCGAACTGGGCAAAGGCTCAACTTTCCATTTTACAATCCGCGCAGAAAAAGCGCCCCAGCGATTAAATAATGCCGGGCAAGAAATAGGATTGATTGATAATGTGCGCGTTCTGATAGTGGATGATAATGCTACTAATCGACTGATTCTGATTCGGCAGTCCAAATCTTGGGGAATGGAACCTTTTGCCGCGGCCAGCGGCGATGAAGCTCTCACCTGGATTCGGAACGGTGAGAAATTTGATCTTGCTATTCTAGATATGCAAATGCCCAATATGGATGGCGTCATGCTTGCCCAGGAGATCAAGCAACACTATCAGGGGACGATCCCGCTGATTTTATTAACATCCTTTGGGGGGCTGGAAGATATTCCTGACCATATTGAATTCTCGGCTCGCATGAGTAAGCCCGTTAAACCATCTATACTTTACAACGCCATCGCAGAGATCATGAATCAACGCGACGATCACGCGATCCCCATCCAGCCAACTGAGAGTAAGAAAAATGATGGCTTTGACGAGAATATGGGCGTTGAATATCCTTTGCATATTCTATTAGCTGAAGATAACCTGATTAACCAGAAAGTTGCTACGCGAATTCTTGCCCGGCTTGGCTATCGGGTAGATATTGCCAGCAATGGCATTGAAGCGCTTCAGGCACTCGCCCGCCAGCATTATGATGTTGTCCTGATGGATATTCAGATGCCTGAAATGGATGGCGTAGAAGCCACGCGTCGTATTTATCAGAAATACGCTGAATCGGAACGCCCGCGCGTTATTGCCATGACCGCACATGCGCTGGAAGGGGATCGTGAGCGCTATTTGGGTGTTGGGATGGATGATTATGTCAGCAAGCCGGTGCGCGTCGACGAGCTTGTTCGCGCGTTGAAACGTTGCAAATCGCACAATCTGGCGATAGGTGGTTCCGATGAAAAGAAATAAAATTTTGAGCACAACCCAGAAATATATGCTGGTAGGGATCGGGTTTGGATTGATATTTCCTGTTGTGGGTACTTTGCTTTCGGTCGTATTTTCTGGCAAAGAAATTTCTTGGGCCGCGCTGTGGGAAGTACAAGCTACGAACCCGTTGCTGTGGATCATTGACACGGCCCCGATTTTTCTGGGAGGCCTGGCTGCCTTCGCCGGTCAGCGGCAGGGCCGCCTGGCGGATCTTCATGCTCAGCTTGAAGGAATCGTGACGGATCGTACGAAAGAGCTTGAAGATGGCTATCGGGTTCAGGAGGTTTTAAATTCGCTGCTGTATATCGCCATGGAGCCCAACTCGCTGGAAAAGCAGCTTGAATGGTCACTGAAGGCGATAATTAGCACGCCCTGGCTGCCAATGCGTGCACAGGCGGGAATCTTTCTGGTCGATGAACACACTCCAGATATATTAAAACTGACTGTCCAGCACAACCTCAGTGAACATTTGCTAACACTATGCAACCAAGTGCCGTTTGGGCGCTGCCTGTGCGGACGCGCTGCACAAAGCAAAGAAATTATTTTCGCTAGTTGTGTGGATGATCGCCATGAAACAACTTTTGAGGGCATGGCGCCGCATGGTCATTATAATGTGCCCATCCTCCTGGGCGAGGAAATCCTCGGGGTTATTGTTCTCTATGTTGAGGAAGGCCACCAACCCGGTGACCATGAAATTCCATTCTTGAAGGCTGTTGCTAACATCATGGCTGGGATGATCCAACAAAAAAAATCAGAAAAACGCTTGCGCCTGCAGGCATCTGTGATGCAAGCGGCAGCCAACTCGATTGTGATCACAGACACTCAGGGCACTATCGAATGGGTTAATCCTGCTTTTACCCTCACGACCGGATACTCGTATCGCGATGCCATCGGAGGAAACCCGCGTATTTTGAAATCGGGCAAACACGATCGGGAGTTTTACAAGGATCTTTGGAGAACCATTCAGAATGGTGATGTTTGGCAGGGCGAGATGGTAAACCGGCGGAAAAATGGCGAATTATATTTTGAGGATGTGACCATCACACCGGTTGTGGATGATTACGGGAAGGTTTCAAATTATGTTGCCATAAAACAAGATATTACTGAGCGAAAGCGCGCTGAAGAGGAAATTCTTTTGCAAAAGCAGTATTTTGAGAGCTTGGTGCATATTAGTCCGATTGCCGTTGTCATTCTGGATCTGCAACACTGCATTATGGATTGCAATGAAGCCTTTGAAAAACTTTTTGGTTACTCAAAAGAAGCTGCCCTGGAAAGAAATCTGGATGATTTGATCGTTCCTGAAACAGAATTTGAACTGGCTGAATCGTATACCTACAGTGTTACGGAGGGTAATGCCGTGCATGGATTTGCCCAACGCGCCAATAAAAATGGGCACTTGGTGGATGTGGAATTCTTTGGTGTTCCGGTGATTGTGCAAGGAGAGCAGGTAGCAATCCTGGCGCTTTATCATGATATTTCTGAATTAGTGCATGCCCGCCGAGAAGCTGAATCGGCGGCAAAAACCAAGGCAGAATTTTTGGCAAATATGAGTCATGAAATTCGCACGCCGTTGAATGCAATTATCGGCATGACAGGTTTGCTGCTGGATACTCCCCTGGATATTGAGCAAAAAGATTTTGCCAATACGGTGCGCAGTAGCGGCGATGCTTTGCTGACGATCATCAACGATATTCTTGATTACTCCAAAATCGAAGCGGGAAAGATGGAAATAGAACAACAGCCATTCATGGTGCGCGAGAGCATTGAGAGTGCTCTTGACTTGGTAGCATCGAAGGCGGCTGAAAAAGGTTTGGAAATCGCCTATTTGGTAGAAGGTACTGTGCCCGGCGCGATTATTGGTGATATTACCCGCATTCGCCAGGTACTTGTGAACTTGCTGAGCAATGCAGTTAAATTTACCGATCAGGGTGAAGTGATTGTGCGGGTATCCAGCGAAGATCTCCCACATAAGAACTTGAAAGTCCACTACCGGGTTCAAGATACAGGTATTGGCATCCCTGAAGATCGGATGAATCGTCTGTTTGAATCTTTCTCTCAGGTGGATGCATCGACCACGCGCAAATATGGCGGCACAGGCCTCGGATTAGCGATCAGCAAACAATTGGTTGGGCTAATGGGTGGCAGAATTTGGGTGGAGAGTGTTCACGGGCAGGGAAGCACATTCCATTTCACAATCATAAGTTCGCCAGCCCCGGCTTCATTCCAGGCTGAAACGTATTTGCCTCAACCACTCATGGACGGCCTTAAAGTATTGATTGTGGACGACAATGCAACCAATCGGCTTATCTTGATCCGCCAGACAAAAACCTGGGGTCTGGATCCGCGCGCTGCCGCCAGTGGGGCAGAGGCGTTGGGATGGGTCCGCAGCGGAGAGAAATTTGACTTCGCAATTTTGGACATGCAAATGCCCGATATGGATGGCGCCATGTTGGCTATAGAGTTGCGAAAACTCCTCAGCGAAGATAAGCTTCCGCTTATTCTGCTGACATCGCTGGGTGGCTGGGAGATGATCCCTGCTGAAGTGCAATTTACTGCACGTCTCAACAAGCCGATCAAACCATCGATCTTGCATGATACCATCATGAATGTGATGGGCAGCCGATTACCAGAAAAAAGCCAAGTGGCGAAACCTCCCGCCAGTTCTCCGGAATACGATCGAGAATTGGGCGTGAGGCATCCATTGCGTGTTCTTCTGGCAGAGGATAATTTGATCAATCAGAAAGTTGCCTTGCGTATCCTCGAGAAACTGGGGTATCGTGCTGATATTGCCGCAAATGGCTTAGAGGTCCTGGATGCGCTGGAGCGCCAAAAATATGATGTTGTACTCATGGATGTTCAAATGCCCGAAATGGATGGCGTAGAGGCCACTCAGCGCATTCTGGAGAAGTATGTAGACAAAGATAAACGTCCACGGATTGTAGCCATGACTGCGAACGCGCTGGAAGGGGATCGGGAATTATATCTCCGGCAGGGGATGGACGATTATGTCAGTAAACCGGTCCGAGTATCCGAATTGGTTGCTGCCCTGGAGCGTTGTTAAACATCAGGTGCGGATGCGAATTTTATAAAAAGGCGAGTTGCGGCAATTTCGACGCAACTCGCCTTTTGTATATTAGAGTTGTTCCTAAATAACTGCTTTCTCGGCATCCCCCGCCTTCGCAATCAAGCTTTGTTCAGAAACAGATCAATTATTATCGATTGCGTTACTCGTCGCTGTTGATAAAATCCTCAACCCGCTGACGTGCAATATCATCGGTAAATTGTTGGGGAGGGGATTTCATAAAATAGCTGGATGGCGCAATCAATGGCCCTGCAATTTTACGATCAAGTGCAATTTTGGCACAGCGCAACGCGTCGATCATCACGCCAGCCGAATTCGGCGAATCCCAGACTTCGAGTTTAAGTTCGAGATTCAACGGCACATCGCCAAAGGCGCGCCCCTCCATGCGTATCTGCGCCCACTTGCGGTCAGTCAGCCAGGGGACATAGTCGCTGGGACCGACGTGTACATTTTCGTCCCCAAGATCGTAAGGGAGTTGGCTGGTGACGGCCTGAGTTTTCGAGATTTTTTTGGATTCCAGGCGATCGCGGTCGAGCATATTGTAGAAATCCATATTGCCGCCAAAATTTAATTGATACGTGCGATCCAAATGGATGCCGCGATCTTTGAAAAGATTGGTCAATACGCGGTGAACGATCGTTGCGCCCACCTGACTTTTAATATCATCCCCAATAATCGGCAACCCGCGATCCAGGAAGCGCTTGCTCCAATATTCAGACGTTGCAATAAACACCGGAATTCCGTTAACAAATCCACACCCGGCTTCGAGAACTTGTTCCACATACCATTTGGTCGCCATTTCGGAGCCAACCGGCATGAAGTTAATCACCACATCGGTTTGGGTCTCTTGGAGAATCCCAATAATATCATCGGTTGGGCCAGTCGCCTTTTCTACTTTGCTGCCCAGATATTTGCCCAGCCCATCATGTGTCATGCCGCGATGCACCGGCACATTTAGATGCGGAATTTCAGCAAAGCGAATGGTATTATTGGGTTCAGCCCAAATGGCCTCGCTGAGGTCTTTGCCCACTTTGGATGCAACAACATCAAAAGCTGCTGAGAACTCAATATCGCTGATGTGGTACCCTCCCAGAGTTGCATTCATCAAACCAGGGATCTCCATATCGTCCGTGGCATGGCGGTAATATTCTACCCCTTGCACAAGTGACGATGCGCAGTTGCCCACCCCAATAATTGCCACGCGGACTTTATTGCGTTTATTTGCCATTTATATTCCTTTCTTAAGTCAATGATAAGCCCCTTAGCGTAACCTCTCCTAAGGGGCAAATTTGGTATGCTAGGCTAGACGCCGCAGTTGGGTTGTATTATACCCCAGAGAATAAACATGCGAAAACCTGAGATCAATGGTTAGGGCAATTGCATCTAAATAGATTTTTAGTGAAATTTTCACCGCGAAGACGCGAAGATCGCAAAGTTTTTTGAAAAATGAATACTTGCTTGATGAACAATGGTTCTTTTCAGT
>JACNJM010000061.1 GCA_014382605.1 Anaerolineae bacterium
CCTGCGTGAGTTCGTAAATGCCATCTTGCAGGGCTTCGAGATGGGCGCGCTGCACAGCCAACGGGGTGCGCAGTTCGTGGGCAATATCGGCGGTGAGGGCGCGGCGGCGGTTTTCGGCATCTTCGAGCGAGGTAGCCATGTGATTGAAGGCCTGCCCCAGTGTAACCCATTCGCCCGCGCCCTGAAGTTCGACGCGCTGGCTCAAATCGCCATCGGCCATGCCCGAGGCGGCCTGCGTAAGATCACGCACCGGGCGCAACAAGCTATGCGCCAGCAGCAAAGCCAGCAGCAGCGCAACGCCCCCGGCAATCAGTGCCGCGCTAATCGCGGCACGGTTTAACTGCTCTACAAGTCTAGATTCATTCTCGCTGGTAAATTGCAGACCGCCATCCGAAATTAAATAACCCACCGTTTGCAAATTATGCGTCAACGGGATGCCGCGTTGCATTTGAACGCGGGAGATGGTTTCATTAGCCCAATTTCCATCGGTATCATAAAGCACATTGCCATCCACATCCGCAAGTCGCCAATTCACTCTGTTTGCTCCACCAGCGCCGCTGCCATCACCGCGGCCATGCGCAGCTATTTCTACCACACTGCTCACACCCTGCCAGCTCGCATTGCGGGCATAGTAATTTTCTAGCGCGTCAACAGCCTGATTCACACCCTCTGCCCCACCGCGAAACATAAAATTGCGCACAGCCTTCAAGGTACTCAGACGCACAAATATCACCAGGCTGAGGGCCGTGATCAGGATTACGAAGGCATAGGAGAGAATAAGGCGAAGGCGCATAGTAGTTTGGATGTTAGGCATCAGGCAAATTGATTTCGGTTTTTCCGGGTTAGGATCGGGGAGTTATCCTAATCTCTAATCACCTGATGTCTTCCGTGCAAAACGATAGCCCACACCAAAAACCGTTTCAATATATTTGGGATTCTTGGGATCCACTTCAAGTTTGGCGCGCAAATTTTTGATGTGCGCGTCAATGGTGCGCTCGTAACCTTCGTAGGCCGCCCCCTGGGAGGCTTCGAGCAACTGCATGCGCGCATAGGCGCGTCCCGGCTGTGATGCCATCGCCACGAGTAGATCAAATTCGGTGGGGGTAAGATCAACGAGTTTCCCGGCCTGATGGACGGTATGCGCGTCGAGATCAATTTCGAGATCGAGGACGTTCAGAACCTGGCTCGGTATGGGTTCTGCCACCGAGCGGCGTAACACCGCCCGAACTTTGGCAACCACAAGCCGCGGCGAGTAGGGCTTGGTGATGTAATCATCAGCGCCCAGTTCCAGCCCAATGAGTTGATCCATCTCTTCGACGCGCGCCGTCAGCATGATGATGGGCGTATCGGCTTTGCGCCGAATTTCACGCGCCACATCCAGACCATCCATACCGGGCAAATTAAGATCAAGCAGCACCAGATCGGGGTTTTGCTGTTCCCAAGCGGTCAGGCCGCTATCACCCCGATAAGCAGTAATAACTTCAAAGTTAGATTTTTCCAAATACGAGCGCAGTACTTTGACAAGTTCGGGTTCGTCTTCGACAATCAGGATTTTGGGCATGGGTCAGGGTTGAAGATTAAAAGTGATAGGTTGAATATTATGCTGATTATAACGCACAGCCGGCGACGGGAAGCCGCCACCGGCTGTGTTTAATTGGCCAAATCCAGACGGATCAGTCAGTACCGGCACATTCGCTCAGAAAGCCAGTTGCCTTAGATTGCCAATCTTGCCAGCGGGCTTGGATGCTATCGGCTTGTTCTTGCGTAACGGTTCCATCGGCAATAGCTTGGTCCAGCGCGGTGGTATAGGTTTTATCCACCAAGGTGCAGAATTCGCCCAAACTCAGGCCTTGCGCTTCAGCAAACTCCGATGCAGTCTGGCCTTCTTCATGCGCTGCAACCAGCTCATTCACTGTCATGCCGAGGGTTTCCGCCAGAGATACTTTCATGGCATCCCGTAACGGGTGTTCATCCGTGCGATTTTCTTTCCAGGTATCCCAGCGGGTTTGGAAGTTATCGGCCTGTTCTTGGGTAATTTTACCATCGGCTACGGATTGATCTAACATCGCCGTGATGGTTTCTGCAAGTCCAGCGGAAAACTCTTCCATGCTAAGACCCTGATTTTCTACCAAGTCTGCGAGCGTTTGTCCATCCTTACGGGCGGCAGCCAGATCATCGGTGGTCATGCCGAGGGTTTCGGCGATGGCGGTTATCATTGCCCGGCGCAATACAGGATGTTCAGTGCCAAAGTTCGTTTGGGGAATATTTTCTTGTGCGTAAACTGAGCTTGCAATACCCAACGTCAATATCAGAACCCCGATCAAAGCGGTTATTAACAAGGTCTTTTTCATGTGGATACTCCTTTAGCATCATTTGATTGTTCAAATCGAACTAGCTAAAGAATACTGACTAGTTATGAATAAGTTGTGAAGAGATTGTGGACGTTTCATGAATATTAATCATATATATAAAAGCCCCTGATAGCGTATCAGGGGCTTTTATATATCCATCAATTCAAATCATCAACGCTTTAGCACAATTGATTCAATAGCCACACTGCTACCTGAATTCCCACGTTCTGTTTCAACGAAGAATGTGCCTTCAGCATCAACCCAGCTAAAGAACTGGAAATCGTCGTCGTCATTGGTGATGTATTTGTAAACGCTGTTGAAGTAGGCCGTTCGTCCGTAGGGCGTAATATCATGGTGACGCGTAGCGCTCTTATTATTTGCCAGGTTTACAGAATCAATATATCCTTGTGCATTGGCATAGACTGGACGCAAAACCTGAATTTGTCCATGAATATAGCTGCCATCATTGCCATTCCAGGCGCTTACACTGTAATCAAAAGCATTGGTGGATTCATCGGGGTAAATGGCAAAAGAGAAATCATCATCAGCGTTGGTTTCATATGTATCGACTGAGGCAATAAATACATCGCCATCCATGTAGTCAAGTTGGTAGTTCTTCGTGCTATCGTTGTAAACTGTGAAATCAACCCCATCAACCAGATAAAAATCATCCAGACTAATGAGTACCGCAGTTGCCGTAACGCCGGTTACATCGCCATCATCATAATTGGTCCACAGTGTAAATGTAGCCTGATTCCAATTGCTATCAAACTCCCAGGTACAATGCCAGGCAACATCGGCTTCGCCATAGGTTACATAGTGATTGATTGGACACATTGCCAGAAAGCGAGATGCTCCCAGCGGATATGGAATTGTAACTTCATCCACTTTAACACCAGAACCAACTTGCAAGGTCGCCACGTTGAAACCCGGCCCAGGGCTGACATAGGCATCATCAAAAGGGCCAAGTTCATTATCAGGTTCCGGATTAATTACATCAGGCAGCCCACTGTCAGCTAAAACAGGGGTCACAAAAACAAAAAAGCATGCCAAAATGAGCATCGCTTTTAGAACTTGGTTCATATTCATATGTAATCTCCTTTTGGATTTCTGAATATTTTCATTTTGCATATTTCATCAGAAGAAACAAGCCTTACCCCGGTACTATATTTTTCTTGAGCGGATATTTATGTCATTTCGAGTTGCATAAAGTATACTTGTGCCATTCATGAATTTTTGCGAAAATTTCAGGAGTTCTTGGCTATGAGTTCGTCACAACCACCGGTTATCGTCAATCGCAATATCCTTGAGATGGAATACGCTGTACGCGGGCCAATTCCGCAGCGCGCCGCGACAATGCAACAACAGGGGCAAAATATCATCCCCTGTAATATTGGTAATCCGCAAGCATTAGGACAATCGCCGCTGACCTATTACCGTCAGGTGCTAAGTTTGGTGGAAGAGCCATCAAAAATTGCGCGCGAACGAACTTTGAAGGACTTATTTGAGGAAACCCCGTACAGCGAACTGAAAGATGATGATTTCATTTCGGATTACGTACTTTCGACCAGCGAAGATATTCTTGCCAAAAGCAGCACCGGAACCGGAGCTTATACCGAGAGCAAGGGTTTTCGCTTCATCCGCTTGGCGATTGCCAAATTTATAAACCAGCGCGATGGTCATACCGGCGAGATGAGCGCCAACCCGGAGCATATCTTCCTCACTGATGGGGCCAGCGATGCCGCCAAACGCGTACTCAACCTGTTGATTGCCGATGAAAACGATGGCATTATGATCCCCATTCCGCAGTATCCGCTCTATTCGGCCAGTATCAAGATGTTCGGCGGGGTGCAGGTTAATTATTACCCGGATGAGGACAACGATTGGACCTTGAGCCGTGCCGAACTGGAGACTTCGCTCGAAAAAGCGCAAAGCGAAGGCGTGAATGTCAAAGCGATGGTGGTTATCAACCCCGGCAACCCGACCGGAGCAATTTTGGACGCGCAGAGTATCCGCGAGGTAATTGATTTCGCCAAGGCACATCATCTCGCCATCATTGCCGACGAAGTTTATCAAGACAATGTGTATGGCGGCGAGTTCATCTCGTTTGCCAAAGCCCTGGGCGCAGATACGGTGCCGCTCTTCAGCCTGCACAGTATCTCGAAGGGCTTCTTTGGCGAATGCGGTCATCGCGGTGGGTACCTTGAAGTGCGCAATCCGCCCCAGGTGGCAGGCGCTAATCTGAATTTTATCGATCTGCTGCTTAAACAGGCTTCTGTGAGTTTATGCGCCAACACCGCGGGCCAAATCCTGACTTATTTAATGGTCAGCCCCCCCGAGCAGGGCAGCCGCCCCCACGCACTTTTTATCCAGGAAAAAGAAAAAGTCCTGGCCGAACTGCATAGAAAAGCCACGATGATCCGCTCTGCTTTTAATCAAATGGATGGCGTAGAGTGTTTTGGCAAAACCGGGGCGATGTACCTGTTTCCGCGGCTGAATAAATTGCCCGCAGGCAAAAACGACTATGACTATTGCATGGCGTTGCTCGAAGAGACTGGTCTGGTGACGGTCAACGGCTCTGGATTTGGGCAAAAAGAAGGCACACACCACCTGCGAATTGCATTTTTGCCGCCCATAGAACTACTGGCAGAAGTATTACCGCAGTGGATTGCATTCCACAATCGGTTTGTGGCAATGTAGGTTTTTAAGTAGATTTTGGAAAGAACTTTGAAAAAGACTTTCGAAAAATAGGGGTGTGT
>JACNJM010000227.1 GCA_014382605.1 Anaerolineae bacterium
ACTCAGCGTTCTCTGTGGTAAATACCCGCCCTGGCTCTACTTTATGAAAGCCGTGAACCGCGCCTCCATAGCGCACAGTGTGGGGACATTCTGGTTTATAATAGGCATGGTGGTTTGGTGACGTGCATATTACGGTAATATCCGTTATTTATTGTTATCAAAGGAGGCATGGGGATGAAGAAACCGCGCGGGCTTAAAAACAGGGAGGTTCAACTGGATTTGAATCTGTACCGGGTGAGGGTGCCGATTCCTGCACTGGCCGATGTATCGCTGAGTGTAATTGATGTTTTTCCGGACGGGGCGGAACAGGCCCTGGTGCTGGTGCATGGTTACGCGGGTTGTGCTGAAACCTGGGAGTATCAAATTAACCATTTCAGTCACCAGTATCGGGTTGTAGTGCCCGATCTGCGCGGGCATGGTCAGAGCGATGCCCCCTTTACGGAATACACCATGCCCGAACTGGTGGCGGATATCAACGCCATTGCCGATGCACTGAATTTGCCCGAAAAATTCGTGCTGGTGGGGCATTCCTTTGGGGGTTCGATCTGCGCCGAGTATGCCGCCGCGCACCCCGAGCGCCTCGAAAAGCTCGTCCTGATCGCCACTGCGGGCGAATATCCCCTCCCCAGGAGCGCGGCCTTGTTGTCGCGTGTCCCGGTTGCTATATTCCAACCCCTGTGGAAATATCGCCCGCGCTGGAATGCCGAAGTCCATGTGATGAAACGCATGATGCTCAATAATCTGCGCAAGTGGAAAGGATGGGACGTTCTGGCGAAAATTTCAACCCCTGCGCTGGTCATCACCGGGGAGCGCGACCGTTATTTTCCACGCTGGGCTTTCGATCGTGCCAGCGAGGCTGTGCCCGGGGCAGAGGTGATGGATATTGGCGCGTCGAAGCATAAGGTTCAACTGGAGCGCCATCAGGCGGTCAACCGCGCGATTGAGCGTTTTATTCAACAGACCGATGAGGGGCGGCGGATGTCGTGGCGTGAGCAGGGTGGTAAATCGCAATTAATGCGCAGCCGACCCTGGCTGAACAGCTATGGCAAATTTACGCCCTTTACTTGCCCAATCCCCCGCCAGCCTTTGCCACGTTTTTTGGAGATTGCCGCCGAGCAAGTGCCGAACCAGATTGCCACGATCTTCTACGGCTCAAAACTAACCTACCGTCAATTGGATCGGCGTGTAAATCAGTTTGCCCATGCTCTGCACGGTTTGGGGGTGCAGCCCGGCGATCATGTAATGGTGGTTTTGCCCAATATGCCGCAGATGATGATTGCTTATTACGCTGCCTTGAAAGTCGGCGGTGTGGTGGTACTCTCGAATCCTGAAGCGGATGCCGCCCAGATTTTGAAACAAATTCGCCAGACGGATGCCAAAGTTCTGATAACGCTGAATGAATTTGGCGAGTTGGCGCGCGTCATCCAGCAGCAGATCCCCCTCAAAGTGATTCTGGCCGATATTCGTACCGTGCTTTCTGTGCGGGTTTATAAGCAGTTGATGGCGCGTTGGCAGGCCGCCGGTTTTCAACTGCACGAAGAAGCCCCTCCGGGGCTGGATTATTATCTGATGGATCGCCTGATGATGGATGCTCCCTGGGAACCCCCCGAGTATCAGGCCAGTTTTGACGATGTGGCTGCAATTCTCTATACCAGTGGCACCACCGATGAGCCAAAAGGTGTTTGTCTGACGCACGCCAATCTGGTGGCCAACGCATTGCAAACTCGCCACTGGATTCCCGATGTGCAATATGGGGAGGAAACTTTCCTGGCGGTCATTCCGCTGACTCATAGTTACGGTATGACCACGGCCATGAACATCCCTATTTGTATCGGGGCGACGATTGTGTTGCTGCCGGTCTTTGAACTTGAACAGGTTTTGCAGCACATTCAGGAATATAAGCCTACGGTTTTTCCCGGCGTGCCCTCGATCTATGCACTGATCAATCAAGCTCCCGGCGTGCGCAATTATGGCCTGTCTTCGATTAAAGCGTGTATCAGCGGAGCGGCTCCGCTGCCGGTAGAAGTGAAAGAAGCTTTTGAAAAATTAACGCGCAGCCGCCTGGTGGAGGGGTATGGCCTTACCGAGTCGGCGCCGGTGACCCATGCTAATCCGCTCAACGGCATGGACCGCGCCGGTTCGATTGGCATCCCCATTCCGAACACAGATGCCAGAATCGTTGACCTGGTTTCCGGCGAAATTTTACCACCGGGTCAGATTGGCGAATTATTGGTCAAAGGCCCACAGGTGATGCCGGGCTATTGGCAGCCGGATGCGCTTGCCGAGCCAGAAACTGTACTCGAAGATGGCTGGCTGCATACCGGCGATGTAGCTGTGATGGATGCCGACGGATTTTTTACCATCATCAGCCGCAAACGTGATACCATCATGGCTGGCGATTTTAGCGTGTACCCGCGCGATGTGGAAGAAGTGCTCTACGAAAACAGCAAAGTGCTCGAAGTCGCCGTAGTTGGCATCCCTGCTGGCGCGGATGGACAAAAGATCAAGGCCTTTGTTGTGCCGCGTCCGGGGACGAATCTCTCTCAAGATGAACTACTCAATCTGTGTCGCAAGCGCCTGGATGCGTACGCGGTCCCCTGGGAGATCGAATTCCGCGAAGATTTGCCTAAATCCTTTGTCGGCAAGGTGCTGCGCCGAATGTTGATTGAAGAGTAATAATAATGTCACATAGTACACGGAGAAAAAATCTTGGCGTTCTCGGTGTGCTCTATGGCAATATCCGATGACGGTTGGCTGAAAGATACTCTAAAAAACCAATGCTCCCACGAATTGTGCAAATTCTGGCGATAACGACCCCGACGCTGCTGCTCGTCTTTGGCGCGCTGGTTTGGCTGAATCCAGAGTGGTTGATCCCCCGTTTGCGACGTAGTTCGCCAGAAGTACTCTATTCGATAGAAACCGAACAGCGGATTGTGGCCCTGACAATTGATGACGGTCCCGATGCCGAAGATTCCCAGAAAATTTTGCAAGTACTCGACGCATATGATTCTCACGCCACATTTTTTATCATTACCGATCATATTTCAGGCAACGAAGATATTCTTCAGCGCATGATTGTCGAAGGACATGAACTGGGCAATCATCTGACCGCCGATGAGCCGAGCATCCAATTGCCAATTGATGTATTCGAAGACAAATTGCTCCAGGCGGACCGCGCCCTCTCGCAATATGCTGAAACGCACTGGCTGCGCCCCGGTTCGGGTTGGTACAACGATGAAATGCTGGCTGTGATTGCGGAACATGATTATCAATGTGTATTGGGTTCGGTGTATCCTTATGACCCGCAGATTAATATCCATTGGTTTTCGGCTTATTACGTTTTATGGAAAATAAAACCCGGCGCGGTCATCATTCTCCATGATCATGGTACGCGTGGCGCACGCACGGCCAAAGCGCTAGAAATTATTCTGCCCGCGTTGGCGCGCCGCGGTTACCAGGTGGTGACGTTGTCCGAACTGGTGGGGCGAAATGGCCGCCATCCATAAAGCCGTGTGTTAGAATCGCATCAAATCATGAATCAGAATAACACCCCTGCGGTTGGCTTTTACATTCCGGCAGCCATAATACTTTCTATTGGTGGCTGGGGTGGGTTGTTGGCCGTAATCTACTATACTCTGCCCACACTTGGCCCACGCTGGTTATTTTTCTTTTTATTGGTTTTGGGGGTCAGTGGTCTTGTACTTCCCATATCGGCGTACCTAAATCGCCGTTTCCCATCAAAACCACCGGCCACGGTGTTTACAATTATCCGCGAGGCCCTTCTGGCGGCTTTTTTTGCAGCCGCGCTGATCTGGCTTCAAATTGGGCGCGTGCTTACACCGGCGCTGGTCATATTGTTTGGACTGAGCATTGGCGGGATTGAATTGCTCATTCGCTTGCGCGAACGCAGCCGCTGGAATCCCTAATTACCTCACTTATGACCCCCGACCTTCGCAATCTCCCCTCCATTGATAAATTACTGAAAAGACCTCAGCCGCAGGCCTGGATAACTGCACATGGCCGCTTGCTGACTCTGGATGCGTTGCGTCTGGTGTTGGATGATGTGCGAAAGGTCGTTCTAGCTGGGGGCGCCTTGCCTGAGGTGGATTCTATTCTCGAACAGGCTGAAACGAAACTGAAAAATTGGGTTGCGCCTACCTTAATGGGGGTGATCAACGCCTCGGGTGTGATTGTGCACACAAATTTGGGCCGCGCTCCTTTGAGCGCCACGGCCCTCGCAGCAGCCCAATCTGTCGCGACGGGCTATTCGAATCTGGAATACGATCTCGACAAAGGGCAGCGTGGCTCACGCTTGACTCACGCCGCCGCGTTGCTGACGCGCCTTACTGGCGCTGAAGATGCACTGGTGGTCAATAACAACGCCGCTGCGGTCTTACTGGCTCTCACCGCTTTAGCGTCGCGTCGCCGGGTGCTGATTGCGCGTTCGCAACTGGTCGAAATTGGCGGCGGCTTCCGCATCCCTGATGTGATGAAGCAATCCGGCGCAAAACTGGTTGAGATCGGCGCTACTAACCGCGTGCATCTACGCGACTATCAGCACGCTATCGATGCGCAACCCATCAAACTGGTGATGCGCGCCCATCGCTCCAATTTTGCCATTATTGGCTTTACCACCGAACCTGCTCTGGCCGAAATTGTGGGTGTGGCGCGTTCTGCCCAAATCCCCGTGCTGGATGATCTCGGTTCTGGCACGCTGATTGATACGGCTCAGTTTGGCTTGCTGCACGAACCCACCATACAGGAATCGTTGACCGCTGGTGCCGATTTGGTCTGTTTTTCGGGTGATAAATTGCTCGGCGGGCCGCAGGCTGGCATTATCGCGGGGCGCGGAGACCTGGTCGCCAAACTCAAAAAACACCCCCTGGCGCGGGCCGTCCGTGCTGATAAATTGGCATTGGCAGCCCTCTCGGCGACATTGCTGCATTACCTCAAAGACGAAGCCGAAAGCGAGATTCCCGTGTGGCGCATGATTTCCGCCTCTCAGCCTGAACTGCAAGCCCGCGCCCAGGGCTGGGCTGCCCACCTCGGGCGTGGCGCGGTCATCCCTGGCGAATCCACCGTTGGCGGCGGCAGCCTTCCGGGCGAATCCCTGCCGACTTCGCTGCTGGCGCTCAATCATCCCCATCCCGATAAACTCATGCAAAAACTGCGCGCCCTGCCGATCCCCATCATTGGTCGAATTCAAGATGGCAAAGCGGTCTTCGACCCGCGTACCGTTTTGCCAGAGCAGGAAAAAATATTGCTTCAGGCTTTGCAAGCTAACCTGTAACCTGCCAACCTTCAACGCAAAGGAATTATCCATGAAATCAGACCTTGATCGTTTGATGCACGAAAAAAATATAGACGCTATACTTGTTACTGGCCCGGCGCAGCACAACCCGGCCATGTACTATATGACCGGCGGCGGGCATCTCACCAGCGCCGATTTGATTAAAGCGCGCGGCAAAGCCCCCGTGCTGTTTTATAACCCCATGGAGCGCGACGAAGCCGCCGCTACCGGATTGCAGACCAAAAATCTGATCGATTACAATTTAAAAGATTTGCTCAAACAAGCCGATGGTGATACTGTTCTGGCGGTGGCGCTGCGCTACAAAAAAATGCTTTCCGAGCAAGGCCAGACTGCCGGGCGCATGGCGCTGTACGGCAAGATGGATGTAGGCGCGGGTTATGCGCTCTTTGCAGCGTTGCAAAAAATTATGCCGGATTTAGAAATTGTGCCTGAAACTTCGCGCGATTCGCTATTGCTGCAAGCTATGGCAACCAAAGACGAAGCCGAGATCGCCCATATTCGTCAGATGGGGCAAATCACCACCGAAGTTGTCGGGCGAGTGGCCGAGTTTCTCGGCGCGCAGAAAGCCAAAGACGAAATTTTGGTGCAGCCCGATGGGCAACCCTGGACGATTGGAGATGTCAAGCGACGCATTAACTTGTGGCTGGCTGAGTTGGGCGCAGAAAATCCCGAAGGCACCATCTTTGCCATCGGGCGCGATGCGGGGGTGCCACACAGCGCCGGTACAGCCAGCGATCTGCTGCACTTGGGGCAAACCATAGTCTTCGATATTTTTCCTTGCCAGGCTGGCGGCGGCTACTATTACGATTTTACGCGCACCTGGTGTTTGGGCTATGCCCCCGATGCTGCGCAGGCCCTCTATGATGATGTCTACGCTGTTTACCAAAAGGTGATGGGCGAATTGCAGGTTAATGCCTCCTTTGCGCAGTACCAGGATCGTACTTGTGAACTTTTTGAAGCACAAGGACACCCGACGATCAAGTCAAACGACTTCTTGCAAGAGGGCTATGTCCACAGCCTCGGGCATGGCTTGGGACTGCACGTTCATGAGCGACCCTGGGCAGGGAGTAACGCCTCCAAAGAAGATATTTTGGCTCCTGGCGTGGTTGTCACCATTGAACCCGGGCTGTATTACCCCGAAAAGGAGATGGGTTGTCGCCTTGAAGATACGGTCTGGGTGCGTCCTGATGGCAAGATGGAAATTCTGGCAGAGTTTCCGTTAGATTTGGTGATACCGATTACGAGTTAGCAAGTTGAAAGGTTGGCAGGTTTGATCGTGAACCCGCAAACGTATTTAGTATGGAAATAATCCGAATTTTAGGCATTGAAACATCCTGTGATGAAACTGCCGCAGCGGTAGTTGAGAACGGGCGCGTGATTTTATCGAGCGCAGTAGCTTCGCAGATTGATTTGCACGCCCAGTATGGCGGCGTCTTCCCAGAAGTGGCCTCGCGCCAGCATATCCGCAGTATTTATCCGATTATCAATGCCGCGCTGCGGGATGCGCATATTTCTTTGCAAGAAGTGGATGGAATCGCCGTGACGCGTGGGCCGGGCTTGCCTGGCTCGTTGGTGGTCGGCATCAACGCAGCCAAGGGTTTATCCCTGGGGAGTGGCCTGCCTCTATTGGGGATCAACCATCTCGAAGGGCATCTGTACTCTGCGTGGCTGCAGAACCTCGGCGCAGACCTGCCCCCGGAGCCTCAATTCCCGCTGCTGGCTTTGATCGTCTCAGGCGGACATACCGAATTGGTTTTGATGGGCGCCCATCACAGCTACCAGCGGCTGGGGGCAACCCTCGACGATGCCGCTGGAGAAGCCTTCGACAAAGTAGCGCGCCTGCTGGGGTTAGCCTACCCGGGCGGCCCTGCAATTCAGCGCGCAGCTGTGGATGGCGACCCGCAGGCACAGAAACTGCCGCGTGCCTGGCTGCCTGGTACCTGGGATTTCTCCTTCAGCGGACTAAAAACCGCCGTGCTGCGCCTGGTGCGCGAGCTGGAAGCTAACGGCGAAGAACTCCCAGTGGCTGATATTGCCGCCAGTTTTCAGGAAGCTGTGGTGGATGTGCTGGCACAAAAGATGTTTGCTGCCGCTGAAGAATTTGGCGCGAAAGAGCTATTGATTGCAGGCGGTGTATCGGCCAACCAAGCCTTGCGCGAGCGCATTCTGGCCGAAGCTAAACTGGCGGTGCATATTCCGCATATTTCATTGTGTACCGATAATGCTGCCATGATCGCAGCGGCAGGTTGTTTTCGGTTTAGCGCCGGTCTGCGTGACGGGTTGGATATAGATGCGATGCCGAATTGGCCGCTCTCGGAGTTGGAATAAAAGATGGTGTTTGACTTTGGCCCTCAGGCGTTACTGGGAGCGTTGTTAATTTTTTTGCTGCGCGTAGCTGATATGAGTCTGGATACTTTGCGCGTGCTGTTTGTGATGCGCGGGCGTAAAGTTGCCGCCTGGATTCTTGGATTTTTCCAGTCGGGTATTTTTGTGCTGGCAATTACTTCTGTGCTCAGTAATCTGGATAATCCTCTGAATATTATTGGTTATGCTTCGGGGTTTGCTACGGGTAATGTGGTGGGCATGCTAATTGAAGAGCGTCTGGCTGTGGGGCATACGCACCTGAGCATTGTCAGCCCGCGGCGAGGCGCTGCCATTATTGAGCGTCTGCGCGGTGAAGGTTACGCCGTGACTGAAATTCCAGCGCGCGGCAAGGATGGCATGGTCACACTAATTAGTTGCAGTGTGCGCCGCAAAAGCGTTGTCGCAGTGGATCGAATTGTACGTGAAGTGGATGAAACAGCCTTTGTGACGGCTGAGGACGTGCGCCCAATTTTGCGGGGTTTTTGGCGGGCTTAACCCAAAAGAGCGGGCTGAGTGAATTAGATAATGAATTGACCGTTTTTATAGACGAGTTCACCGTCTACCAGAATTTCCGAATCGTGCTGTAAATCGCAGATCATATCCCAGTGAATGGCGCTTTTGTTTTGGCTGCCAGTTTCCGGGTAGCCCGCGCCCAAAGCCATGTGGAAGGTGCCACCGATTTTCTCGTCAAAGAGAATGTGACCGATGAAGCGGTCAATATTATAGTTGGTGCCAATGGCGAATTCGCCTATGTAACGCGCTCCGGGGTCGGTGTTGAGCATCTCGTTGAGGAAATCCTGGTTGGTTTGGGCAGTAGCTTGGGTCACGCGGCCATCCTTGAAGGCGAGTTCCACGCCTTCAACCACGCGCCCACCCGTAATTGCAGGGTAGGTGTAGCGTACCCACCCATTTAGCGATGATTCCACCGGGCCGGTGTAAATCTCCCCATCGGGCATGTTGTGTTCCCCAAAAGAATTCTTGAACGTGCGCCCTCGAATCGAGAGCGTCAAATCTACATTGGGGCCGCGCAACTTCACTTTATCATGCCCTTCAATCTGCTGAATAATTTTCTGCTGCCGGGCTTCAAATTCTTTCCAGGCTGCCATTGGGTCGGGGGTATTTTCATCGGCGAAGCAGGCCTGATAGACAAAATCCTTGTAGGATTCGTAATCCATGTTGGCTTCTTTGGCGTAAGCTTCGGTGGGATACAGTGTCGTAACCCATTTGAATTCTTTGGCCGCGCCGCGCCGCATTTGAGTTGCCAGAATGGAAGCCAGCGCCTTTTGATGGCGAGCCTGCTTGTCCGGTGAGATGTGGGTTAGCGCTCGCGGGTTGGTCTCGGAGTGAATGCGGATGCGCGATTCGAACTCGTCGTAGGCCAGTTTACGGAAGGTGGGGGTGAACTCAAGTTGGGTTTGGTTGGCGTGCGTATAAAAAACAGCCGCCTGATCGGGAAAATTGAGCTGCAAGTGCGGGTGACCGCCCTGCTGCAGAATATTGGCGTAAAGCGCTTTCACCAGCGGTTCGGCCACGGTGGAAGCTTCGATAAGCACGCGGTCTCCGGGTTGTATTCTGGCGGAGTGATTGACCAATATGTGAGCGAATTTTTCGATGCGTGGGTCTGACAAGTGATGCTCCTGACTTATTTTAGCGTGAAAAATTATATCATAGGGTGTTGGTAGTGGTTATAAAAAAGTACAATTATCTCCCGGTGTACCCTGATGGTGTGAGTCGCGGTATACTGGGAAATCTCTCTTCAAGGGCATAGGCCTGAGACGAAACGACCTAAGACGAATGCTGGGAGCTCTATGAAACAATTATTGCAGAATCTTCGCACGGGTGAAACATCTGTTGCCGATGTACCGCCGCCGACATGCAAGCAGGGGACGGCGTTGGTGCGCACGGCGGCTTCGTTGGTTTCGGCTGGAACCGAGCGCATGGTTGTTGAATTTGCCGAGAAAAATCTGGTGGGAAAAGCGCGTTCACGGCCTGATTTGGTGCGCCAGATCATCGACAAGGCGCGCCGGGAGGGCGTGCTAACAACGATCGATGCGGCATTTAATCGTCTTGACCAGCCGATGCCTTTGGGCTACTCTTCGGCTGGTACGATTTTTGCTGTCGGGGAAGATTTGCAAGGCTTTAAGGTGGGCGATCGTGTGGCCTGTGCGGGCGGCGGATATGCCGTCCACGCAGAGTATGCCGTTGTACCGAAAAATCTACTCACGCATCTGCCCGAACATGTTGATTTTGAAACCGCAGCATTTGCTACCCTGGGCGCAATTGCTTTGCACGGTTTCCGCCTTTCGGAGAGTCAGCTTGGCGAACGAGTAGCGGTAATTGGTCTGGGAATCTTGGGGCTTTTGGCAGCCGGGATCGCCTCCGCAGCGGGTTGCAAGGTGTTAGGGATTGATCTCGACCCGCGCCGTGTAGCGCTGGCCGAAAGCATGGGATTTGAAGCTGTGCTGCGCGATCGGGCAGTGGAAACCGCGCGCAAATGCTCACGCGGTCATGGCTGCGATGCGGCGTTAATCTGCGCAGACACACCTTCGGATGATCCTGTTAATTTAGCTGGAGAGCTGGCACGAGACCGGGCCAAGGTGGTGGCGATTGGCGCGGTAGGGTTGAATATTCCACGTAAATTGTATTTTGAAAAAGAATTGAGCTTTATTAATTCGCGCTCTTATGGCCCTGGCCGCTATGATGCCAAGTATGAAGAGAAGGGCTGCGATTACCCGATT
The DNA here is from genome assembly GCA_014382605.1 of Anaerolineae bacterium. Lineage (GTDB taxonomy): Bacteria > Chloroflexota > Anaerolineae > Anaerolineales > UBA11858 > NIOZ-UU35. The sequence continues at coordinate 10,414 of JACNJM010000227.1, forward strand.
GGCTATGTGCGCTGGACCGAAGGCCGGAACCTGGAAGCTTTTGTTGATTTACTGGCTGAAGACCGTTTGCAGGTGAAGCCGCTGGTGACACATAGATTTACGATTGAAGATGCGCCTGAAGCTTATGAATTAATCACCGGTAAGAAGGAAGAGAATTTCCTGGGCGTTCTGCTGACCTATCCGCAGGACGAATCGTTAAACGCTGAAGGTTTAAAGTTTAAGTTTGCTGACGAAGCATCTATTCATCATCAACCATCCGCGTGCAATTTGGGCGTCTTTGGAGCGGGCAACTTTGCCAGCGCCGTCATGCTTCCGGCGGTAAAGAAAATTTCCGGGATGAATCTTGTCGGCATTGTTTCAGGTTCGGGTTTGAGCGCGCATCATGCCGCCCGCAAATTTAATTTCAGTTACGCCACCGATGATGAAGCACGCATCCTCAGCGATCCCAATATCAATACTGTTGCTGTCCTCACCCGGCATCATCTCCATGCCGATCAGGTCATCGCCGCGCTGCAGGCAGGCAAGCACGTCTTTGTAGAAAAACCATTAGCCATCAATCGCGAGCAATTATCCGCCATCAAAGCGCAATTAATCAAGACCGAGAATGCGTTACTGACGGCTGGGTATAATCGACGTTTCGCGCCGCTGGCTCAACAACTTGCCGCATTCATTGCAGACCGCAAAGAGCCTCTGGTAGCGCATTACCGCGTCAATGCCGGGTACATCCCCCTTACGCATTGGTTGCATGATCCGGCTGAAGGCGGTGGACGTATTATTGGCGAAGGCTGCCACTTTGTTGATTTTCTCACCTTCCTCGCGGGGCAAAGCCCGGTTTCTGTGACCGCGCACACCATTCCCGAGGCTGGTCGCTATCTTGAAGATAATATTGTGATTACCTTCAATTTTCCCGACGGTTCGCTGGGCACACTTTCCTATCTGGCAAACGGGGATAAAGCTTTCCCGAAAGAGCGTGTCGAAGTTTTTGCCAGTGGGCGTATCGCCGTATTAGATGACTTCCGCGCACTGGAGATGGTGCATAATGGCTCGCGCAAAGTGGCACGTTCGCGCTTCCGTCAAGATAAGGGTCACCGCGCTATCTGGGAAGCCTTCAGTCAGGCAATTACTCAGGGTGGTCCGCCCCCCATCCCTTACGAGCAAATTTTTGGCGTCACTGAAACCACCTTCGCCGCGGTTATGGCGCTGCGTACGCGCAAAACCATCCAAATTGGCAGCGAGGTCGAATGCCCCGACTGTCCCTGATTCTGAAAGCCCTGCGCGAGTTGGGGCCTCGGCAGGTAGGCTTGTATGCCGCCTATCAAATTTTGCTGCGCTCCGGTTATCTGCGCTGGAAGACGGAAGTGGAAAAACAGAAGGCCGAAGACGGAAGACAGGTGAGCAACTCAATCGACCTCCCGACTCCCGACCTCTGTCCCATCCTGTTCTTGCCAGGCAAAGACGAACTAACGCAGTTGATGGGGGATAAAAAAATCGCACACCTGCTTGCCGAAGCCGATCTTATCGTGGAGGGTCAGTTTCGACGCTTTGGCGTGCTGCCTGTGCCCATAGAACTGACTCCCCCCGGAGCGCTTTCTCACTGGATAGATTACGAAATCGGGCGTCAACCCTGGGGAATAGCGGATCCCAAATTCATCTGGGAACCAGCTCGTTTTGGTTGGGCCTTCACGTTAGGGCGCGCGTATTACCTCAGCGGGGATGAGCGTTATCCCGCGGCCTTTTGGACATATTTCGAAGAATTCCAGGTAGCCAACCCGGTTAATCGCGGCCCCAATTGGGCGTCCGCCCAGGAAGTTGCCCTACGTCTTTTGGCCTTTGCCTTCGCCGGGCAAATATTTTCAACCTCCTTTCACTCAACCGCCATTCGCCATTCACAACTTGCCGCTGCAATTGCCCAACATGCTAGCCGCATTCCGCCATCTTTGCTGTACGCTCGCGCTCAAAACAACAACCATTTGCTCAGCGAAGCTGCCGGGCTGATCACTGCCGCGGCCTGCCTGCCGCAGCACCCGCAGGCGCGCCGCTGGGCCAAACTGGGCTGGAAGTGGTTTAATCGCGGGCTGACGCAGCAAATTGACAAAAATGGCGCATATAGCCAGCATAGCGCCAATTATCACCGCCTGATGTTGCAACTGGCTCTCTGGGTGAATGCGATTCAGCGATTCAGTAAATCTTCAACTTTCAACCTTAAATCCGCAACGCCTCATTTGCAACTCGCTGCCCGTTGGCTGCTATCCATCACCGACCCCGAAACCGGACGCGTTCCCAACCTCGGCCCCAATGATGGCGCGTATATTCTCCCGTTGACCGTGCAACCCTTTGACGATTACCGTCCCACGCTTCAGGCAGCATCACAAGCATTTTTGGGCGAACCCGCTTTTGAGCAGGGTGTGTGGGATGAAATGGGGACATGGTTAAAGATTGAACGTTGCAGGTTGAATGCTAAACGTACAACTTCTCAAACCGACCAGCCCAATACGCTGAGAATGAAAGCTTCCTGGGCTTACCTGCGCGCGGCGAACTTCACTGGCCGCCCGGGCCATGCCGATCAACTCCATCTCGATTTGTGGTGGCGGGGGTTGAATATCGCTCAGGATGCGGGTACATACCTCTATAACGCCGACCCACCCTGGGATAACGCGCTGACACGCACTCAAGTTCATAACACGATCACTATTAATCAGCAGGAGCAAATGACTCGCGCCGGACGTTTCCTCTATCTGGATCGGGCGCAGGCGAAAATTATTGCCTATGAACACGCCGACGATAGCTCTTGGCAGCGTGCCACCGCCGAACATAATGGCTACCGTAAAATGGGTCTTACTCACCGCCGCACAGTAATCGCTCATGCTGATCAGCACTGGATTGTGACCGACGAGCTTCTCCCCGTCTCCTATTCCCCGTCATCGCTAAGTGCCTGCCTCCACTGGCTGCTCCCCGATTGGCCGTGGAAGCTTGATAGCGAAAACCTGAAACTTGAATTCCAATCCCCCCACGGCTGGATCTCCCTCCAGATATCAATGCAGGCCAACTTCCAACCTTCAACTTTTAACTTTCAACATATTCGCGCCGGGGAGTTGCTCGCTGGAAGCGGCAAAGCTGCGCCTTATATGGGCTGGGTTTCCCCGACTTATGCCCAGAAAATCCCTGCACTTTCGTGGAGTATTCAAGCCGACGTGCCTCTGCCGTTTACGTTTACCAGCGAATGGCGCTTCCCGGATGAATCATGATGAGCAACCGACAACAGGCCCTTGAGCAATTAGCCGCATTGATTCTGACTCGAAAAGCTGCCCATCCTTTGCGGGTAGCCATTGATGGTGTAGACGGCGCAGGAAAAACATTTCTGGCTGATGAATTAATCACGCCAATCGCGCCTTTCCGACCCGTGATTCGCGCCTCCATTGATCGCTTTCATTACCCGCGTGAATATCGCTATCGCCAGGGGGTAGATTCCCCCGCCGGATATTATCAGGATTCTTTCGACAATCAGGCATTGATTGATCTTTTGTTGCATCCCCTTGGCCCGGAGGGGAATCGAATTTATCAAACCGGCAAGTATAATTACCGGGAAAATGCCGCTCTCGACGAACCATCACATACAGCGCCTATCAATGCGGTATTATTATTCGATGGTGTTTTTCTTCTTCGCCCGGAACTGGTGGCCTATTGGGATTTTCGTATCTTCGTTGACGCAGATTTTCAGGTGTCGGTTCCCCGCGCTGTGCAGCGTGATTTGCGCAACGGAGCCGGAGACAATGAAGCGGCGCTTTTGCAACGCTATCAAACGCGTTATGTTCCCGGCCAGCAGCTTTATTTTCAGCAAGCCCAGCCGCGTCAGCACGCCGATGTGGTTTGGGAAAATACTGATTTTGATAACCCGCTATGCACATATTATTAGTCCATCAGGCATTTGCCGCCCTCAATGAACCCGGCGGAACCCGTCACCATGAAATTGCTCGTTATCTGGCGCAAGCGGGGCACCATGTTACCGTGATAGCCAGCCCGGTCAGCTATCTTACCGGTAATACAACCCTGACGCCTGATCCCATCGTCTCTACGGAAGATGAGTCAGGTGTTAGGGTCATTCGTTCCTATACCTACTCGGCTCTCCATAAAAGTTTTGTTCACCGCGTCTTTAGTTTCTTCAGCTTTATGGTGTCGTCCTTTTTGACCGGGTGGCGCGTGCGGAATGTGGATCTCGTCTGGGGCACCTCCCCACCCATTTTTCAGGGTGTGACCGCCTGGCTGCTGGCGCGGCTCAAGCGCGTTCCTTTTTTATTTGAAATCCGCGATTTATGGCCTGCATTTGCCATCGCCGTGGGCGTGCTGAAAAATCGCCCGCTGATCACAGCATCCGAATGGTTAGAGCGTTTCCTCTATCGCCGCGCCGACCAGATGCTAGTCAATTCGCCCGGATTTATTGAGCATATTCAGGCACGCGGCGGACGCGAGATTGCCCTCGTTCCCAATGGGGCCGATCCGCAGATGTTCAACCCCGCTGATGATGGGAACGAATTCCGTCATCAGCATAGCTTGAAAGGAAAATTTGTGGCCTTATATGCAGGCGCGCATGGTATGTCAAATGATTTGCCCGTGCTGCTCGATGCGGCTGCACAATTGCACGATACCCCTGAAATAGCCATTGTACTGCTGGGTGATGGCAAAGAGAAACCCGTTTTGATCGCGTATGCCGCGCGCCTGAATTTGACGAATGTACATTTTGTTGCCTCTGTTCCCAAAAATAAGATGGGCGGGGCGCTGGCCGCAGCGGATGCTTGCATCGCGATCCTCAAGCCCATCGAAATGTATAAGACGGTATATCCCAATAAGGTATTTGACTATATGGCGGCCGGCCGGCCGGTGATTTTGGCGATTGATGGCGTAATTCGAGATGTGGTGGAGCAGGCTGAAGCGGGCATCTTCGTGCCGCCCGGTGATGCAGACGCGCTCGCGGCTGGGATTCGTTATCTGGCCGGACACCGCCGAGTGGGGCAGATCATGGGCGAGAAGGGGCGTGCCTGCATTGAAGCCGAGTTTGATCGGCGTGTTTTATCGGCTAACATGGCGCAAATAATGGAAAGTTTGCAATTGCTTCGTTAGAAGCTCGTTAATTTCCCCGTACTTTTGTCTAAATTGCTACCAGCATGGTGGATAGATTGGTATAATTCGTGGGCCTTTTTTAGGCTTATACAGTTGGAGGTATTTGTGGATTCATCAAGAAACCGATCTTCGTTTATATATATCCTTTTCATCATTGGCATTGCCATATTGCTTTTCTTTAACTATCGACAAAGCACCGAATCGCAAGAAATTTTGTCGATTAATGAATTAGCAATGCAGATCCGCCGCGGCGAGGTCGCGCGCGTGGTCGGTGCTGAAAAAGAAGTGCGCGTAGTTTATAGCGATGGCACCGAGGGCATTGCCCAAAAAGAACTTGCATCCACTTTGGTGGCGCAATTGCTCGAGTTAGGTGTTACAGCGGAAGATTTAAATCCCCAGAATATTAAAGTCGAAATCGAACCCCCCAATCAGTGGGTAGGTGTCATCACGATTTTGAGCTATCTTGGCCCGGTGGTTTTGCTGGGTGCGATGTTCTGGTTTATTTTCCGTCAGGCGCAAGGTGGTAATAACGCAGCGATGGCATTCGGTAAATCGCGGGCGCGTATGTTTACTGGCGATCAGCCCACGGTGACATTTGAAGATGTGGCCGGTGTGGAAGAAGCCAAGTTCGAGCTGGAAGAAGTGGTCGAATTTTTGCAAGAACCGGAAAAATTCATCGCTTTGGGAGCGCGTATCCCGAAGGGTGTGCTATTGGTTGGCCCTCCTGGAACCGGCAAAACCCTGTTGGCCAAGGCCGTTTCTGGGGAGGCGGGTGTGCCATTCTTCTCCATTTCCGGTTCAGAATTTGTGGAAATGTTTGTGGGTGTGGGTGCCAGCCGCGTGCGCGATTTGTTCGAGCAGGCCAAACGTCATTCACCCTGTATTGTTTTTGTGGATGAAATTGATGCTGTTGGCAGGCAGCGTGGCGCCGGTTTGGGTGGCAGCCACGACGAACGCGAGCAAACTCTCAATCAGATGCTGGTCGAGATGGATGGCTTCGACACCGACACCAATGTCATTATCGTTGCCGCCACCAATCGCCCCGATGTGCTCGATCCGGCGCTGTTGCGTCCGGGACGTTTTGACCGTCAGGTCGTTTTAGACCAGCCCGATGTGCGCGGCCGTGAAGCGATTTTGAAAATTCATGTGCGCGGGAAACCTTTGGCGAACGATGTTGATCTGGTTGTGTTGGCGCGAGCTACCCCTGGTTTTGTGGGCGCCGATATTGAAAATATGGTTAATGAAGGCGCAATTTTGGCCGCACGGCGCGATAAAAAAGAAATTGGTCAGTCTGAATTTGAAGAAGCGATTGAACGCGTGATCGCCGGGCCGGAGCGTAAGAGCCGCCTGATTAGTGAGGGCGAAAAGAGAATTGTTGCCTATCACGAAGCGGGCCACGCTGTGGTGACCAACGCCTTGCCCGAGGGTGATCCGGTTCATAAAGTTTCGATCACTGCCCGCGGACAGGCTGGCGGCTATACCCTGATTTACCCTGAGGAAGATCGAACCCTCATGGCGAAGAAAAAACTCTTTGCCAGTATGGTTGGTTTATTAGGCGGACGCGCTGCGGAGGAAATTGTCTTTGATGATATTACTTCGGGTGCATCCAACGATCTGGAGCGAGTCACTCGTATGGCGCGCACCATGATCACACGCCTGGGTATGAGCGATGACCTTGGCCCAATGGTATATGGACAGAAAGAAGAACTCATCTTTTTGGGCCGCGAAATTTCTGAGCAGCGTGATTACTCTGAGGCTGTTGCCGAGAAGATCGATCAGGAAGTCCGCCGCACCGTTGGTGAGGCTTACGAAGAAGCCAAGCAAATTCTGCTCAAATATCGCGATAAATTGGACGCGGTGGCGGATCGCCTGATGGAAGTAGAAACCATTGGTCGAGAAGAGTTTGAAGAAATTTTCCCGACCCCCGTGGAAAAAACCGGCGGAACACCGATTCCGCAGGCTGCATAAATAGATAGCCCCGCCTCCAATCGTTGGGGGCGGGGCTTTTGGATGGGGGCGTATTTCGTTCTATTCCAGACAAAATATTATGAACACCAATTTTTTTTACCCCATTCCAAATGCCGGATTTTTATCGATTTCTGGCAGCAGTCGGGTCGATTTTCTACAACGCCAGACGAGCAATGACTTACGCAATTTAGGCGCGGATGATGCCCGGCTGACCGTGTTGACATCTCCCACGGCGCGCATTCTGGATGTGTTTCGGGTCTTTGAGGATGGCGAATCTTTGGGGATTGTCTCCCTCCCCGAGCGAGTCCTGGCGACCGAAGCCTATTTGCGCAGCCGCATCTTTTTTAATGATGATGTCCGACTGGAAAATCAGAGCGCAAAATATGCGCAAATCCTGCTGATAGGTTCGCAAGCTGCACAGGTTCTTGATACGCTGGGTTTGGATTCGCCGCCTACGGTTGGAGGCGTGGCGCGTTTTACGTTTCGAAAATCCGCGGCATTTACTTTTGGCGAGGCTGGGTTTGACGATATAGTTTTCCGGCTGATCCTACCACAATCCGAAACTGAGTCGATCATGCAACTTTTGGCAAAGCAGGGAACCGCAGAGCTATCCTTCACAGATTACGAGGTCATTCGGATAGAAGCGGGACTTCCCGGCCATCAAACCGAACTTACCGATGATTACACCCCGCTGGAAGTTGGCCTGCAACATACGGCCATTTCGATGACTAAAGGTTGCTTTACCGGGCAAGAAATTATTGCTCGGCAAGTCAACTACGATAAAATCACCCGGCGCCTGATGGGTTTGCGTCTGGACGCCTCTGTAGAATTAGCCACAACTGTTCGCATTGACGGAAAATCTGTAGGGAAAATCACCTCGGTGGCTGCATCGCCGCGTTTTGGGGATATTGCCCTGGCAGTACTTAAACGCCCTTTTGACCAGCCACAAACCCCGGTCGATGTGGGCGGCGTTCCGGCAGTTGTCGCTGATCTGCCTTTTGTCTCTTGAATCACAAACTAAAAACCCCGCCATTGGCGGGGTTTTTTATATCGCATGGTGAAGAAATTACGATTGAAATCGAATTCGATTTCAACTAATCTTTGTTCAATGTTCGCGAGAAAATACTCTCAAGCTCATCATTGAGCGAAGCGCCTTTTTTCTTCTTTTTCCCCTTGCTTTCGCCATTTTGCGAACGTTCCATCGCCTGACGTAAAGCGGCTTCCATTGCCGTAGGCACTGGCTCATTGTTGACTTCCTCGTTGATCTCCTCAACAATTTTTGCCGTCTTGACCGGGGGATCCATGAGCGCTTTCATGCTCAATTTGATCTGTTTGCGGCGTCGATTTACGCTGAGTACCTGTACTTCAACTTCGTCGCCATCTTGCACAACATCACCAGGGGAGTCAATAAAACCATGCGCCATCTCACTAATGTGAACCAGGCCAGGGCGTTCCGCTCCAATATCAATAAATGCACCGTACTTTTCCAGGCGGGTTACAATACCTTTGCTAACCATTCCTTTGGTGATTTCGCGCCATTCCAACCCCAATGGCCTAATCATCGTTAACTCAATGCGCTCACGATCCGGAAAAACCTGCCGAATCCATACCTCAACTTCCTGACCAATCTCAACGACATCTTCCGCTCGGTTGACAGGTTCGCTCTGAATGCGTGAAATGTGAACAATGCCGGGAACTTCCATGCCAATATCGATAACAACCCCAGATAGCATTGTTTTAATGACAGTGCCAGTTAGCTTATCTTTTGGTTTTAGCTCCTCCATGCGAGTGGGCTTCGTGTCCATAATAATTCTCCTTAATCTTCAAACTCGGGCTTCTGTCGCAAAATGCCGAAGCCCTACGAATATCAATTAGCCGACCGACGATTATACTGTCATCATCAGAGAATGTCAAAGAGTTCGAAGTAAGTCGATTAATTTAAGAATGTGCTCGGTAGAGGGGGTGGACATCTCGACCCAAAGAGCGGATTTTCCAACGCGCACCCGTAGCTGAGTGCTGTTCGCCGAAGGTGGGGCTACGCTTACAGGATAGCGCAAAACAATCTGCCCGTTTTCGTGGCTCACACTGTTAATGCCCGCCTGGATTGCCAGGAGCTTCACTTTGGTTTGCAGCATCAGATTTTGCACCGGAGGCGGCAATGGTCCGAAACGATCTTCAAACTCTTCAGTAATTGAACTGATCTCTTCGATCGTTTGTGCATCCGCCACCCGCCGATATAGCTTGAGGCGCATATCAAGATCGGCGACATAACTCCCCGGAATGGTGGTGTGCAGGGGTAAATCCACCAGCACCAGCGGGCGGTGTGCTTTGCTGGCTAATTCGTTTTTGTCTAAAGGTAAACCGTGTTCATCGCGCGTGCGTTTGACGGCTTCAGCCAATAAGCGTGTGTAGAGATGAAAACCCACCGATGCAATATGGCCGTGCTGTCGGGTGCCCAAAATATCGCCCGCCCCACGAATTTCGAGATCGCGCATGGCAATCGAGAGACCTGCGCCAAGTTGCACATTCTCGGCGATGGTTTCCAGCCTTTCACCGCCATCCGGCGTGGGATGTTTATCTTTATGTTTAAAAAAATAGGCGTAGGCACGCTGTGCGCCACGGCCAACGCGTCCGCGTAATTGATAGAGTTGCGCCAGTCCAAAGGTATCGGCGCGGTCAACGATCAGCGTGTTGGCGTTGGGAATATCCAGGCCAGATTCAATAATCGAGGTTGAAAGCAAAATATCAATTTCGGCCTCGGTAAACTGGCGCATACACTCCGCGAGCTGGTTTTCAGGCATCTGGCCGTGTGCAATGGCAATCTTTGCTTCTGGCACCAATTGTGCGAGCATGCGCTCCACGCCATTGATCGTTTGCACGCGGTTATGCACAAAGAAAATTTGTCCGCCGCGTTCCAGTTCGCGCAAGATTGCCCTGCGGATCATGTCTTTTGAGAATGGCCCAACGTGAGTGATGATCGGCAGGCGCTCCTCTGGAGGAGTATTCAGCGTAGAGATGTCGCGCAATCCGGTCATTGCCAAATAAAGCGTGCGCGGGATCGGCGTGGCGGTCATCGTGAGAACATCTACCTCGGTGCGTAGCTGTTTGAGTTTCTCCTTGTGGGTGACACCAAAACGCTGCTCTTCATCAATCACCAGCAGCCCCAAATCCTTGAAGATCACATCCCCTGAAATCAGGCGGTGCGTGCCGATGACAATATCCACCGTGCCTTGTGCCAGCCGGAAGAGAATATTGCTCTGCTGTTGGGGCGTGCGGAAGCGCGAAAGCATTTCCACCATCACAGGGAAGGCGGCCAATCGCTCGCGAAAAGTGTTGAAATGCTGCTGGGCCAAAACTGTAGTGGGCACTAGTATAGCCACCTGCTTGCCATCCATCACGGCTTTGAAGGCCGCGCGCAGGGCGATTTCTGTTTTACCAAAGCCAACATCTCCGCAGATCAGGCGATCCATCGGGCGATGGGTTTCCATATCGGTTTTGACTGCGGCCAGCGAATTTAATTGATCTTCCGTTTCCACATAGGGGAAACTGGCTTCTAACTCGCGCTGCCAGGGTGTATCGAAGTTAAAGGCATGACCGCCGACCACCTGGCGTTTGGCGTAGAGTTCCAGTAAATCTTCGGCCATCGCCTCGACAGCTTCTTTTACGCGACCCTTGACACTGTTCCATTGGGGGCCGCCCAGACGTGTGGGGGCGGGCGACCGGCTATCGGGGCCAACATAGCGCGCCAAACGGTCGGCCTGCTGCACGGGCACAAAGAGCCGGTCGCCCTCGGCGTATTCAACACACAGATATTCGCGCTCGGCGCCGTCGATGGCGCGTTGCACCAACCCGGTGAATTGACCCACCCCGTGGTCAATATGCACCACCCAGTCGCCTTTTTCAAGGTCGGCATAGGCGGCTTCGGGCGCTTCGGCTACCGGGCGATGCCGCCTGCGCGGGCGCGGGCGCTGCCAGCCGAAGATTTCGCCATCGGTGAATAGATGCACTTTTTCGCCGTTGGTCGTCTGGAACAGCCAGCCTTCGGTGAGTGTGCCTTTGGTAAATTGGGGAACATGCCGGATTGCAACCGATGGGCGGTAGTCTTCTTCCCAGAGTTCGGTCAGCCGGGCAGTTTGCCGCGAGACAATATAGCTGATTTCGCCGTGAAGCGCGCTGTGGGCGAGTTGTTCCATCAGCGGTTTGAGACGACCACCGAAACGCGAATTGGGGATGAATTGCCCTGCGAGTGGGGGTAGTTCTTCATCGGAGGCGGTAGACGGCCCCATGAACAGAGTCCTGCCCAGGGGTAGTGAGTCTTCGATCTGGTCGTAGGTCAGGTAGGGGACGGGAAAATCTTCGGCCAGTAATCCCTCCCCGATATAACTGGCACGCAAACTGAGCGCCTGCTCTTCAACGGTTTCGATATTTTCCTGAATCGCAATCTGGTCGTCCAGCAGCACCAATGCATTGCGGGGCAGGTAATCAAAGATGCGTCCGGGATGTGGATAAAGCCGGGGGATGTCAAATTCAGAAATTGTTCGACCCGATTCCGCCAGCCCTTCGATTGACTCAGATGAGCCAATGAATTCGCGCGCTGGCGTGATGAGTAGATGGTCGTGGTGTTGGGTTGTGCGCTGGGTGTTGGGGTCAAAGTGGCGCAAGGTATCGATTTCATCGCCGAAGAATTCGATGCGCGTGGGGGCGAGATCGGCGGGCGGCCAGATATCCAGAATGCCGCCGCGCCGGGCAAATTGCCCCGCTTCGATAACCGTTGTGGTGGGTTCGTACCCCAGATTTACCCAGTGGCGAGTGAGTTGGTCGGGCAGGACGATTTGTTCGGGTTTGATGCTTTGCACGGCTTTGATAAACTCGCGCCGCGGCAATGTGCGCGTCATGGCGGCGCGCGCCGGGCAAATGATGATCGGCGCGGGAGCCGGATCGCGCCGCAAAGCAGGGATCATCTGTGATGCCAGTGTGGTAAGCCCAATCAAGCGATCGCGGCGCGTGTTATTTCCCCAGGGAGTATTTTCATAAAAAAGCGGGTTTGGCTCCGGGAAAAGAAGCAACTGCTCGTCCGGAAGCCACAGGCGCAGTTCATCGGCCAGCGTGATTGCCTGGTCGCTACGGTGCGTGATGTACAAGATTGGGGCGCGCAGACTTTGATGTAAGGCTGCCAGCATCGGCAGACGCGCGGCTCTCGGCAGCCGCTGGTTGGGCAGCGGTGTGCCTGTAGCAATGGCCGCGCTGAGTTCCTGAAATGTGGCTTCGGCTTGCAGGGTGGTGATAATGGAGGTGAGCATGATCAGGCGTGGATCAGCTTTCGCTGCGATTGTATTGCGTCATGGCAGCTTCAAGCCCTTCGTGGGCAAATTTCAGTGCAGCGTCGGCGGCGCGATCGAGAAAGATCGCCAGATCATCCGCGAGATCAGCCGGAAAATCTTGCAGTACGTAATCGGGCGTGCTCATGCGCCCCGGTGGACGGTCAATCCCCAAACGCAAGCGCGGAAACTCTTCAGTTTTGAGATGCTGAATGATGGATTTCATGCCTTTTTGCCCGGCTGAACCGCCGCTGCCGCGCAAGCGGATTGTGGCAAAGGGTAGATCAACATCGTCGTAGGCGATTAGGATATTATTCAGCGGAATTTTATAAAAACGCGCCAGCGCCCCTACCGCCTGCCCGGAATTATTCATATACGTCTGTGGCTTCGCTAAAAGAATTTTTTTGCCGCGATAGCGGCCATCCGTGAAGAGCGCTTTTTGTTGGAGACGCGAAAATCTCACGTCTAATCGTTCGGCAATCCGACCAACGAGCATAAAACCGATGTTGTGGCGGTTGTGACGATAGTTCCGGCCAGGATTTCCCAGACCGACGATTAAGTAGGTTTGTGATGAGTCTTGGGAGAACATGTTAAAGAATTTGGCGAGCATCAGGAATCAGCGCAGTGTTTTTCGGATAGATGTATATAATCCAATGATCAGGAACAGCACTGTCGTCATAATGACGCCGCGCCACAGGCTATTGGAGAAATCGTTCGATGAAATTTCAATCGCGTTTGTTGGCAGCGGGGTAATTGTCAGGGGGATAGGCGTGTGCATGGTGGTGATCAATACCGTGGGCGAGGGGTGCGGCGTGCTGGTCTCGATGGGGGAGTAATTTCGAATGCGCAGATTTTCTACGATCAGATCAGAGCGTTCGCCCCCTTCAACAAAAATTGTCAAGCGCAGATGATAGGTGCCATCGGTGATGGTATTGGTATCCCACTCTGCCAGAGTTTGGTCGCGAATGGAAGCATCGTCGCGCTCGATCAGGAACCAGGTATTTGTGGTGTCTTGAGCATAGGCAAACGAGAGTTCCCAGCGCCGCAATCCTTCGACAGCCGTGCTGCCCACAATGGCAACCATGCCTTGCAGTGCGTCTCCGGGTGCGGGTGCGCTAATGCGACCAAGCGCCTGGAAAGGTTTTCCCTCGCGCGCCAGAACCGGGGCGGCAATCCCCAGTACAATAACGATCAGAGCGAAAATAAAAAACTTGGAGCGCATAGCAATTGATCAGTTTAACATGGAGGCCTGGAGTGGTCAACTGGCACTTAGCTGCCAAGTATGGTAGACTCCTGAATTGGAATTCAATCAACTAGTCATGATGGAATCGATGCTATGACCAAGTCGCGTACTGAGCTAATAGTTGACCGTTTGCGAGAAATGCAGGCAGCATCACCAGAGATTGAAGCTTCGGCTGTAGTTTCTGTTGATGGTTTGATTATGGCGTCGGCCTTACCAGCCGAAGTCGAAGAAGATCGTGTTTCGGCGATGTCCGCAGCGATGTTGAGTCTGGGTGAACGGATTGCCACAGAGCTGAACCGCGGCCAACTCGATCAAGTCTATATTCATGGTCATCAGGGTTATGTGCTGTTGGCGGCAGTTGGCGAAGAGGCCGTGCTGACTGCGCTAGCTCGTGAAGGGGCCAAATTAGGCCTGGTTTTCCTGGAGATGCGCCGTGCCGCCGAAGATTTGGAGCGTGTTGTTGGGTAATTCTGTACACCAACAAATCAGAATTGAATGAATTGATCTGCGGGGAGGGTTGCCGTCCAACGGCCCTCCCCGCTTCTTTTTTAACGATGTAGGGTAACTGCTCAGGCTAACGCCTTCGAGGAATAATTGGCATGAATATAAAATATATTTTTCTTACCGGCGGAGTTGTCAGTTCAGTTGGCAAAGGCGTTACCGCTGCGGCAATTGGTCGATTGCTTAAAGAACGCGGTTTCAAGGTTTCTATTCAGAAACTGGACCCTTACATTAATGTTGATCCTGGCACGATGAGCCCGTATCAGCATGGTGAGGTATATGTTCTGGATGATGGCGCAGAGACCGATCTTGATCTGGGCCATTACGAGCGCTTTGTGGATATTCGTCTCAGCAGAGTCTGTAATGTCACCACCGGGCAGGTTTATGCTGAAGTGATTTCAAAGGAGCGCCGGGGCGATTATCTGGGCGGCACAATTCAAGTGATTCCGCATATTACCAACGAGATTAAAAATCGCATCCACATGGTGGCACGTACCACGGGGGCAGAAATTGTACTGGTTGAAGTGGGCGGTACCGTGGGCGATATGGAGGGGCAGCCGTTTCTCGAAGCGTTGCGCCAGATGCGCAGTGATGTGGGTGTTGAAAATACGCTTTACATTCATGTAACCTGGATGCCACATATTGGCGCTACGGGCGAGTTAAAAACAAAGCCCACACAGCATTCCGTGCGCGAATTGCGTTCGATTGGCATTTCGCCCGACATGATTCTGGCGCGCTCTGATTACCCTGTAGATCAGGAACTCTGCGACAAGATCGCCCTTTTCTGCGATGTAGAACCGCGCGCCGTCATTCCCATGGTCACCGCAGACCAGCTCTACGAAATCCCGCTGTTGCTGGAAAAAGCCCACATGGTCGATTTTCTGCTGGAGCGGTTGCAGCTCGAATCCCGTCAGAAGCCAGATTGGCGTGTATGGGAAAGTATGGTTAAAAAGTTGCGTCACAAAAAGCCGGGCGTCAAAATTGCATTGGTGGGCAAGTATGTGGAGTTGCACGACGCTTATATGAGCGTGAGGGAAGCTGTTCGCCATGCCGCGCTGGATGTGGGATTGGAAGAAGAAATCTTGTGGATTCACTCAGCGGACCTGGAGCGGGGGCGTGGCATGGAGTTGCTTCAATCAGCCGATGGGATTATTGTCCCCGGGGGGTTTGGCGAGCGCGGTATCGAGGGCAAGATTCTCGCTGCCCGTTTCGCCAGAAAGAATGCGATCCCCTACCTGGGGCTGTGCCTGGGGATGCAAGTGATGGTGATCGAATTCGCGCGCGCCTTGCTCCAGGATGATGATGTTAACTCAACCGAGTTTGACCCCTCCACGCGCCACCCGATAATTGATCTGATGCCCGACCAACGTCAACTCAGCGATATGGGGGGGACGATGCGCCTGGGGTTGTATCCGTGCCAATTGCAGCCTGGCTCAACGGCGGCCAAAGCATACCAGGCCGAACAGGTCGATGAGCGCCACCGCCATCGTTTTGAATTCAAAAATGCCTATCGTGCGCAGTTGCAAGAAGCCGGGATGTGCTTTTCAGGTCTTTCCCCCGATGAGCGTCTGGTTGAAATCGCTGAATTAACAGATCATCCATTTATGTTGGGCACACAGTTCCACCCGGAATTTCTGTCACGACCAACACGCCCGCATCCCTTGTTCAGGGCCTTTCTCTCTGCAATTAACGAACTCCGCGCCGGATAGAGTTTAAGTGATTGTTGGAAAGTAGCTTTAAAATGGCTTCCGCCGCGCCGTAAGAAATTGCCGAAAAATAG
>JACNJM010000143.1:0-1946 GCA_014382605.1 Anaerolineae bacterium
TATCATAGCCGGGCGAGAGCGGCGGCGTTTCCTTGAAGCCGTAATAAATCCCCTTGCGCACGAGGGTATCGGTGAAGGTTGCGCTGGCAGCCAAAACCTTGACGCGCACTTCGCCCGCAGCGGGTTCGGGGAGGGTGTCTTCTGTGACAACCTGTAAAACGTCGGGGCTGCCAAATTCGTTGAGTGTTATTTTTTTATAGCTCATTTCTTACTCCTCAGTTTTTAGACATTTTTCTGATAAGTTCAGGTAACCGACTAATATCTTCCGAATCAGCAAAAATCATTTCCCTACTAAAGCCAATGATCTCGCATACCTCCATGCTCATTATTTTTCCATCGCGTAAAAAGCATCCCACTCAGCGCGATATTTTACCTTTTCCGCTTCCGAGAGAAAACTGGCTTCGAGCGCATTGCGATTGAGTTGCCACAACTCAATCCACGAGAAACCCTGTTTTGCCAGCAGCAGATATTCACTGGTCAGGTCAGTAGAGAACATGGGCGGATCATCGCTGTTGACGGTGCAGCAAACGCCCGCATCTACCAATTTGCGGATTTGATGTGGTTCATCGAGCGGCGTCACCTTAAGGCGGTAATTGCTATGCGGACAGACTTCAAGAGGGATTTGCGTTTCTGCCAGATATTCGAGTAATTTGGGGTCATCCACAGATCGAACGCCATGCCCGATCCGCTCTGCCTTCAGCTTGTTCAGCGCCCCCCAAATACTTTCCGGCCCCACAACTTCTCCCGCGTGGGCAACCACGTGCAGACCCTGACGACGTGCCTCTTCGTAAACATCGGCAAATAACTCAGGTGGATACCCGGCTTCCGGACCTCCAAGCCCCAAACCGATAAAAACACCCGCATCTCGTCCCTCAAGAATGAAATCCAGCACGCGATAGCGCGTCTCCGGAATGTGACGGGCAATGTCGGGGATAAAACATAATCCGATGTCATATTTTTCCTTGCCGCGCTTGATGCCTTCTGCAAAGACAGCGATCACTTCATCCTGCGGAAATTTATCGAGTATAAAGGATGCACTCAAAAAGACTTCACAATATCGAACATTTTGTCGTGCCTGCTCTGCGAGAAAGCGATTCAGCATAAAGGCGAAGTCATCCACAGTTTGCATACACTGCGTTGCCAGAAGGTAAATATCAAGGAAATGATCGAAGTCACGGAAGGCATACATCCCTTGCCACTCTTCCAATGTCGCTGCAGGAAGTGTGACCTTGTTGCGTTTTGCTAACTTCCAAACGGTGGCGGCATCCGTCGCCCCTTCGAGATGGACATGAATTTCAACCTTGGGCATCTCCCAGAGGCGTTTGTTTATTTCAGGCGAAATAGATGTGTTTTCATAAATTATTGTCATAGCGTTTTTCTAATTAGTTATCACATTCGCGTTCAGTATTTTTTAGATGCGACCACCCACTGTTTTTCAAATTCGACGAGCGGGATAGCGCTTTCAGTAAGATCACTTTTTTTGTTCATCAAAATTCCTTGTAACGGACGAAATAATTCCAGCCCAGAATTGTCAGTCCGCCGAGCATAAAGAAATAGCGCAGCAGGTCGAAAATATGATTGGGGAAGGTGTAGACCAGCACGCCGATGGGCAGATAACCAAACCAGAGGCTGAACTTGAGAAATTTCTCGAGAATGGTGTCTGCGGGCAGGACGAAGGCAAAGAGGAAGAAACCCAAATAGCTGCTGTGGAATTTGAGTTGGCTCCAAAGCATCCGCTCTTGCAGATCGGCGAGGGAGATGGGCATTCCGTTTATTGCGGTAGTCAATTGAGTCATCAGGTCGTGGTTTTCGTGCAGGTCGAGGTAGGCAGTGACGATCAGCGCACCCAGCGCAACAACAACGAGCCAGATATTCGTTTCGTTCCAGGTGTCAATTGCCAGGAAAATAAAAGCGGCGGTGTAGAACATGAGGAAGAGATTGTCGAA
>JACNJM010000143.1:2786-19281 GCA_014382605.1 Anaerolineae bacterium
TCAATGGTGACTTCTTCTGAGAAGGCCGTGTAATGCCCATTCAATTCAAGCGAAACTATCCCGTGGATTTGCGCCCAACTCGCCATCGTAATTTGGATAATCTCTGGAGGGCCGCTATACTCAAATTTGTCAATCCAGGTTTGGATCATTTCCGGTGTCTCAGTGAGTATGCCTTCGATATTCAGCGCACCAGCGCGCCAGGCGGTATCGAAGACGCTGATGATGGCAGCCATGCTGCCCGCCGCCGCGGGTCCGGTGATTTCCATGGGAGCGTGGTAATTGGGGATGGGTGTGCCAAAGATCAGGCTGTATTCTTCGGGGTGCGCCCGTGCCCAACCGCGGTAAGCGCGTGCGGATTCCAATATCCGCTCGGTCTGTGACACTTCGGCGGTAGCCTGAGAAGTCAGTATTGCATCACGCAGGGAGTTGTAGGCATCCACGATCAGGGCAGTGACTAAATCATCTCGACTGGGAAAGTAATTATAGATCGCCGGGGCGGTGATTTTTAGCTCTCGGGCGATTGCTCGCAAAGAAAGCGTTGCGGCGCCATTCTCGGCGATTTGCGTGCGGGCGGTCTCTTTGATAGCGGCTTGCAGATCGGGATGTTGTTCAGATTGTTTTGGGCGAACCATATTCACTCCTTAACTATACAGAGTAAATATACAGCGTTTATTTTATGTTGTCAAGCAGTTCGTGGTAAGATTCTGAAGAAAGGAGAATCCAATGCTCTTCGCCGACCTGAATCCCGCGCCGCAACAATATCAATCGCTCGATGAACTTTTCGCCGCCATGATGCAGATGACAGATGATCCCCTGGCAAACGCGGGGACGAATGTGGTCATCAGCCGCGGCAACCCCGGAGCCAGGATTCTCATCATTGGGGAGGCGCCCGGGCCGCAGGAAAATATTCAAGGGAAGCCATTCGTCGGACGCGCCGGCCAACTTTTGGATCAGATTTTGCGCGCCGTGGAGTTTGATCCCGAAAAAGACGTTTTTATTGCTAACTCGGTGTTTCGAATGCCCCCAGGAGAAGCGGGAAAAGCCTTCCGCAAGCCCAGCATCGATGAAATCAATTTTTATCGCAAGTATGTTCTGGAAATTATCCGCTTGATGGCCCCAAAAATACTATTGCTAACGGGCAATGTGGCTTGCCAGTCGGTTTTGAATAAAGCAGGGATTACAAAGTTGCGCGGCCAGTGGATTGAGAAAGATGGCTGTTGGATCATGCCGATCTTTCATCCTTCCTATTTGTTGCGCAACGACGCGCGCACGCCCGGCTCGCCGAAGGCGTTGATGTGGGATGATATTCGGGAAATCCGCAGAAAATTTGATGAAATAAGCGAAAAATAAAGCGAGCGTGGCTTCGCCACGCTCGCTTTATTTTTCGCTATTCGTAGGCCAGTACTTCGCGGATGGTTAGACGGGCCGCGTTGCGAGCGGGCAAGATACTGGCAACGATAGACAATGCCACGACAACCCCCAACCAGATCAGCACGCCATCGTAGGTATATACCAGCCGCGCCGATGAGCCCATCATGGCCTCGCTGATAATGGTGAGCAAACCCTGGCTGATGGGGAAAGACAGCCCAATTGCCAGCACCCAGGTGATCAGGCCAATCATCACCCCCTCGATGACAATTGATTTGATCAACTCAAAATCTACTGCTCCAATGGCGCGCATCACGCCAATTTCACGCGTGCGCTCAAGCACATTCATGCCCATTGTGCCAGTCAGGCCAATGCTGCCGACAAATGCCGTAAGAAAAGCCATAATCAGCAAAAAGCGAATCAGAATATCAATCGCCTGAGAACTATCCTCACGAATCAACTTTCCAGCTTCAACGCTACGGATTTTAAAATTGCGGTCGCTGAGATACTGATCCAGATATTCGCCAACCTGCTGTTGCCCCTCGAGAGAGTGGTCTTCTGTGATGACCTTGTACGAAAAAGCCTGGTTGGGTAAATTATTTAGATCGGAGACAAAATCGTAATCGGCATAGGCCAGCATATCGCCCATCATGCTGATGAAACGAAAGACCCCCACTACCTGCCACGCTTCTTCGCGCTCGCCGGGCATCTTGATAATCAGGCTGTCACCCGGAACCAGATCGGGATAATGCTCATAGATGGAGTCGGCGACCACCATGGCCTTCTCTTCGCCGGGAAACAACCAACGACCCGCGACGACATCGGCATCCAGCAAAATCGTATCACGCGGCGGCGCGATCAGGTTGATATTATCAACCACCTCATCGTTTGCATCCCAGATTTCGCCCGAGGCCGCCCCCCAGGCCTCCAGTTGTTCCACACCCGGCAAAGGCAACACTAATTGGTCGATGCGCGAGATCAAATAAGGCTGGCTGAACTGGATGCTGACATCCCCCATAAAATGCGCGGAGAGTTGATCCATAAACGCGGCCATTGAAATGCGCACATTGAAAACGGCGATAAAAACCGCCCCGGCAACTGTCAGGGTGAAGATGGTCAGCAGCAGGCGGCCTTTTTGTCGAAATGTGTTGCGGATCGAGAGCAAAACGGGGCGCGACAACCAGCGCAGCCACTGAGTGAGGCGATTGAACCAATCGAAACCGGTAGATTGCGCCCGAGCGCGATCGTTGCTAATGGCGCGGCGAACATTGATCTTCGAGCCGCGATTGACGGGGAAAAATCCCGCTCCCAGGGGAATTAGAAAAGCCAGCAGCACCTGCACCCCAATTGCCAGGGGCACAATGCGAAACGGCTGCAAGGAGGTATTCATCATCGCTGAAATAAATTCTGCAAATTTATAACCCGCCAACGCGCCGGTAGGGACAGCCATCCCCAGCGCCACCAACCCGTAGGTAAAAATCAGCACCAGGTACATTCCCATAATCTGCACGCGGCGACCGCCGATCAACTTCATCACGCCAATCTGGCGCATGTGCTGCGTAATCAACGCGTTGAGCGTATTCACAATTAGCGAACTGCTCAGAATCATGATCAGGCCGCCCAGCACACCCAACACGCCCAAAACCGCCAACACTGTCGCCCCCATCGGGTGGATATTCGACACCAATGTATCCATGCGATATACCGTGCGGTTGTGGCGTTCAATTTTATCTTCGACCGCCGTGGCAATCGCATCAATCGCGGCAATATCGTTCTTTGCGCTGCTCACGGTGACATACAATCGATTATAGGTCTCCGCCAACGCCAAAGCGGGAAGTGTATCCATCGTGATATATGCATACGGCCCGCTGCGAATATCGCCGCCGCCGGTAGCCTGATCGGCTACGATGCCTACCACAGGCAGAACATACGATGTTCCATCTGGTAATTCAATTTCAACCTGATCGCCAACCTCAAAACCAGTGTTGTTCATAAAATCGTAGCTGATGAGCAATTCGCGCCGATGCGGAACCTGTATGCCATCAATCGTCGTTAACAAATTAATCTGCATGGTCTCAAAATTTTGCACGGCAACCAAATCCAGGCTCTCCCAGACAATGCCATCGGTACTGCCGCGCACACCAACAGTGCGCCGCCCCTCGGCAGCTTCCACGCCAGGGATTTGCTCGATGACGCGCAAAAAATCTTCCGAGAATGAATCCGTCCAGACTTCAATATTGACCGGGTTGACCAACTCGTAACTCAGGTTAATATCCTCAGAGAGAATGGTATAGGTACTCACGATCATGCCAATGGCAAAAACCCCCACAGCAATCGAGGCTACAACCAGCAGTGTGCGCAATTTGCTATCCCATAGATCTGAGATCACCTTGCTCCAGCGCGGTTTAATCAAATTGGGTCTTACATCCATATCGTTCCTACCATTTAATCTGCTTTTACGCGCCGCTCAACAACTTCGCCATCCGAAAGCAAAATCGTCTCATCCGTCCGGCGTGTAATCGCCGGGTCATGCGTCACAATCAGAACAGTTTTGCCATGTTCGGCCAGGTTTTCAAATAAGTCCAAAATTGCGCCTGCTGAGCGCGAATCGAGATTGCCAGTCGGCTCGTCGGCCAAAATAATGGCCGGGTCCGTCGCCAGGGCGCGCGCAATCGCCGCGCTTTGCTGTTGGCCGCTCGACATCGAGCCGGGGAATTTATACGCATGATCCGCCAACCCAACCATTTCAAGCAATTCCATCGCCCGGTCGCCGCGCTCCGCAAAGGGATACACTTTGCAATAGTCCATGGGCAGCATCGTATTTTCGAGCAGCGTCAGCGTGGGCAACAACTGGAAAAACTGAAAAACCACGCCCATATTTCGTCCACGCCACAGCGAACGTTTACTCTCGCTCAATTTGTAAATATCGGTACCGCCCACCAACACCTGTCCGCGCGTCGGATGATCGATGCCCGTAACCATATTGATCAACGTCGATTTTCCGCTGCCCGATTTCCCCACAATCGAGACAAACTTGCCATATTCAAATTCCAGGTCAACCGCCTGCAAAGCTACAAAGCGCCCCGCCGCGTTTTCGTAGATTTTATCGATGCCTTTCAATGCAACCGCGGCAATATCTTCCTGCGGAATCAGTTTTAAAGCGGATTTGCCATTCGAGCCAGATTCGATTACCACCTGCGCCGGGCGAGCGGACTCGCTCGGGGCGGGTTCTTGCTCTCGATGAACGGGCGCCACTGCCAGGGGCTTGCTGCCACCATTTAGACCTGCACCCCTCACCGGGGCTGCGTCCAGCGCGCCATCCGTAATATGCAGCCGCCGCGAAAAGCGTTCCGCCAGACTCGTATCATGAGTCACTACCACAATGGTCTTCCCGGCTTCGACCAGCCGCTCAAAAATCTGAAAAATCGTCTCCGCGGTGACCGTATCGAGATTGCCAGTCGGTTCATCGGCCACGATCAGCGGCGGATCGTTGACCAATGCCCGGGCGATGGCTACACGCTGTTTTTGTCCGCCAGAAATATGCGCCGGAATTTTGTAGGCATGCTCAACGATTTCGACCATCTCCAGCAATTCCAGCGCCCGCGCTTTGCTGGCCCGCGGATGATAATTGCCCGTGAAATCAGGCGGCAGCATCACATTTTCGACCAGATTCAGAGTCGGCATTAACTCGAAAGATTGATAGACGATCCCCAGATTGTGCCCGCGCCATCTTGCCAATTCATCTTCGCTCAAGGCATGGATCGAAAGCGGTGCGCCATTTCCCCCGGACGAGTGGCCTTTACCATTCCCCTGGAATAACACCTCCCCTTCGCTTAGCGTACTCACCCCAGAGATCATATTGAGCAGCGTGGTCTTGCCCGCGCCAGATTTTCCGGTAATCCCCAAAAATTCGCCCTGCTGAATATCCATATGAATATCATTCAGGGCAATAAACGGGCCATCACCGGTGGCATAAGCTTTGGTTACGCCGCGTAATTGTAAAATCGCATTTTTAGTTTCAATCATCAAATACTCACCTGTACATAATTTCGAACATCAAATGCTACCATAGAACGCATCGCATTTGCTTACAGTTTGGTGAGTTTTTTCACAGAGTTGAGTTGACATCTGTGCTTCTAGTAGTCTCAATACTATCACTTGTGATGTAATCTACGCTCCAGGCTGACGATGCCGAAAGAGGCATTCACAAAAAAGCAGGCTATGTTAGCCTGCTTTTTTGTACTACTCTAGCTCACAAATGCTGCATTTCCGATCGTGACAAATCATCAATTTTATATTAAAATAGAACACATGAGCGAATTAACGCGCTTAGCCATGCTGACCCAGCAAATGCACCTGGAGCCCTCCGGCGGATTCGAATGCCCAGAGCTTTCATCGCGCAAGCAAGATTCGATTGCGGTCAGTCACGCCATGCTGCCCAGTGGCCGCAAGATCAAATTGCTCAAAACCTTGCTGACCTCAGTCTGCGAGCGCGATTGTTACTACTGTCCGTTTCGATCGGGGCGCGATTTTCGTCGGGCAACCTTCAAACCGGATGAATTTGCCAAGATATTTATGTATATGCACAATGCGGGGTTGGTCGAAGGCGTTTTTCTCAGTTCGGGCGTGGTTAATGGTGGTGTCTATACGCAAGATCAACTGCTGGCTACCGCCGAAATCTTGCGTCACAACTATGCCTACCGGGGTTATCTACACCTGAAGATGATGCCCGGGGCGCAGCACGCTCAGGTGGAACAAGCCATGCTGCTGGCCGACCGCGTTTCGGTTAATCTTGAAGCGCCAAATACAGAACGTTTGCAGAAATTAGCCCCTCACAAACAATTTGTCGAAGAGTTATTGAACCCACTGCGCTGGGCAGAAGAAATCCGCAAAGCCCAAACGCCTCACAAAGCCTGGAAAGGAACCTGGCCCTCCACCGTGACGCAATTTGTGGTCGGCGGCGCAGATGAGAGCGATATCGAATTACTCTCCACCACCGAATATCTGCATCACCAAATGGGTTTAGCGCGGGCCTATTTTTCGGCATTCAACCCGGTAAGCGATACGCCGCTTGAAAACAAACTCCCCACCCCGCAGAAACGGCAGAACCGCCTGTATCAGGCATCCTTCCTGATTCGGGATTATGGCTTCAATTTGGAGGAGATGCCTTTCGAGGGAAATGGCAATCTGCCCCTCGAGGTAGACCCCAAAACCGCCTGGGCGCAGCAATCCTTAAAAAATCCTGTAGAAATCAACACCGCCCCGCGCGAAATGCTGCTACGCATCCCAGGGATCGGCCCCAAAAGCGTTGCGATAATCTTAAAAACGCGCCGCGAATCAAAACTACGCGACCTCAGCCAGTTAACAAAACTCGGAATTCGCGCCAAGAGCGCCGCCCCCTTTATTCTGCTGGATGGCGCGCAACCGGCGTATCAGATGGCGTTGTTTTAGCGCGAAAACCTCCGATGTCTCATGAAAGCAACTTCAGCCTGAAGGAGTTTTCGCAAGACATCGGAGGTCTCACCGCGTTTATTGGGAATTCTCTATACGAGGTGGCTAGCCTGCGCAGTTACAAATCGCGAATATAAACGCGATGATTCTTATAGCGTTTGCCGCCCAGATTTTCAAGATCATTGCGCATCTGCACAGCGGATTCGGCCACCTGCGTTAAATCGGCGTGGGTAAAGCGCGAGCCCAGTAGCGATTTTTCCATCTCAGAATAAAGCAGAGCATTACCACCACGCCCCTGGAACTCCGGCAATATCCCTGCTCCGTTAAGCGCTACCCAATTCGTGCGCTTCATTTCCAACAATAAATCAAAAATTCCCGTCGGGAAGAGTTTCCCCCTGGCGCGTTGCAAGGCCGCCGAAACATCGGGAAAAGCAAACAGGAAGCCGACTACCCGCTCTTCGTGCAGGATTAACTTGATCATGCGTGGATCCGCCAGGAGCAATACATTTTCCAAGACAAAATCGATCTCGCGCTCACTTAACGGATAATATTCCCAGTTATTCACAAAAGCCGAATTATAGGCCTTGCCGATGCGCTTGGCCCAAGTACGTAGCTGACGTTTGTTTTGCAGGTCAAGCACATCAAGCACGCCACGCTTGCGCACGCGACCCGCAATCCGATGAACTCGCTCGGGGACAACAAAATCTGGCGTGTGGATATAATGCGAGACGAAATCCACCTCTTTGCGAAAGCCCAGCTTTTCAACAAATTGCGGATAATAAGGGTAGTTATAATTCATCATCGTCATCATCTGGCGATGCTCAAACCCCTCAACTTGCATACCGTAGCCATCCAGCGGCCCCATTCCTTTTGGGCCTACGATCTGATTCAACCCGCGGGCACGCGTCCATTCAAAAGCGCGTTCAAAGAGCATTTCGGCAACTGAAAAATCTTCGATGCATTCAAAAAAATAGAATTGAGCTTGTTTCTTATCGTGATACTGGTTAAATGGCCGGTTCTCGATGGCCGCGATACGGCCAACAACTTCGCCCTCGCGCTCGGCAATAAAAAAATCGCCATCGGAATGTTCATAAAAAGGGTGTTTTTCTTTATTGAGGTAGGCCTTCGCGTCGATGAGAGGCGGCGGCACCCATTGGAGACAATTCTGATACAGCCGGTATGGAAGTTGCACAAGCTGATGTACATCTGATTTGGAACGAGTGTTAATTTGCCGAACCGAAATCATGAGAACCTCCAGATAAAATATATTTTTTTATGCTGTTGAATTCGCCACAGAATATTTAAAGAACAGGTCAAAACTGATTGTATCACGCAGCAACTATGTTACAAAATCTGCGTTTAGCTTGCTTTTGCGGTAAGATTAATACCATTCCGAATCAAGCTCAGGAGTAAAATTGATGAAACTTACGCGCATTTTCATAATCACAACCTTATTGCTCGTTGCTGCCACCGCGCGCGTTGTCGCGCAAGCGGAGCCAGCCGCTGAGTTCAGCGTAGCCTTCAACAGTTATCCCGATACACCGGGCAAGCTCGATATCCAAATTTACAATCGCAGCCGCGGTGAAGAAAGCCTGTTCTTTACTACCGAGAATGTCAATGTAGAGCACTATCACCATTACGAACTCGTCAACGGCAGCCTGTATCTGCTGAAACGCACCGGTGATACCAATGGCGATACGTGGATGGACGAACTCTGGCGCTATAATGCCAATCTCGGCGCAGCGGGCGAGTTACTTTTTTCATCGCAGGGTTTGGATTTTCGCGTAGCTCCAAATGAAAGCTTTGTCGCCCTGCGCTATCCCCTGCCGCCCGACAACTTCTATCAGGGTGTCGGCTTCCTCGACATGGCTGGCGGCGAACTTGTACAAGAATTCGCTTTCGAGCATATTGACGAAATGCTGGCCCCCGACCTCGATTCGTGGGCAGACGATAGCAGCGCTTTTTGGGTCAGTTTCAAGGCTATGGGGCCAACTCCGGCAATCTTTTCCCACATAGACATCGCCACCTGGAAAGCCAGCGACTACGATCTGGCCGGTCTCAATTTGTCGCACGAATACGCCCTCAACCCCAACACCAGCCAATTGCTATATAGCGACCATCCCACCTTTTTCGATGCCATGTCAGCGCAAGAGTTTCTGGAAAGCGGCGACGCGGTGACGCTTTATCGGTACGATCTGATGAACGGCGGCGCGGAGGAAATACTGGCGGTTTCAGCGGCGCGCAGCTTTGAACCCCGCTGGATAGACGCATTGACCGTAGAGTTTTATGACCCGCAGGGATTCCGCAATGACAGAGTGCGCTACGACGTAGATAGCGGATATTCGGAATCTGTAACCGGAGCTGAGATGAGCGCCGAGGTGGTAGCCTTCCCCCAAGAGATCACCGCCGAATTTGAAATGGCGATGCAAGCCCTGACTCTGAGCATGGTGCCACCCATGCTACCCGCCGAGTTCCCCGCAGAAGCAGGCTTGCCCCCGATCGCGCCATACATTTCCAGCACAGGCAACGGCTTTTACGAACTCAGCCTCGATTACGGCACAGACTGCATGGGGGCCGGCGCCTGTCACTATGGCAGTATGCTGGCGCAGACCAACTCCTTCAAAATTCCGGTCGGCTCCGAGAATATGCCCTTCAATCAATGGATATCCCAACAAGTCATCCTTGCCAAAAACATTCAGGGTTATTTTATCGAATCCAACTGCGAGGCCAATTGTAGCGATGCACAGATTTTCTGGGTTTATAAAGGCTATGAATATATGGTCGGCGTGAAGGGCGCTGCACAAGAAGCCGTTATTGCGTTGGCAAATGCAATGATTGAAAATTCTATTCCGTAAACACACATATCCCACAGCAACGCAAAACAACACAGCCATGCACTTTCGGCTGTGTTGTTTTTATCCATATTCCCCTCCCCCAAATCGGGGGAGGTCAGGGGTGGGGGTTACCGCGCAATAAACACATGATATTCATATACATGCGTTCCGGCAGGATAATCTTCATCAACCATACCATCGTTCAACGCTTCGGCAAATGTAACTGTTGTCGCAAGCACATGCTCACCTACGGCCCAGTCACTTAACACCGTGTAATAAGCCCGGCAATGATCGCCGCTAAAAACACCTTCGAGCTTGGCAAAATCTTCAAAGGGAACAACTTCACCATTTATGGCAAATTCCAGCGAAATTTTCGACCAGTTATCTTCGAAGCTGGCTTCATCAGCCGTACACCAGGCGTAAACCCACATCAGATTGCGCGAGGCGGGTAACGGAACCGTAAAGATATATGTTTCGCCTGCCTGCGCAGAGACTGTGTTCTGGTAATCTTCCTGGGCAAAATCTTCCAACCACTTGGTTTCGGCCTGGAAGGCGGTTTCCGCTTCACTCTTGGATCCCATCGTAGGCGAATACTCCGGGGTCACGCCCGCGCCGAGGGGTTGTTCCATCACTTCAATAGCGTAATCTAAAATAACATCTTCGCCATCCACAAATTGCGACTGAACCGTCTCAACGGTCAGGGGCACGCGCACATCAGGCGCCACACCCGTTCCTTCGATGACGACATCACCTTCCATATCCAGAGACAGGCCAGTGGGCGCTTGTAAACTGTACCCGCCAGGGAGTTCATACTGGCCGCGGGCAACTTCGCCAAAAATGCCGTTGGAAGCATAATAGCCAAAGACGCGTGTCTGAGGCAACTCGCCGAGGACGTAAGCCACATCTTCACAGGCGCTGGCACAAGCCGGGCTAACCAATACGCCAAGCTGCCCATCGTAGTACAGCTTGTCATCCGGTTCGGTGTAATCCGGCGGGCCATAGGTTTCAAACTCGCCGCTGGTTTCGCTGTAGTAATACGAACGGCTAATATCCATGCGCTCGGTGACAAAATAACTGGCAAACAATGTCCCCAACGGGCTGCCACCGCTGTTTTGGCGCATGTCCACAATAATCGCTGGAACTTCGTTCTCGATCATGCGCTCGATAGCCCATTCCCACAGGCGAATGATCAAATTAATATCATCGGACAATGATGCAATTTTGATATATCCGTAGCCATTTTCAAGGATTTTATATTCAACAGGCAGAGAATTAAAATCAAACCCGGCGTAGATACTGGTTGCGGTGAAGGTATCGCGCTCCGCTACCGCGGTGAGGGTTGCCGTGATGGGAGTTTCTTCACCAGGATTTTGGAAAGTCACCTCAGCTTCTGTGCCTACCGGGGTGCGCAATAGATAACGATATTGCTGCACCAACAGGGATTCCTCCGTCGAGAAAGGCATCGACCAGGGGACAACCGCGGCAATGGCATCATTGATCGGCTGGCCGTTCCACTCCAAGATTTGCGCCCCCCAAAGCATACCCGCTTCGGCGGCGGGGCCATCTTCAAGCACAATATGCGTCATCACGTTGCCATCATCCAGGCCAATGATAGCAAAACCATAGCCACCCGCGGTATCTGACTCGTACATGGCATTGCCAATATCGCCAAAACTCAACCCGACGTGCCCGTCAGGGATGGCCCAGGCATAATCGCGCAACGCCAGGAAGTAGGCTGTCTCGTCTTTGCTGGCTTCAGCATCGGCTATGCGCGGGGCAATTTCGGCATAGAGCGCGGGCCAGTCGAGCGCTTTCATCTCAGTAAAGGGATATTCCACCGAAACTTTGGCATGCAAGGCATCGAAGCCTTCGCTCCAGGTCATCTCGCTATAATCATTGACCGTGAGTTCGCCTTCGTAGAGCGTCAGCGCGGGGGTAGTTTCTTTATAGATTTCAAAGGGTTCGCTGTCCAGATCGACAAAGGAATATCCGGCAGCAACTGGGGTTACGGGGTCATCTTCGGTGAAGAGCAGGCCGTCTTCGCCAAAACCATTGGGGAAGGCTTGTTCATCATCGGGAGACCAGATCAATAATGCGCCGCCCTTGATTTCGTTTTTATTTTCGGAATCAATCTGGGCAGAGGTATAGTTGGCGCTCCAGCCGCCGGTTTCGTCTTTGCCCAGGAAGGGATCATCCATATAGTTGGCGCTCATCGCAATCTGCCAGATTTGTACCCCGGCATCTTCGGCGCCATTATTATCCACATCGTTGAGCGGGCTAATCGGGGCGGCAGGCAAGTTCAGGGTATAGGCAAAGCCTCCCTCATCAGTAACCACCACCGGGCCAAGAATCTGAGCGACCAATGGCTGCTCATACTCGTAGTCGCGCTGCACGAAACCGGTTAAATCTTCGAGCATGGCAAATCGCTCAAAGAAATAGACTTCCACAATCAACGCGTTCGATACTTCTACGTCGCCGATAACTTGCACTGGCTCGTTGGGATCGGGTGTTGGCGCGGGGATTTGTGTTGGCTCTGGGCTTGGCTCTGGCGGCGCTTCGGTTTCAACTACTGCGGCCACTGTTTCCGTCTCGGCGGGCGTTGAGCACCCGGCAACAAATAAAGCTACGATCAAAAATAAATATAACCATTTTGCTTGTTTCATGGATATTCCTCCTGAGCGATTTGAGTTGGCGGTAATTCTATCATGGTTGATTATTCGGCGCGTAGGGCAATCGCATCTTATTTTTAAACCGCAAAGGCGCAAAGAACGCGAAGAAAAAAGGGCAAGCACGCAAAAACATGCGCACAATTGAACTGAAAAGAACCATTATTCATCAAGCAAGTATTCATTTTTCAAAAAACTTTGCGATCTTCGCGTCTTCGCGGTGAAAATTTCACTAAAAATCTATTTTGATGCAATTGCCCTGATTCGGCGCGTTTCAGTTGTTCAGGCAGCCAAATATATACTAAAATAGTAGAAGAATATTCCATAACTCAGACACGACTGAAAAGCATGGATACTACAGACCTCACTCGAAAAGGAATTCAGGCCCTAAAAGCTGGCGATGCTGAACTGGCGCGCAAATTCCTGCGTTATGCCACAAACCATAACCCCGAGGATATTCAAGCCTGGTTATGGCTTTCAGGGGCAGTGGAAAGCAAACCAGAAAAAATTGATTGCCTGGAAAAAGCGCTTGAGATTGATCCCCACAATGCTGCAGCCACACAGGGATTATCGAATCTGATTGATGGGTATATACCCCCCAGGCTTGAAGCGCCTGAATATATTCCCCCCTTCGTAGATGAGACCGAAGAAAATATTTCACCTCCCACGCAACCAACCCCGCCGCGCCGCGCAGCAGCCTTCGAACTACAAAGCCACGTCGAACAACGCCAGCGAGAACGCTATGTAATTTCTGCCCGCCCAGTAATCATCTCTGGCGTGATCAGCGCATTTTTTATTGCCGCATCCCTGGTTGTGATGGCGACCTTTATCATTTATACCGAAATTACCGCGATGGTGGTAACCATCGGCGGAATGATTTTCTTCATCGCGCTGGTGACGTTTTTATTCTCAATTATCCTGCGCACCCTATGGCGGCGTCTATTCCACCAATATAAGCTGACCACAAATTATTTGATCGTAGATACTGGCGCCAGTGAAGACAAAAAACGCAGCATCCCACTGACAGATATTCGGGGGGTGCGCTGCAAACAGCCCCTGCTGGGGAAAATCTTCGGTTACGGAAATATCACAGTGGCGATTCATCAACAACCCGATGATCTACTCCTGTATTTCGTTCCGGAATGCCATAAATGGAACAAACTCATTCAACGGATGGTAAAACGGGCGCATCAAATTAACGAAAGTGAGCGCTAATGCTAACCATTCTCACCATCTGCCTCATTCTATTCAGCCTCGCCAGTGGACCGCTATATCTGCAATTGCTCCATAAAAAAGCCTATGGGCTGACCGTCGCACTGCCTGGTCTGCTCATCTTGCTGGGTGGCGGGTTGGCAACCATCATCTTCTTCTCCACCGGCACCTTCTTCGCCGCCGGGGTCACCTGCCTGCTGATTCCCGTGGCGCTGATGGCTCTTATTCTAATGATCGGGTTGCGGCGCAAATATACAGAGGCTTTGCAAGAGGATCATCGTTTCCAACGCGGCTATTGGCTGGGGATTGTGATGATTCCCGCGCTGATTGCAGCCCCATTTTTCGAACTGGCCGGCATCCGTTCCATCTGCTTTGGGAGTAACCAGCGCGCGGCTCAGGGGTTGATTGCCGCGGTTGAGCAATATCAAAACGAGCAGGGCGCCTTCCCCGAAACCCTGGACGCGCTCGTTCCCGGCTATCTCCCAGCCATTCCCGCCGGAAAATGTGCCCCCCTGCCCGAAGCCGGATTCAACGCGCCTGCCTTCGAAATACTAACTTGCACGCCCGAAAATATCACCATTTTAGTGATTCCGATTGGCAGCGGCGAATGGATTCAGCGATATAATTTCGAAAATGGCCTCTGGGCCACACTCAGTTTTTTAGATGGCGCGTGCAGCTACCTGGAACAATATGAATAAATCTGAAATTAAAAAACAACTTAAACGATCTCGCGAACAGCTTTTCGAAATCCTCGACACGCTCAGCGATGAGCAGCTAGAAACCCCCGGCGTAGAGGGCAACTGGACGATCAAAGACATCATCATGCACATTATGCTCTGGGAATCGGAGATC
This sequence comes from Anaerolineae bacterium, assembly GCA_014382605.1. Lineage (GTDB taxonomy): Bacteria > Chloroflexota > Anaerolineae > Anaerolineales > UBA11858 > NIOZ-UU35. The sequence goes on from JACNJM010000143.1 coordinate 17,170, forward strand.
ATCAAGCTGCTGTGGCAGGCTCAACAAGGCTTGCATCCTACAACAGCCCATTTCGCCCAACAACGCAATATCGATCAAATCAACGCAGATTGGTACGAGGAACATAAAGATCGTCCGTTGGACCGCGTTTTTCCAGATTTTGCGGGCGTGCGCCAACAAACCCTGCGCCGCATTGATTCATTCAACGATCACGACCTGAACGATGCCAAACGCTATCCCTGGCTCAAGGGCGAACCACTCTGGAAATGGATTGCCGATAGCAGTTTTGCCCACGAGGAAAAACATATCGTCGAAATTCGCAAATGGGTGGCGAGCCAATGACATCACACACCATCCACACCCTTGATCTGAATTTTTTAAATATTCCCAACGCCATCGCCGCCTATCTCATCCCGCACGCACGCGGCGCGTTGCTTGTCGAATGCGGTCCTGGCTCTACGCAGGCTAAGCTCACTACCGCGCTGGCTGCGCAGGGTTACACCCCCGCAGATATTACCGATGTGCTGCTCACGCATATCCACCTCGACCATGCTGGGGCCGCGGGCTGGCTCGCCAGGCAAGGCGCGCGCATCCATGTGCATGAGGTTGGCGCGCCACACCTGCTCAACCCCGAAAAGCTGCTCAACAGCGCCACGCGCCTTTATGGCGACCGCATGGATTACTTGTGGGGCCAATTTCTGCCCGTGCCTGCCGAAAAGCTGCTCGTTGTCGGCGATAATGATGTCATCGAGATCGAAGGGCTTCACTTCAAGGCCCTCGACACACCCGGCCATGCTTCGCATCATCTGGCCTATATTTTCGAAGAGACCTGCTTCAGCGGTGATGTGGGTGGCGTGCGCATGCCCGGCCTGCTGCACGTACGCATCCCGGCTGTGCCGCCGGAGTTCCATATCGAAAAATGGCGCCAGAGCGTTGCCCGCCTGCAACAAGAAAATATCCAACGCATTGCGCCTACCCATTTTGGCATCTTTCCTGATGCCAAACTACATTTGAAGGCTGTGGCAAAAGCCATCGGCGAGATTGAACATTGGATGGAATCTACGCTGCCAGCGGATCCGCCGTTGGCACAGTTGCAGGATGATTTTGTAGCCTGGGCTGAACAACGCTCGCGCAACGCCGGTCTGGACGAGGCGTGGATTGCCGCCTTCGAGGCCGCCAACCCCTCAGCGATGTCGGCGGGAGGGATTCAGCGCTATTGGCGCAAATTCCGCGCCGGGGAGGCTGAATCCGCCCCGAGGGTGGCATGAACATCCCCCTGCCCGTTGCGCTGATACAGGCCCTGAGCGAGGCGCGCGCCGTTGCGGTGCTCACCGGGGCCGGAGTCTCCGCCGAGAGCGGAGTCCCCACCTTTCGGGAGGCCCAAACCGGGCTGTGGGCCGAATATCGCCCCGAAGATTTAGCTACGCCCGAAGCCTTCCATCAGAATCCACAACGCGTCTGGGAATGGTATCAGTGGCGGCGCGATCTGGTCGCAAAGGTTGGCCCCAACCCGGGGCATGATGCCCTCGTCGAGATGGAAGCACACATCACAGCGCGCGGCGGCGCTTTTACACTCCTCACCCAGAACGTAGATGGTCTGCATCATCAAGCCGGGAGCCAGCATATCTACGAGCTACACGGCAATATACAACGCATCAAATGCGCCCAATGCGGGATCGAAGCTCAAGGCTGGACTGCCGATGAAAGTCCGCCACGCTGCCAACAACTCGGCTGCAATGGCCTGTTGCGCCCGGATGTAGTCTGGTTCGGCGAGAGCCTGCCGCAGCGCGCACTGCAGGCCGCCATCGAAGCCGCCCACGCTTGCGAAATATTCTTCTCAATCGGCACATCGGCGCTGGTACAACCCGCCGCATCTCTGCCACTAATGGCGTTAGAATCTGACGCTCTGCTCGTCGAGATCAACCCCCAACCCACGCCCCTCACACCCCGCGCCGATTTTGCACTCCAGGGCGCTTCCGGTGAAATTCTGCCGGAGCTGGTTGAACGAATTTGGGGGTAAGGGCCAGGGGGAGGCACCAACACTACATCATTTTTTTTATAAAACTAAGGCAAATACCCTATAAAAATAAGCCATCACCAATTGACCCGGTGATGGCTTTTCGGATATATTAA
>JACNJM010000143.1:19442-26267 GCA_014382605.1 Anaerolineae bacterium
CCCTTATTTCCAAGACAGAGGTAAAAAAATATGATCCTACGTTATCGGCGTGAAATCTTACTCGGCCTGGTGACCGTGGTCGCCGTGGGGGTGCTTTTGCTCCTGTTTACCCACGGAGGTCAGGTTGCCGCCAGCGCCGAGCCAAATTTCGAGTTGGCTCGCGCGGCTGCAGGTGTGCAAAGTGTCGCCAACCCCGACACAATGGCCCCCGAAGCCAAACAAGACCCTTGCCTGCACTGTCATATCGCCGGTGAAGAAAAGGGTTTGTGGACCCCACTCATTCGCTGGCTGGTTTTTGGCACTGCAGGCATTGCGGCAGTTTTCGGCATGGTGCAGAGCGTCAGCATGTGGCAAACCCGCGCCCCCTGGAAACCGCTCATCTCCCGCGCCGGAACCTGGATTGACGAGCGATATGAGGTTGCCAAGCCCCTCGAAAAAATGCTCAGCAAACCTGTTCCCGATTGGCAGCGCCGCTGGTGGTATTGCCTGGGCGGCCTGACAGCATTCTTCTTCGCCGTGCAGGCGCTCACCGGGATCATGCTGGCCTTCTATTATCAACCCACCCCGGATGCCGCTTATGCCAGCATCCAGTTCATCGAGACCGAAGTGCGCTTTGGGGCCGCGATCCGCATCATTCACCACTGGTCGGCTAACGGTATGATTCTGATGGCTACTGCCCATATGCTGCGCGTTTTCATTATGGGAGCCTACAAAAAGCCGCGCGAACTCAACTGGGTCAGCGGTGTAACCTTGCTCATTATGACACTGGCTTTCGGCCTGACCGGCTACCTGCTCCCCTGGGATCAGCGGGCCTACTGGGCTACCACGGTTGCCACAGAAATCGCCGGGGCTATGCCTGCCATCGGCAATCTGGCGCTGATTTTCTTGCGCGTGGGCTGGAATATTACCGCGCTGACGCTAAGCCGCTTCTACGCCTTGCATGTGCTGGTGATCCCCATTATCACGGTTACGTTTATGGGGCTGCATTTTATGATGGTGCGCAAACAGGGCATCATGAAACCGCTGTAGGAGAAACCAATGTCTGAAAATATCGCCCCCGACGAAAAATCTGTCCCCTTCTACCCCGACCATATCACCCTGGAAGCCAAAGTCGCCATGTGGTTTGGCATCGGGCTGATGATTATCGGCATCATCGGCTTATCCAACCCGGTGGGATTGCAGCCCCCAGCTAATCCAATGGATACCCCTGCCCATGTCAAGCCAGAGTGGTATTTCCTGGCGATGTATCAATTGCTCAAATATCTGCCCAAAACAACCGGCGCGCTAGTCCCTGTAATTCTGGCGGGCGTCGTGCTGGTCTGGCCGTTCTTGGATCGCAAGGCAGATGTATCCGCAAAAACATCACGCACGCGTTTTGTCGTCATCACCGTCCTGATGGTCATCCTGATCGCCCTGACTATTTGGGGAGAAGTGAGCTAATCATGAGCAAAATCACCCGCCGCGATTTCCTGAAAATCGTCAACAAAGTGTTTGCCGCCACCGGCCTGGCCGCCGTTTTTGGTCCGATTGTGGCCTATTTCTATCCACCCAAACTGGAAGAAGTGCCTGCCGAGCCGGTATTGGTAACAACCGAAGCCGAACTTCCTGTGGGCAAAGCCCAAACAGTTTCCTTCGGACGCTACCCGGCCCTGGTGATCCACACGCCCGAAGGTTTGCGCGCTTATTCTGCGGTTTGCACGCATTTCGCCTGCATTTGCAAATGGGATGAAGCCAGAGGCGAGATCGTTTGCCCGTGCCACGATGGTTTCTTCCGCCCCGAAGATGGCAGTGTCATCTCCGGCCCCCCGCCCGCGGGATTGAAAGTACTCCAGACAGAAATTAAAGATGGCAATATTTACGTCAGCGCGGGAGGTGAAGCATGACCACGGTTACAGGTGAAAAATTAAAAGTTGAAGGTTGGCCGGTTGCCGTGAAAGCTCTCTTCGTGGATGCTATCTTGCAAAAACGCATCTGGAAAAAAATCTATGCTGGCCTGATGCACTTTCTGATCTTCTGGGGTGTGACCATCCAGGTGATTGGCACAGCCATCAACCTGATGCAAATGGCGCTCTTTACACCTTTTGCGTTGGAAAATTTCCCGCGCGGGAATCTCTACTTCGCCTACGAGTTCATCATGGATTTGGCGGGGATATTCATTCTGGTCGGGGTGGGGATGGCTGTTTTCCGGCGCTATATTCTACGCCCGAAGGCTTTGCCCACAGCCTGGGATGACACCTTTGCCCTGACGCTACTGACCCTGCTGCCCATTGCCGGATTCTTCACCGAGGCCATGCGCCTGACATCTGCTGCTCCGGTCTGGGCAAAATATTCCTTCGCCGGGAACTGGTTGGCTGGCCTCCTTCAGGGGGGCGGACTCACCCCGGAGGCAGCTTTCAGCTTCCACCCCTGGCTGGTGCTCACCCACATCGCCCTGGGGCTGACCTTCGTAGCCAGTATCCCCTTCACCAAATTGCGCCATCTCGTCAACGCGCCCCTCAACGTGATCTTCCAGCCACGGCGAACCTACGGCGCGCTCACCAAAGTCGAAGACCTGGAAACCGCTGAAGTCCTCGGTGTGGGGCAAGTGACCGAATTCATCCCGCAAAACCTGCTCGAATTTGATGCCTGCCTGCGCTGCGGGCGCTGCGAAGAAGTTTGCCCGGCTACCGCCAGCGGAATGGCCTATTCACCCAAGACATTGCTGATCCAACTACGCGATGCCATGATCGACTCGCTCGGCACACCTTCTGACAACGGCGCAGTTGCCGCCGAACTCCCCGAACATCTCTTCGAAGAGGCAGCTCTTTGGTCGTGTACCACTTGTGGAGCCTGCCTGACGCGCTGCCCGGCCTTCATCCGCCCGCCGGAGCGCGTGATCGATCTGCGCCGCTATCAAATCCTGACCACCGGCGAAATGCCCAAATCGGTTGGCGATACGCTGCGCAATCTGGAACGCCAGGGCAACCCCTGGGGAATGCCGCCACAGGATCGCATGGCCTGGGCCGAAAGTCTGGAGGTGCGCGAATTGGCTCCGGGCGACGAAGTGGATGTGCTGCTTTACATGGGCTGCGCCGCCGCCTACGACGACCGCAACAAGAAAGTTGCCCAATCGGTAGCCCGATTGCTCGGCAAAGCCGGTGTCGATTTCGGCGTGCTGGGCCACGATGAAGCCTGCTGCGGCGAAACCGCCCGCCGCATGGGGCACGAATATCTCTTCCAGGTATTCGCTGAGCAGAATATTGAAATCTTCAATTCGATCAAATTTAGGCGCATCGTCACACAATGCCCGCACTGCTTCAACACACTGAAAAACGAATATCCGCAGATGGGCGGCGATTTTGAAGTGTTGCATTACAGCGAATTACTCGAAGAAGTTTCCGCAGATTTGGGCGCAATCTCGCCTAACGGAAACGGTCTAAAAGGCAAACTCGCCTTCCACGACTCTTGTTACCTGGGGCGCTACAATAACATCTACGAAGCGCCGCGCCAATTACTCGATCAGGCCAAAGTTGAGCGCGTGGAGCTGGCTCGCCACGGCGAAAACAGTTTCTGCTGCGGCGCGGGCGGCGGCGGCATGTGGATGGAAACCGATGCCGACAAGCGCATCAACCACAACCGTCTGCAAGATGCCCTCGAAGCCAACGCCGAAACTCTCGCCACGGCCTGCCCCTACTGCCTGATTATGTTCGAAGATGCCATCGGTGCAAAAGGCGTTGGCGAACAAGTCAAGGTGATGGATATTGCGGAGATTTTAGAGAGACAGATTGGTGGATAGTAGATTGTAGAAAGTGGGAAGTGACTGTGTACTACTTTCCACTTCCCACTTTCTACCGCCGATTGATCAATTACTGCGAGGAAGACATGACTACACAATGGATGCTCAACACTCACGGCAACCCACTTGGTGCGGTGCGCCACTTTGCTGATACCATCTGGCAAACGCTGGGCATCGAAAAAATGCTCGCGCCGACCAACGGACATCTCGACCGCACCGGGCCGCGCATTTTAGAGCATCGCGCTGAAATTGAGCATCTGAATCCCTTCACGCCGCTGATGCCGATCAATGCCGCTAAACTGGTGCCTGTCCTACTCGAAAAAACCGCCCCCGGCAAAGCAGCGGCTATGCTGCGTCCCTGCGAAATGCGCACGCTGGTTGAAATGAGTAAGTACGAAAGTTTTGCGCTCGACGGTTTGCTCACCATCTGTGTGGACTGCCTGGGCACGCTGCCCGCCGACGAATACCGCTGGCGCGCTGAGCGCAAAGGCTCGACGGGCGAATTATCGCAAGAAGCGCTGCAATTCAGCCGTCAGGGCGGTATTGTGCGCTATCGCTACCGCGCCGCCTGTCAGGTGTGCATTTCGCCTGAAGCGACTCTGGCCGACATCAATATCGGCATTCTTGGGCTGCCTGTGCGCCAGGCTGTGCTCATTACGATCGCGAATTCAGCATTAGTCGAAAAACTCAATCTCTTCGAATTAGCGGAAGCCAAGTTTGACGCTGAATTACTCGAAACTCACGAACGCGTTGCGGCACGGTTGGTACAGCGCAGCGAAAACACCCGTGAGCGCATCGCCAACGGCCTGGGAGGGTTGCTGCCCGAAAATGTGGGGGCGCTGGTTGAGCAGCTCAATAACTGCGGTGATTGCAATACCTGTATGCACGTTTGCCCCCTGTGCGACATTCACTATCCCCAACGCGACGAACAAGGTCATCTTATCGAAAGCGAAGCCATGCGCTGGCTGATCTCGTGTGCGGGCTGCGGCATGTGCGAGCAAGCCTGCCCGCAGCATTTACCGCTATCCATAATTTTCAATCACATTCAGAGCCAGCTTGCCGACGAGTTCACGTACAATGCCGGGATGTCTTTCGAACACCCCTTGCCGATGATCTAGGCCAAAAAGCAAGTCACTGAAAGAACATCTCCATCCCCCGAAAACAATCGGCACTCAATTTATGACCCACATCCGATTCGCAATAAGCCACATCAGCCCCGGCTGCATCTAAAAGCTGCACGGCCTGACGGGCGCGCGCCACCGGGACCAGTTCATCCTTTGAGCCATGGGAAATATAGATGGGTTTACCGCGCATGGATTCTCCGTCGAGAAAAGTTGCCGCGCCATCAGGTAAAAATCCCGCTAACGCAGCCAGCGCCCGGACTCGCTCGGTGTGGAGCAAAGCGAACGAATAAGCCAGCGCTGCCCCCTGGCTGAATCCCGCCAAACGCAAATTCGAAAAATCCGCCGGAACCGAGGCAGGCCATTCGGCCAGCAACTCCAGCAACGCATCCACCGCCGGACGAAAATCATCCAGCGAAGGCCAACCTTTCTCTCCCGGAGGATGCCAGCTATAGCCGCCGCGCGGCTCTATATGCGGCGCGCGTGGCGCAATCAGCAAATAATGCTCCGGCAACTTGGATGCAAAAATCCACATGGCGTTTTCGTCCCCAGTCCAGCCGTGGAGCAGGAGAATCACTGGAGGAATGGCAGCCCCTTCTGGCCGTCGGATGCGGAGTGTCCACTTACCGGTGATGAGCGTTTCAGTGTTCATTGCCGCGCCTTATTCCCGATTAGCCCGTTCGACAATCCACTCCATGCCCCGCAAGACAAGGAAAATAATTAGCAATGGGGCCACGCCCGCCGCGAGGCAGATGACGCCCATCATGGCCGACTCGCGCCCATAGAAAACATAGATCAATCCATCGCCAATAAGAAATAATAATACGATGAACCCAGCTAATAACTGAACATTCGTTTGCCGGGCATAGGCGCGTAAATCGCGGGTCATGATTTTCTACTCCGTCGGAAGAAACCCTGGCGACGTCTGGCGATACGGCGCAATTCGGGCAGCGCGGCCTCGGCCGCGATTTCACCCAACCGGATCACCTCGTCAATGTTAACACGATCCAGATAGCCAATATGCGCCACATCAGGACGAATAATAATATCGGGCTTGTCGATTTCGAGACGCAAGTCGGTGATAGCGCTGATGCCAATCTCCAGCGAGTGCATGAAAATCTCGAAAGCCTGAGCGACTTTCAGGCGCGCAATCTGATTGAGGATGGGCGAAGGCATCAGAAAACCGGGCGATTTTATCACCGAACGCTCGGCCATCTCCGGGGTCAGGGCAACCGCCACAACCGGCAACCCTCTTCGAGGAGCGATCTCTCTGACGACAGTAACTGGCACCGGGTCCAGCAACCCACCGTCCACTAGAAGACGCCCATCCTGCCTTTTGGGAGGAAAAACTCCCGGGATGGCGATGGTCGCCATTAAGGCATCCATCACACGGCCCTGCTTCAAAATGACTCGCTTGCTGTTCTCCAGGTCAACGGCGGTCAGGGCACAAGGGATGCGCAAATCGCTGAAATCTTTTTCGCCCAGCAGTTTGTGCAATGCCTTGTAGATGCCATTCACACCCAAAAGTGCAGGCTCGCCATCAAGATGAAAACCATAAAAACTGCCCTGATTGACTTGAGCCATATAGGCCTGCAAATCATGCGGAGAGTGTCCGGCGGCGTAAGCCGCGGCGGCCATGCCCCCGGCGCTGGTTCCAGCCACCGCACGGATTGTGAAACCTTCGTGTTCCAGTACGCGCAGCACGCCAATATGTGCGTTGCCCTTCGCGCCGCCGCCGCCTAAAGCTAAAATGACATCCATGTTTTATGGCTTCTTTGTGGGTTTGGGTTCTTTGGTTGGCTTGGGTTCTGTACCTGGGTTAGGCTCTTTGGTTGGCTTAGGCTCTTTGGTCGGCTTGGGTTCATCACCAGGGTTGGGTTCTTTGGTGGGATTGGGTTCTTTGGTCGGATTCGGCTCTTTGGTGGGATT
>JACNJM010000060.1 GCA_014382605.1 Anaerolineae bacterium
CGGGATATCGCCATGGTATTCCAATCGTATGCCCTGTATCCCCACATGTCTGTCTATGACAATATGGCATTCGGGCTAAAATTGCGCAAGTACCCCAAAGAGGAAATCAAGCGCCGCGTTGACGAGGCCGCCCAAATTCTGGGGATCGAAAACTTGCTCGATCGCAAACCCCGCCAACTTTCCGGAGGTCAACGTCAGCGAGTAGCCGTTGGACGCGCGATTGTACGCGAGCCAAAAGTCTTCCTCCTTGATGAACCGCTCTCGAACCTGGATGCCAAGTTGCGCGTGCAAACCCGCACCCAAATCACCAAACTGCACAAGCGCCTGGCAACTACTTTTATCTACGTGACCCACGACCAGGTAGAGGCAATGACCATGGCCAGCCGCATCGCGGTAATGAATCACGGCCTGTTACAACAGCTCGACACCCCGCAAAACCTGTACGACAAACCCAACAATCTCTTCGTAGCGGGCTTCATCGGCTCACCGGCGATGAATTTCTTCGAAGCCAAACTCGAAAAAGATGGCGGTAAAATTTACGTCAACACCAGCGATTTCAAGGTTCAGGTTCCCGATGAGCATGCCGATGTCTATCAGCCGCATGTTGGCAAACAGGTTGTTTTCGGCCTGCGCCCTGAAGATGTCTACGACCCCGGATTTGAAGCTCCCGGCATCATCGGCCAAAGCGTCGAAGCCAGTGTTGAGGTCACCGAGTTGATGGGCAACGAAATCTTTGTCTTCTTCAAAAGCGGCTCGCACGAGTACGTTGGACGCATCGACCCCCGCACCCAATTCAAGATGGGCGATAAAGCAAAGGTCACGTTCAATATGGCAAATATGCACATCTTCGACAAGGAGACTGAGCAGGCCATTCGCTAGTATGCAACACCATAAACCTTCAAGGTCTAATAGACCTTGAAGGTTTCGATACAAGACAGGACGCGGCGCTATGGCCGCGTCCGTCCGCGTAACAAGGAGTTCCTATGCCTTATGAATATATTCCTGATCTTTTGAAATCTAAGCAGAGCAAGATTATTTTGCTGATTATGGATGGGCTGGGAGGCCTGCCGATTGAAGCAGGCGGCCCGACCGAGCTCGAGGCGGCCGCGACCCCAAATATGGATCGGCTTGCCGCCGAGGGGACTCTCGGCCAAATCACACCCATTCGACCGGGGATCACCCCCGGGTCTGGCCCGGCGCACCTGGCGCTCTTCGGCTACGATCCGCTGCATTACGAAGTCGGGCGCGGCGCGCTGGAAGCCAACGGCGTCGGCCTGGATGTCAATCCCGGCGATATTGCAGTGCGCGGCAATTTCTGCACGCTTGACCCAAACGGCCTGATCAGCGACCGGCGCGCCGGGCGTATCTCTAGCGAAGAAGCCATGCCCGCCATCGAGCGCTTGCAAAGCATTCAGCTCCCCGGCATTGAACTGGAAGTGCGCCAGGTGAAAGAATATCGCTTCGCCGTGGTGATGCGCGGCGAGGGGTTGCACCCCCAACTGAACGATACCGATCCGCAAGTCACCGGAAAAGCCCCCCTGCCTATCAGAGCTTTGGAGCCATCCGCCCAGCGCGCGGCAGATTTGTTCACGCAATGGGTAGCCGAAGCGCAAAAGGTGCTCGCCGATCCCCTGACGGGCAAGGCCAATGGCGTGACCCTGCGCGGCTTCGCCACCGATCCCGGCCTACCCCAATACGGCGATGTTTATGGCCTAAAAGCGGCTTGCGTGGCGGTTTATCCTATGTATCGCGGCGTCTCCAAGCTGGTGGGCATGGATGTGATTAAGTTTGCAGGCGATACCCCCACCGATGAATTCGCTGCCGTCGAGAAAGTTTGGGACGGCTACGATTTCGTCTTCATCCACATCAAGAAGACCGATAGCAAGGGCGAAGATGGCGATTTTGCCGGAAAGGTGAAAATCATCGAGAGCGTGGATGCGGCCTTACCGAAATTATTGGCGCTCAACCCCGATGTGCTGATGATTACCGGCGACCATTCCACCCCGGCGCGCATGAAATCGCATTCCTGGCATCCGGTTCCCTTCCTGATCTGGGCGCCTGCCACACACCGCCCAGATTTTGAGACCCAATTCGGCGAGCGTCCCTGCGCCCGCGGCGGCCTGGGCACCTTCCCGGCGGTAGATATTATGTCGCTGGCATTGGCCCATGCTGAACGCATGAATAAATACGGGGCCTAAAATATTTCACCACAGAGGCACGAAGACACAAAGTTTTTTCTTTGAGCTTTTGTGTCTTCGTGGTTAGAAATATGACATTAATCCCCCACATCCCTGTTCGCGAAATTTACACATCATTCAATTCTCCAATTAACGAGATCGATTGTGGCGAAAAATGCGCGCCGCATAACCCCAGCGGAAAGCCATTTTGTTGTGATATTTGCGAGGCTGTGCCCGCAGTTTATCGGCAGGAATGGGTTTATCTACAGGAACACACCAACTTGTGGACACGCTGGCGCGGCCCGGAGTGTGGTTCTGGCCCCGAAGAAATCACAGCGCTCCATGCAGATACCCCCGAAAATATGATCTTGCTGGCCTGCCTGGGGCCCAAGCAGTGCCAGCGCGAGTACCGTGCCCTAAGCTGTCGTCAATTTCCATTCTTTCCTTATATCAGCGATGATTTCCGTTTTTTAGGATTGGCCTGCGAGTGGGAATTCGAGGGCAAGTGTTGGGTGATCGAAAATATCGACAAAGTAAGCTTGGCATACCGCGAAGAATTCATCCAAATATTTGATGAACTTTTTTCGCGATGGCCGCAAGAGATGGAGAGTTACGCCCTAAAAAGCGAAGAGATGCGCAGCGTGTTTGCTAAACGACGGCGGCGCATCTCTATTTTGCATCGCAACGGGGGAAGTTATTTACTCAGCCCGGGCAGCGAGCGTCTGGCCCGTAAATAGGGAGCTATTCTGATGCTGGGGTTTCCGCTTCGGCAGTAGCAACCGTAGGGATTGCGTCTTCGACCTGCTGACTAATTTCACGCGCCCGCATACGTGAGTGAATGTGGAAGGGAATATCAATCACAATCACACCGGGCTGGGCGCGCAGCCGCGCTCGCAAAACATTGGCGCTCTGATTATGCAAGAGTTGTGTCGCCAGGGTGGGGGATATAAATTCGGGTACAACAACGGTGATCAACTCATCGGGAAATTCATTTTCTTTTACATTCTGGATAAAATCGAACACCGGCTCCAGTACATCGCGATAGTCATAGTCAATACATACTAACTGCGCATGATCGGTCAGTTGCGGAAAACGATTCCAGCGCTCGAGGACATGCTCTTTTTGCTCATCGCTGAGAGTCACGCAAACAACGCGCACATCGCCAGAAAGACGCCGGGCATATTGCAGCGCGCGCAAGGTGCCTCGGTGAATATCCCCAATGGGAACAATCACAACATCGGCAACTTCGATCAACTTCGAGCCAATCAAGTTGCGCGTGCGCAAACTCTCGGCAACATCGTCATAGTGCATCCGGATGGATTTAAACATCCAAATCAACAAGGGAATCGTCAACACAATTACCCAGGCGCCATCGATAAATTTCGTAGCCACAAGGACAATCAGCACAATAAACGTGATCACTGCGCCAATCCCGCTTAGAAGCATCTTTCCGAGCCAATTCTTTTCATAATGCAGTGTTGTGGCAGCCGTATCGACGGTTTCGCCGGGATTGAGTTTGCCCACCTTGCGCATCAGCTTCACCATGCTGGCCTGGGATAATGTGAAGCTGACCATGACGCCCAACGCATAGAGCGGCAACATGGCAAATTCATCGGCCTGAAAGACAATGACGATCACTGATGACAAAAACGCGAGGGCGACAATCCCGCCACTGTATACCAAACGGTCGCCGAGGTTCATCATCCAGCGGGGCATAAAACCATCCCGCGCAAGAAAATAACCCAAGCGAGGAAAATCCTGAAATCCGGTGTTAGCAGCCAACACCAAAATAAGCATCGTAAAAAATTGCACCCAATAATACAGAAAACCATCACCCACAATCGCACGCGCCATTTGAGAAAGAATGCTATCGGTTTCTGCTGGGACTAAATTCAAGTGTGTGGCGAGAAAAGAAATGCCGCCGAAAAGCGCCATGGCAATGATGCCCATAATCAGCATGGTTTTGGCGGCATTGGCAGCTTCGGGCGGCTTGAAGGCTTTGACCCCGTCGCTGATGGCTTCAATGCCCGTTAGCGCGGTACAACCTGCTGCGAATGCCCGCAACAGCAGCCAAGTGTAGGCAAATCCGGTAAAAGAACGCTGGGCTTCGATAGCGGGCGCGGTGATCTCCATCGGCGCAATGCCAAACAAACCAAAATATTTTGACAGGCCAACCAGCACTACCAAAAGCACACCGACAACAAAGGCATAGGTTGGCAGTGCGAAGATCGAGCCGCTTTCACGCACGCCGCGCAGGTTAATCCAGGTAATCAGCAAAATGGCGGCCAGCGCCAAGATGACCTGATATGGACGCAGCGCCGGAAAAGCGGAGGTCAGCGCCCGCATCCCGGCGGAAACGGATACTGAAACCGTGAGAATATAATCCGTTAGCAATGCCGCAGCCGCCAGCAAAGAGGGCGAAGTTCCAAGGTTATCTTTGGTAACGCGGTAACCGCCGCCGCCTTCGGGGTAGTGCATGATAACCTGAATATAGCTAAAAATTACTATGCCAACCAAAAGAGCAATCATCAGGGCAATTGGTAAGGTGAGCGCCAATGCACCGCTGCCCAGTACAATCAGAACACTCATAATGGCTTCGGTAGCGTAGGCGTTGCTGCTGATCGGGTCTGAGGCAAAAATCGCTAAACCACGGATTTTATCCAGCCGTTCATGCGCTTCCATGCTGCTGGGAAAGGGTTCGCCGATAATACGTCGTTTTAATGATGAATAATCCATAACAAGCTCCAAATACAATTTGACTGATAAATCTCATTGTCCAGCCACAGAGCATACAAAGGACAGCTTTGTTTCCATTGCGAAAACTTTGTGACCAGAAGAGACGATCTGATATACGCGGCTTTAACTTACAAAAGCCCGATATTATACTCCCTTCTTTGAAATTTA
>JACNJM010000117.1 GCA_014382605.1 Anaerolineae bacterium
TAGAGAATATAATCGCCACACATGCCATCCTCGGCGACGATATCGTATTTTTTCAGCGCCGTCAGATGCCATAAAACCTGCGGGGTGGGAATTTCAAGCGCTTCGGCAATTTCGGGCACGGTTTTTGCCGTATCGTGGATAAGCTGGCAAATTTCGCGATGGATTAGCTTATGCGCTTTGAGTAGAGCCTGGGTTTCGGACACGCTCTCTTGATGCTCGCTCCGAATTTGCTTGAGCAGCTCCGTGCGTTGTTTGACGGCTTGTTTCTTTAAGTCTTGAGCGGTCATGCCATCACCTCCACAAGTTCGGCAGGTTCCAGCGCAAAGGCATCAATCATGGCTTCGTATTGAGTCAGAGTCCAACCCTGAACGTCGATAGCCCGGTTGGGGCAGGCGCTCACACAGCCGCCGCAGCCCGAACAGTTGGCCGGTGTGACGACTGCTCGGCGCACTTCTTGCCCAGCAATCAGCACCGTTTCCAGATGAATGGCATCTTCATACTGGCAAACTTCCATACAGGTTCCCGTGCCGTCGCATTTTTCAAGGTCAACTTTGGCGACAAACGGCTCCAGTTCAACTTGCCCTTGCCCCAACAGTGACGAAACTTTAGCCGCCGCCGCTGAAGCCGCGGCGCAGCTTTCTTGCACAGTCATCGGACCTTGCGCGGTTCCGGCGAGAACCACACCAGGCACGGCGGTTTCGACGGGTTGCAACTTGGGGTGCCGTTCCAATAAGAAGCGGTCGGTTCCGGCAGAGATTTTCAGCAATTTAATTAAGTCGCTGACATCGCGTGGCATAAAGCCCACCGCCAGTACCACCAGATCGACGGGCACTTCCATCGCTTCGCCCCAGGTCAGATGGTCGTTAATTCTCACCAATACCGGATGCGTATCGCCGGGTTCGGCGGCTACCACCTCGGGGCGGTCATCTCCGTGGAAGCGTAGGAAGCGCGTTGTATTCTCCAGCGCATCGCGGTAATACTGCTCGTGCCCGTGTCCGTAGGTGCGAATGTCTTCATAAAGATCATACAGATTTAGATGTGGGAAGCGCTCGTGCAGTTCGTTTGCCATGTGCAGGGTTGCTGTGCAGCAAACTCGCGAGCAATAATTATTGACCTCGCCATCCTCGTGGGGAGGGTGAACTCCTTCGATTTCGCGGCTGCCCACACAGTGGATCAGCGCCACATCCCGCACGGGGTGGTCATTCCAGGTGAGGGGTTTTCCATCCCCAAGCAGGGCCAAATGACGGATCAACTGCGGCAGCGTGACCACCTCGGGGATTTCGCCATAGCCATACTCACCCTGGCGGGGTTCATAGGGTTTGAAGCCGGTTGCCACTACGATAGCGCCAACTGTCAGGTCGAAGGTTTTGGGTTCGTTGTAGAGTACGGTCGGCTGTCCGTTGATGACAAGCGGTTCACCGTTGTAGTTTTTCCAATCGACAGCCGGGGTGCTGGGGTAGCAGCCCGGGTAAGCGCGGTAGATGATTTTGCGTCTGGTCAGGCCGTAGTTGAATTCATCGGGAACCTCGGGTAAGTTGGCAGTCAGCGCGGCTTCGGCGATTTCTACGTGAACGCCGCGGGATTGCTGCTCGATGGTGACTTGATAGTCGCCTACGTACCCGGCCATCTTTACGAGTTGTGCCTGTGTGAACAGGGTAATCTTGGGGTGCTGAATCACTTTTTGGATGAGTCCGTGCAGCCCTGTGCGAGCGTCCTCGCCCGTGGGGAAGAGAGTTTCCAACTGGGCCATGCGTCCACCCAAAAAGGGCGACTTTTCAATCAGAGTAACATTCAGGCCGCGGCGGGCAATATCCAGCGCCGAGCGCAAACCGGCCACACCGCCGCCAATCACCAGGGCGTGTTTTTCAGCCGCCAGACGAATCGGTTCCAGCGGGTCCAGATGGCGTGCTTTGGCAACGCCGGCCAGCATCAGGCGCATGGCTTTGCAGGTGGCGCCTTCGCAGTCGCAGTGATGCACCCAGCTATCTTGCTCGCGCAGGCCGACATGGTGGTAAAGATATGGGTTTAGCCCGGCGCGTGTTACCGTGCCGCGGAAGGTTTGTTCGTGCAGCGAGGGGGCGCAAGCTCCGATGACTACCCGGTTGATGCCCTTCTCGCGGATGTCGGCTTCGATCATGGATTGCCCGGCATCGGAACACATGGACATATCGGTGCGGGATACGACGACATTGGGGAACTCGATCAGCGTTTTTGCCACGCGTTCGCAATCGACGACATCGCTGATATTGCCACCGCAGTAGCAGGTATACACACCAATGCGAAGCTCGTTATTTTCAGGCATAGATGGCCTCCCTTTCTGGCATCAGGGCTGGAGCGCCGTTGTGATGTTCGGCGATATAGGCCGCGGCCTCAGCGGCGGCCGCGCCTGCCAATACCACGCTATCGACAATATCCATTGGTGAGACGGCGGTGCCTGTGGCGAAGATGCCGGGGCGATTGGTTATGGTTGGGGCGAGATTGGGATTAGGGATGTAGATAAAACCATCTTCCCCCACTGGAATGTTATAGATCGCCTCGGGCGAGACGGCGGGCAGCATACCCACAGAGAGCACCACCAGATCGTGGTTGCGCTCAACAATCTGCGAGCCTTCATCGGTCAGTTCCAGGCGCAGCAGCGGATTTTGGTGCTCGTCTTGCGAAATAGAAGCGACTTTGCCGCGCACAAACTGCACGCCCATGGCTTTGGCGTTTTGGTAGAACTGTTCGTAGCCTTTGCCAAAGGTGCGGATATCCATATAGTAGATGGTGATGTCGGCCAGTGGCAACGCACCCGAAAGCAGCATGGCCTGTTTGATGGCATACATGCAGCACACGCGCGAACAATATTCAACGCCCAGGGTGTCATCGCGCGAACCGGCGCATTGCACGTAGGCAATCGACTCGGGTTCCTTGCCATCGCCGGGGCGCAGCACGCGTCCGTAAGGGCCGGTGGGCGCTAAAAGGCGCTCCATTACCAAACCATCAATCACATTGGGGATGTGAGCGGCGTTGTATTCTTTCTTGGCATTGCGGGGGGTGATCTCGAAACCTGTTGCCAGGATGATGGCCTGCGTGTCAATATGGAAAGTTTCGGGCTGCTGCGTGAAGTCGATGGCCTCTACCGGGCATACTTTTTCGCACTTGCCGCACAGAATACAATGCTCGATATCGAGTACGGCAATCTGCGGTACAGCAGTCGAAAACGGTACGCGCACGGCTTTGGTCGCGCTCAAATTTAAGTCAAAGGGATTTTCCAAATAGATGGGGCAGGCATATTCGCACTGACGGCAGCCTGTGCAGGCATCCACATCAATATAACGTGGCTTCTGCAAGACTTCAGCACGATACGCGTCACCGCTCTCGCTCACCGCCTGTACTTCGCAGAAGGTGAAAAACTGGATATTGGGATGGTGAGCAACGGCAGACATTTTGGGTGTGGTGATGCAGCTACAGCAATCCAGCGTGGGGAAGACTTTGCTCAGGGCAATCATCTTGCCGCCGATGCTGGCTTCGCGTTCCACCAGGGCTACTTGATAGCCCTGATTGGCAATATCCAGCGCGGTCTGCATCCCGGCGATTCCGCCGCCAACGACGATTGCGTCTACTTGTATATTTTTCAAAGGATTTCTCCATTCAGTTTTCACCACAAAGACACCAAGACACGAAGAGAAATGAACCAAAAATATAATCTTTGTGACTTCGTGCCGCTTGTACCCTTCAGGGTATTGCGGTTAATTTGCCATGTTTTCTTTGCCCGCATAAGCGGCGATTTCGGCTTTCGCATAGCCAATTCCTTCAAGAAGGGCTTCCATTTGTTGCACTTCTTTCAGGAATGGCTTGGTGCAAACCGTGCAGATAGCAGTTAGTTTTAGACGGCGGGTATCGAGACCGCGCGCTTTCATCAACGGGTAAGTTTGGTTGATGAGTTTGGCGGCGCGCTCCGGGCCGCCACGGTAGGGGCTGTCGGTGCCGCTATACATCACAAGAATGCCATCAATGCCCTGCTCAAAGGTGCGCAGATAGAATTCCTCAGGGAACATACACGGGCAGATCACCGGCAAGATATAGGTGTTGGTGGGGTAATCGGTGTGCAACTGTCCCACCGAATCGGCGCCTGCATAGCCGCCTGAAAGCGTTGCTAAGATCAGAATTTTTGGTCGCTGGGCTTCTGGGATGGTAGCCATATTCTTAGACCTTTTTCGATGATCGATTATTTTTTGCGGCGGACGAAGAGACGTTCGTATCCGTCTGCTACCATCTCGCCCAGGTATTCGTGCCCAACCTTCTGACACCAGCGCGGCATATCGTTCTTGGTATTGGGGTCGCCAGCCCAGATTTCCAGCACTTCGTTGACCTTGACGCCGCCAATGCTCTTCTTGGCTTCCAGCAGCGGGCCGGGGCACGCCATGGCGCGTGCGTCTACAACTTTAGCAACTTCGAGGGTAGTGAGATCAGTCATTTCGGGACTCCTTTTAGGTAAATCGGAATTTTGTGGCTGTACCATAATTGGGCAAATATCGGCCAGTTCATTCCCGGCCTTGCGATAGAAGATCGTTTTTCCATCCCGCCGGGCGTTGAGTATGCCCTTATCTTTCATCAGGCGTAAATGTTGGGATGTATTCTGAAGGGAAATATCCAGTTCTCTGGCAATCTCGCCGACCGACATTTCGTCCTCACCGAGTGTCCACGCGATGAGCACCCGGCGCGTATTGCCAAAAATACTGCAAAGTGAAGCCCGCTTGCGGGCCAACTCTCTTACAACCTCATCCATCAGAATTCCCTGAAAACAATCGTCAAATTGCTTAATTGCGAGACTGTACAATATATATCGCCTTCGCCTCCGTCAAGGCAGTATGATATGTCATCAACGGCATAAGGATATTCAATAGCTACCTATAGATTGTATTTATAGTGTGGTTGTAGGGGGAACCGCGCCTCAGGGCATTCTTAAAGTCGAAACAGAAAAGCAA
>JACNJM010000184.1 GCA_014382605.1 Anaerolineae bacterium
CGAAAAGCAGATTGAACCAATTTGCTAGTTTCGCGGCGCCTGGCTTAACGCGGCCAATATCCGCAAAATCGAAGCCGGAATGATTGCCCTGTGGAACGAACTGCATCCCGACGACCCGATTGAAGACTAGGCTGGCCGCTTGCGCTGGTGCAATTGACTAGCCGCACCAGTGCGATCTCATCATTCCACTGGTGCAGTCAATATGTTCCACCAGTGAAGTTCGATCACAGCACTGGTGGAGTTGGGCAAAAACAAGACCTGACAGGTTTTCGGAAACCTGTCAGGTCTTTCCCGAACGATAATGCGCGGTTCTACTCACCTTTTTTCGACAGGTTCTTAATACTTTCGTAATATCCCCCTGCTACAATAGAACCACTAATCAAAATTCGATGGTCTCCCGCTTAAGTGTTGCTATGGAAAATCGTCTCATAAATTTACCGCAGAGTGCGCCGAGAACACTGAGAAAAGCATTTTATGTGACAAAACTCTGCGACCTTTGCGCTCTCCGCGGTTATTTTTGCCAGCAACACTCTCTGTGGGGACCACTCAAATCTCTGCAAAGATAAACTGATGATGACGAAAGCATTCATTCTTGTTGTTGATGACGAAGGCACTATTCGCGAAGTCGTGCGCCGCTACCTGGAACGCGAAGGCTATGCCGTTAAGGAAGCCGCCGATGGTTATCAAGCTTTAGAGATCATTCGTCAAGACGCTCCTGCCCTGATCGTACTCGATTTGATGCTGCCCGGTATTGACGGCCTGACGCTCACCCAACACCTGCGCCAGGATCATCAGATTCCTATCATCATGCTGACCTCTAAGGGTGAATCCAGCGACCGCATCCGCGGCCTGGACATGGGAGCAGACGATTACATCACCAAACCCTTCAGCCCACAAGAAGTGGTTTCGCGCGTGCGGGCAGTCCTCCGCCGGACAGGCGGCGCGGCGGCATCCACATCACAGCAACCCATCCAAATTGGGCGTATAAATATTGATCCTGCCTCACGAAACGTTGAAGTAAATCAACAAACAATTCCCCTGACCGCCAAAGAATTCGATTTGCTGTGGCATTTCGCCCAACACCCTCAACATGTATTCACCCGCACACAACTGCTTGGGCAGATTTGGGGCGACGAACTTTACACCGACCCGTCCACAGTAACGGTTCATATTCGCCGTTTACGCGAAAAAATCGAGGCCAGCCCCAGCCAGCCTGAATATATTCTCACGGTGTGGGGTGTGGGTTATAAATTCGTGGGCGAAAAGTGATGCGGACTTCAGGATACAAACTCATGAATCAACGACCCTCTCGCCTCTTTGGCTATCTACTCGGCATACTGACAGCCTTATTATTAACCGTTGTGCTGATCGAATGGATTATGCACCCCCCGCCGGGCGATTTGCTCTACCTGGCGATCTATTTAAGTTTCACCAGTCTGGTATCGGCGGTGATCGGATTTCTATCCCATCGCCTGGGTTGGTGGCGCAAGCTCCCCCGCCTGAGCTATGCGCTGATCCTGGGGTATATTCTGGCCGGTGGATTGACGCTTTTCAATGTGTGGGTAACTGCCCGCCTGATGTTTATCAATCAGCACGATCTGGCTCTGGGGAGCTTGCTGCTACTCTTTGCAGGCGGCATCTCGATAGCGTTTGGTTTTTTCATCTCGAATACCATCACACAAGCCCTGGGCAATCTCGTCGAAGGCGCCGATCAACTCAGCCAGGGTGATTTTTCGACACGCGTCACCGTCAATGGCAATGATGAGATCGCTCAGCTTTCCAGAGCTTTCAACAAAATGGCAACCCGGCTGGAGCAGGCCGCCGCTAACGAGCGCGCTCTCGATGAAGCCCGCCGCAATTTAGTGGCCTGGGCTTCTCACGATCTGCGCACGCCGTTAACTTCCCTGCATGTGATGATCGCCGCGATGGCAGACGGCGTTGTCGATGATCCCGCAACCATTGCCCGTTATCTGCGCCAGAGCCAAAATGAAATCGACCGCATGAGTAAATTGCTTGATGATCTATTTGAACTGGCGCAATTAGATGCTGGTTTCCACGATCTGGATTTTCAGTGGATCAGCCTCCCCGATTTGATTTCTGACACCCTGGAGAGCTTCGCTGCCCGCGCCCACGTTCAGGGGGTGACTCTCGATGGTCATGTGGATAATCAGGTCGATCTGGTGTGGGCCGCTCCCGAAAAACTCAGCCGGGTTCTGGATAATCTGCTCAGCAACGCTCTGCGCTACACTCCAAACAGCGGGAGTATTCGCTTGCGCGCAGAAGCCACTGATGATGCAATCGTGGTGACAGTACACGACTCGGGAGAAGGGATCAACCCCAAGGATGTGCCGCATATCTTTGATCGTTTCTACCGCGGCGAAAAAAGCAGGATGCGCGACCAAAACGAAAGCGGCGGCGTTGGTTTGGGTTTAGCGATCGTCAAAGGGCTGGTAGAAGCCCATAGCGGCGAAATTTGGGTCGAAAGCGAACCCGAAAAAGGTACAAAATTCTGGTTCACTTTGCCGAGGCGTAAAACAGGGAGCACGGTATGAAATTTTGGATTTCTGGTCTCATAGCGCTGATTCTGGCAGGATGCGCGCCTGTTTCAACAGAACAGCCAGCCCAGGCTACAAACGATGATACCCAGCCACAGCCAGCAATTGCCTTGCAGGATTTGGGCCCAGCCACAGAGTGGCAAAATGAAACCTGGCTCAACACTGAAGCCCCGCTATACTTGGAAGAACTACGCGGTCAAGTTGTTTTGTTAGAAATGTGGACGTTTGGCTGAATTAACTGTCAGCGAGTAATTCCCTCGTTGAGGGAATGGCACAGTACGTATAAGGATCAGGGCTTGGTCGTTATCGGCAATCACTATCCTGAGTTCAGCCATGAAAAGGATATTGACAATCTTAAAGCAGCTCTCATCGAACTCGATGTACCCTATCCCGTTATGCAAGACAATGATGGGCAAACCTGGCGAGCGTATAATAACCATTACTGGCCCAGCCTCTATCTCATTGATAAGCAAGGGAATATCCGCTACACCCATATCGGCGAGGGAGCCTATGCAGAAACCGAAGTCGCCATCCAAACTTTGTTAGCCGAAAATTATCCGTAACGTAAGAATTATCCGTATTCTATGGTCTAAAAACCCAGAACAGGAGACAACCAAATGAACAAGATCAAATCATCAGAAATAACACCCGAACATCTCTACCTTTCCCGGAGAGATTTTCTAAAAAGCATGGGCATCGTCAGCGCCAGCGCGGCAATCCTGGCTGCCTGCGGCATGGCCCCCGAATCCACCCCTGAGGCGCTTGCAGCAGCCGCCAGCGATGCGCAGCCCACTTTGCCGCCATCATCATCGGCCACGGATGAGCTGGGCGATCCGCTCAATTCGTTTGAAGACATCACCAACTACAACAACTACTACGAATTCACCACCGACAAGGAACGCGTCGCAGACTTGGCCAATGGCTACCCTACCTCGCCATGGGAAGTGCAGGTTGGCGGGTTGGTGAATAATCCTAAAACCTTCTCGATTGATGATTTGCGTAAATTCGAAATCGAAGAACGCATCTATCGCCTGCGCTGTGTGGAGGCCTGGTCTATGGTCATCCCGTGGATGGGCTTCCCACTCAGCAAACTGCTGGCCGAGGTTCAACCCAAAGCCGAGGCCAAATACGTGCGCTTCGAAACCATCTACGACCCCGAAGGCATGCCCGGCTTCAAGGCCAATCCCTGGTATCAATGGCCCTACGTGGAAGGCTTACGGATAGATGAAGCCATGCACGATCTGACAATTCTCTCCACCGGTCTGTATGGCAAAGACCTGCTGCCGCAAAGCGGCGCGCCTGTGCGTCTGGTGGTGCCGTGGAAATATGGCTTCAAGAGCATAAAATCCATCGTCAAAATTGATCTCGTCACCGAGATGCCCACCTCCCTGTGGATGGCTGCCGCCCCCAACGAATACGGCTTCTACGCCAACGTCAACCCCACAGTAGACCACCCGCGCTGGTCGCAGGCCAGTGAGCGGCGCATTGGCGAGTTTGGCCGCAGCGAAACGCTGATGTTCAACGGTTACGAAGCCGAAGTTGCTCATCTCTACGCGGGCATGGATTTGACGGCTAATTTTTGAGCATAGACCGGTCACAGAAGACGGAGAAATAAAACATGAAACAAAAGATCATAAACTTACAACTCGCCACCCACGTCGGTGCACTCATTCCATTCGCATGGATGCTATGGGATTTTTTTACCCACAATTACGGCCCCGATCCCATCCGAGAGTTCACCCTGCGCACGGGCAAAACTGCGCTGGTGCTATTGCTACTCTCGCTGGCTTGCACGCCGATCAACACGATTTTTAAATTCCGCCAGGCATTGCGCTTGCGCCGCCCGCTGGGGCTATACAGCTTTATGTACGCCAGCCTTCATTTTGCAATTTTTATCGGGGTGGATTATTTCTTCAATTTTGCATTGATTCAGGATGCTTTGCTTGAAAAACGCTACGCCGTTGTCGGGCTGACCACAGGGTTGATCCTGCTGAGTTTGGCGATTACTTCCACCCAGGGCTGGCAGCGCCGCCTGAAGAAAAACTGGAAAAAGCTCCACAAATTGGCCTACGCCGCGGGAATTCTGGCCGTGATCCACTATATTTGGCTGGTCAAGCAAGGAGTAACACAGCCCTGGTACTTCGCCGCGGTACTCATCTTGTTGCTGGCGCTTCGGGTGGCTCCCATCAAAAAATGGGCAGGGTCACGCCTGAAAGGAGTTTGAACACCTGCGCGGGAATAGAATCCGTCTGAATAATGAACGTGGTATAATCGCCCCGCTATCTGGTTAGAGGCAAGTATTCAGCTAGGAGTTATCACGTTCATGAAACTACACGAGTATCAATCTAAATTAATATTCGCCGAGTACGGCGTACCGATCCCGAAAGGGAGCGTAGCGGCTACCGCAAGTGAGGCAAAACAAATTGCTGAAGAACTGGGTGGCCGCGTTGTTGTTAAATCGCAGGTATTAGTCGGCGGGCGCGGCAAGGCGGGTGGTATTCGCCTGGCAAAAAGCCCTGCTGAAGCCGAGGAGCTAGCAACCCAAATTTTGAGCATGGAGATTAAAGGCTTGCCGGTGCGCAAGGTGCTGATCGACGAAGCTGCCGATATCCAGCATGAAATTTACCTGGGCATCACCAACGACCGCGCCGCGCGGCGTCCGGTGATGATGGCTTCCTCCGAGGGGGGCGTGGATATTGAAGAAGTTGCCCGCGTAACCCCTGAGAAAATCATCCGGGCGCATATTGACCCCTTATTGGGTTTGCAGGGTTATCAGGCACGCGATATCGCCGCCGGGATTGATTTGCCACGCGAATTATGGCGCAGTTTTGGCAAAATTGCCGAAGGTTTATGGCAGGCCTATAAACAAAGCGATGCCACTCTGGCCGAGATCAATCCGCTGGTGATTACACACGACAACAAACTGGTGGCCGTAGACGGCAAAATGGTATTGGATGACAGCGCCTTATTCCGGCATCCGGAACTGGCCGATAAGCGCGATCTGGATATAGAAGCCTCTGCGGAAATTGAAGCCCGCAAATATGGCCTATCGTTCATCAAACTGGATGGCGATATTGGTTGTATGGTCAACGGAGCCGGGCTGGCAATGACCAGCATGGATGTGATTAAATTCTTCGGTGGCGAACCGGCCAACTTTTTGGATATTGGCGGTGGGGCGAATGCCGAAAAAGTTGCCGCAGCCTTCCGTATTATTCTTTCAGACCCAAATATCAAAGCTATTCTGATTAATATTTTTGGCGGGATCACCCGCGGCGATGAAGTGGCGCGCGGTATCCTGGCAGCGATGGAAGAAGTGAAGCCGGATGTGCCAATGGTAGTGCGATTGGTAGGCACCAACGCCGAAGAGGGGCGCAAATTATTAGCAGATGCCAAAATGATTACGGCCGATACATTGGCTGACGCAGCCCAAAAAGCGGTTGCCGCCGCTAAGGGAGAAACGAAGTAATGAGCATCCTGGTTGATAAAAACACAAAATTAATTGGTCAGGGCATTACCGGACGCGAGGGCCTATTCCATGCCGAGCGCATGTTTGCCTATGGCACCAATCTGGTGGCTGGTGTGACCCCCGGCAAGGGCGGTGAATGGATTTTAGATGGCAAGGTACCTGTCTTCGACTCGGTAAAGTTGGCAAAAGAAGCCACGGACGCCAATGCAACCATCATTTTCGTCCCCTCACGCTTCGCCGCCGATGCTATGTTTGAAGCGGCGGACGCAGGGATTGAACTGATTATCACCATCACTGAGGGCATTCCGGTACAAGACATGATGCGCGTGCGCAACTATCTTGATCAGAAAAAAGTGCGCCTGGTGGGGCCAAATTGTCCCGGTTTGCTGACCCCCGGCGAAGCAAAAGTAGGCATCATCCCTGGCGATATTGCGATCCCAGGTGATGTGGGTGTGGTTTCCCGCTCTGGCACGCTCACATATGAGGTGCTTTACGCGCTGAAAGAACTGGGCATGGGCGTGAGTACGTGCGTGGGTATTGGTGGTGATCCAATTAATGGCACCAATTTCATCGACGCGCTGCGCCTCTTCGAAGAAGACCCCCAAACCAAGAAGGTTGTTCTGATTGGTGAAATTGGCGGCACCGACGAAGAAAAAGCAGCCGAGTTCATCAGTAAATACTTATCAAAACCCGTCGCCGGATTCATTGCCGGGCAAACCGCCCCTCCCGGAAAACGCATGGGACATGCGGGTGCGATTGTCGAAGGCGGTACCGGATTGGCCGCGGATAAAATCAAGGCGCTAAAAGCCGCCGGAGTGCGCGTTGCCAAACACCCGGAGGAAATTCCACTGCTTCTACGCTAAATTAGTTCAATCTGGATGTCACTTGGCGAAACGAAAATTGATTTGTACAGATTGAACTAATTTTTCGACAAGAATCAAAAAGAGCCTGATGCTGCCATCAGGCTCTTTTTGATGTGATAAAACAAATTACATGCGTTGTTCGATATAGCTGACGGCCTCGCCCACACTGGTAATGCTCTGAGCATCTTCGTCAGAAATTTCGCTGCCAAAAGTTTCTTCAAACTCCATAATCAATTCGACCAAATCGAGCGAATCGGCTTCAAGATCCTCACGGAAACGAGATTCAGGCTTGATCTCGCTCTCATCAACATCCAGCAATTCAGCAATAATCGCCTTGATCTTCTCAAGAACTTCTTGATTCATAGTCGACCTCCTCAGGTAGTAAGCCAGTGATCATCAAAGTCTGGCGTGGTTCAAAAATTACTAGGGCAATTTTACAGCCCAATTCAGGCACCTGTCAAGCGCTGTTGACAGCGTAGAATCGGACTGGTAATATAGCCTCACAGCTAAGGAACACTAGACTATGCCAAAAGTTACGGCGACAAGCTCGCGAAAAGCCGATCACATTCGGATCAACCTCGAAGAAGACGTGCGCTCCAGCCTGGGCACTGGGCTGGAGCGTTATCATTTCACCCATCAGGCCTTGCCCGAGCTTGATCTGGAAGTAGTTGATCTAACACAAAAGCTATTTGGGCGCGTCTTAGAGGCTCCCGTGCTGATTTCATCAATGACTGGTGGCACACCCAAAGCTGGAGAGCTCAACCGCATTTTAGCTGCAGCCGCGCAGGCCACCGGCATTGCTATGGGTTTGGGTTCGCAACGCGCCGCAATCGAAGATCCGGCGTTAGCGGCCACTTTTCAGGTGCGCCAGGTAGCACCCGATATTTTATTGCTGGCAAATTTAGGTGCAATTCAACTCAATTATGGTTATGGTGTTACGGAGTGCCAGCGCGCCGTAGATATGATTGCGGCTGACGCGTTGATTTTACATCTCAACGCACTTCAGGAAGCCGTTCAACCGGAGGGTGATACACGTTTTAGCGGCCTGCTCACCAAAATTGAAGCGGTTTGCAAAAAACTCACTGTGCCGGTGATTGCCAAAGAAGTCGGCTGGGGTATTTCGGCACAAGCAGCCCGTCAACTCGCTGATGCCGGAATCGCCGCTATTGATGTAGCCGGAGCCGGTGGTACATCCTGGTCGCAAGTTGAAATGTACCGCGCACAAAACAAGAGTCAGGCCCGATTAGCAGCAGCTTTCATGGATTGGGGCATCCCAACTGCGGAGTCCATCATCCAAGTGCGGCAATCCACCCCGAGCCTACCCGTTTTTGCTTCCGGAGGTATCCACTCTGGCGTAGAAATTGCCAAAAGCATCGCGCTGGGCGCATCCCTCGGCGGCATGGCTGGCCCATTCTTGAAGGCCGCTTCCCACTCGCTCGACCAAACCATCCTGACCATTCAAGAAATCACGCGGGAAATTCGTGTAACCATGTTCGCAGCGGGTGCCGCCAATCTTTCAACTCTGCAAAACACTCCCCTTAGCAGGTACCAGGAGTAAACAATGCCACTTCAGCAATTGATTCAAACCTACCTGCCTGCCATCGAAGACGAACTTCAGTTGGCGGTGGCGCGATCACATGCCCCACATTATGCTGAACTCCTCAAGATGATGCGCTACCACATGGGGTGGGATGGCGAGGGCGCTGGCCCAAAAGCAACCGGAAAACGGGTGCGTCCACTGCTGGTATTGCTAACCGCAGCGGCCGCTGGCGACAACTGGAAAAACGCGCTGCCCGCCGCTGCCGCGGTGGAATTAGTACATAATTTCTCGCTCGTCCATGATGATATTGAGGATAACAGCCCCCTGCGCCGCGGTCGCCCTACGGTGTGGAAAATTTGGGGTCTTTCGCAGGGCATCAACACGGGCGATACACTCTTCACACTTGCCCATCTGGAAATGCTTGAACTGCGCCGCTCAGTTTCTACCAAAATTGTACTGGATGCTGCCAGCCTGCTCCAGCATACCTGCCTGCATCTCACCCAGGGTCAATTTCTGGATATTTCCTACGAAAATCGGAACGACCTCGTTCTGGATGATTATTGGCCGATGGTCAGCGGGAAAACGGCCGCGCTACTGGAGGCCTGCACCGAATTGGGGGCAATTGTAGCTGAGAGTGATGCAACAACCCGAAATTCGTACCGGTTATTCGGACGCGACCTCGGGTTAGCTTTTCAGGCCCTTGACGATTATCTGGGTATTTGGGGGGATGTCAGCGAAACCGGAAAATCAGCAGCCAGCGATCTCCTGGAGGGCAAAAAATCGTTACCCGTACTCTTTGGTCTGCAACAAAATGGGGCCTTCGCGACCCGCTGGCGACAAGGGCCAATCAATCCGGATGAGGTGCCCACGCTTGCTGCACAACTCGCCGCAGAAGGCGGGAAAGCCTATACGCAATATCAAGCTGAACGGCTCACGCAACAAGCGCTTGCCGCACTGAAAGCTGCCAATCCTCAGGGAGATGCCGGAGAAGCGTTGGTGGAGTTAGCGCACACTTTATTAAAGCGCGAGGTATAGCTCTCGCCCCAATCCCTCTTCCGAATCGGAAGAGGGGCTTTTCCTACACAAATTGCATAAAAACCTGATTACCCAGCAATCGCCCGCGGGGAGTCAGGCGCAAGGTATCATTTTCCCAACAGAGTAGTTCCCACTCCACAAGCTGTTGGATCGGTTCAGCAAATTGCTCGCGCATGGATAGGCCGAAACGGGTCTGAAAGCGGGCCTTCGAGACACCTTCGCGCGTCAGCCGCAGGCCCATCATCATAGTCTCTCGCATTTCAGTCTCGCGATCGATGGGGTTGGCTTCGATGGTGGCGGGGGTGCGAGGAAAATCATCGGTTGAATGTTGAAGAGCTTGCCCTGAGCTTGTCGAAAAATTGAGCTTTGAAAGGCGTTGGATATAAGACTTGGGGGATAAAACATTGACAGTACGCATACCATTGACAAAACCATGCCCTCCTGCGCCGAAGCCCAAATAGGGTTGGTTGCGCCAGTATTGCAGGTTATGGCGGCACTCGAATAGCGATTGACGGATAGCGATTGGCGATTGGGCCTCAATATCCATTCTTTGTTCATCCTTCATTCGCCCTTTCTCATTTTTTCGCGCCCAATTGGAGATTTCGTACTGCGTGTATCCGACCTGAGCGAGCATTTTGGCCGCGAGTTCGTACATATCGGCAGCCCGGTCGGGGTCCGGTTCGGGGATCAGGCCGCGGGCCGCCCAACTCCCCAGGGGAGTGCCATGCTCCAAGGTCAGCGCGTAGAGCGAGAAATGCTCCGGGGCAAGCGCCAATGCCCGTTGGAGGCTATCCACCCAGGTCTGAGTCTGCTGCTCCGGCAGCCCAAAGATCAAATCCAGACTCAGGTTGTCAAATCCGGCCTGACGCGCCCAGGTTACAGCCTCAACCACATCCATATAATCGTGAATGCGCTCAAGAAATTTCAATTCATCAGGGTGCGCAGACTGCATCCCCAGGCTGAGGCGATTGATGCCCAAATTGCGCAATTCAGTCAGATAGGCCGCCGAGAGTGTGCCAGGGTTGGCCTCCAGACTAATCTCTGCATCGGGGAACACATCAAAGGAGGTATGCAGCGTTTTTAATATGCTCGCCAGGTCTTCAGCCGATAGCAACGAGGGGGTACCGCCGCCAAAAAAGATCGTATGTACGGGTAATTTTGCATCCAAAGTTGCTGCCACATATTTTATTTCGTGCCGGAGCGCCTGAGCATAAGCAAAAATCAGATTCTCTAAACCGGCATAGGTATTGAAGTCGCAGTAACTACAACGATGCTGGCAAAAAGGGATATGAAGATAAATGCTGTGAGGCTGCATGATGGCAGTATACCAGTTTCCGGTATCTGGCAGCCAGTATCTGGGGAGCAAAAAGCGATTCGCAAGGGTAGTAAAAGGCTGGTATAATCATCGCCGCTATTTTAAGAACTGATCTTAGTATTATTCTACAAACTAATCCTCTGTTTTATACTTGGCCTATGAGCACTGATAACTCTGCAACCTCCACAAAACTTTGCCCAACCTGCGGTACGCGTCTCAGCGAAGATGCCGCCCGATGTCTGGTATGCGGCAGTTCATTAACGGGTAATGGCGAAAGCGAAGAAAAGCAATCTCAGGCTTTGCGCGGCAGCCGAATGCCTGAGATCACATTAAGCCTACCTGCGGTGATCGGTTTACTGGCTGTATTTCTGGCAATTGGCGCGGTAATGGTATTTTTTGCATTGCAAAGCACCGGGCGCGTGGTCGAACCCACAGCAACGCCCACGCTGACATTGACGATTACACCATCGCTCACCCCCACACCACAAACCCCCACGCTGACCCCCACGCCGTTACCTTCGCCCACACCCTTTACCTACGTTGTGCAAGCCGGTGATACCTGCGGTGGTATCGCAGCCGCTTTTGATATTTCGGTGCAGAGCATTGTGCGCACCAACAACCTGCCCGCCGATTGCGCCACGCTCTTCGATGGACAAGAGCTGCTGATTCCGTATCCTACACCCACGGTGACTCCCTTCCCCTCGGCCACACTTAGCGGTCTGGACGCTACAATTGCGGCCTGTGAAAAAGTTGTCTATACCGTGGCAGAGAACGACACCTTAAGCAGCATTTCAACCAATTATGCTGTGCCGATGGATGCCATCAAGGAATTTAACGGAATGGTCAATAACACAGTCTATTCCGGCTTGAGTTTGATCATTCCATTGTGTGAGCGGGCAGCCACCCCCGGACCGACTCCTACACCTACAGCGCCGCCCCCCTATCCCGCCCCGAACCTGTTACTGCCCCCCGATGGGACACATTTCACGCTCGAGGATGATATTGTCACCCTACAATGGGCCGCTGTAGGCACGCTGCGCGATAACGAAACCTATGCCATCACGGTTGAAGATGTCACAGAAGGCCAGGGACGCAAATTGGTCGATTATGTCACAGACACAAAATTTATTGTACCGGCATCCTTTAGAGCGAATGCCAACGAACCCCACGTTTATCGCTGGTCGGTTATGCCGGTGCGTCAGATTGGCACTGATGATAATGGCGCACCCATCTGGGATACCGCGGGGGCCAGTAGCCAGACCCGGGTCTTCACCTGGACGGGTGAAGCAGGTGCGGCGGTAACACCAACACCATAAAGATAAAAAAGAGCCGGTGCTTGTGAATTGCACCGGCTCTTTTTTATTAGCAATTATTCGTAAGGCTTTTACTTCGCCTTAACAACGATATCTTCAAGCATTTTCGTAGTGAGGGATTTAGGACGTTCCAGGGGTTGACCAAGCGCACGCGCCCAAACCAAGTTAGCGGTTACACCCAGAATGCGGCTGACACCAAAGAGAACGGTATAGAAGTCAAATTCGCGCATGCCATAGTGATATTGCAACGTGCCGCTAATGGCATCCACATTCGGCCAGGGGTTCTTGACTTTGCCAAGCTCCTGCAAAACTTTGGGGACAACATCGTACAACTCTTCAATCAGTTTGAAAATTTCGTCATTAGGCATATATTCGCGACCAAATTCAAGCTGGGCTGTGTAACGCGGATCAGGGAGGCGCAAAACAGCGTGACCATAACCCGGAATCACCTGCCCCGAGTTCAGGGTATCCCATGCGAATTTTTCAAGCTCTTCCGTGCCGGGGTTACGGCCAAATTCTTCACGCAGATTCAACACCCAACGCAAGCTTTCCTGATTCGCCAAACCGTGCAAAGGGCCAGCCAAACCGTTGATACCTGCAGCGCAAGCGTAGTACACATCGGCGAGCGATGAACCCACCAGGTGGGTGGTATGAGCGCTGACATTGCCACTCTCATGATCGGAGTGCAGGAAGAAATACAAACGCGAGAGTTCCATGTATTCCGGGCTATCGAAGCCAATCATATGAGCAAAATTGGCGGCCCAATCCAGATCAGGGTCGGGAGAGACAAAACCGCCATCGCCATATTTGATATTGTAAATATAAGCCGCAATCGCCGGAAGTTTCGCGGTCAGGTTCAGGGCATCGGCCAGCGCGGCTTCCCAGTAATCTTCTCGCTGCATACCTTGCTGGTAACGTCGAGCGAAAACTGACTCGTGCTGCAAAGACACAATCGCCTGCGAGAACATGGTCATGGGATGGGTATCTTCTGGCATGGCTCGCAAGGTTTCGAAAACGAAGGGCGGAATTACACCGCGCGCTTTCCAGGCATTTTCGACTTCCATCGCTTCTACGAAGCTTGGAATTTCACCGACGAGTAACAGATAATACAAACTTCCAGCCAGAGGGAACTTCGAGCCTTCAGCTTTGGGGAGCAGTTTCAACAGTTCGGGGATCGTATAACCTCGAAAACGGATGCCCTCATTGGGGTCCACGTAGGAAATATCCGTTACGAGAACTTTGGCGCTGCGCATGCCACCGTAGATTTGTTTCACAGTGACCTGGTCTACAACCATATCCCCATTTTCACTAACCAGTTTGCGAACACGCTCACGCCATTCGGGAAGTTGGGCGGCGATCTTCTCTTTTAAAATCATTATATTCCTTTCCACAAACAAATCTTTTTTTAGGACTTACGCACTTTCGCAAAAGAAAGCCCGAAAATAGGGGTGTGTGGGGTGCTTCGCACCCCACACACCCCTATTTTCGGTATATTCCTCATCGTTTTGCGTAAGTCCAATTTTTGTATCTTCGGGCATTTGAGGGTAGTCTAACCCGAAAAAGTTGATTTTACAGGCCCAGGGCAGCAATATTCTCGGCAACGCTTTTTGCCGATTTTTGAAGTTCTGCAAGTTCGTCTTCGCTGAGTTCGTATTCGATGATTTTCTCGACACCATTGGCGCCTAACTGAGCCGGCGCGCCAAAGTAAATACCGTTGAGGCCGTATTCACCCTGCATGTAGACAGCCGCGGGAACGATGAGTTGTTTGTCCTTCAAAATGGCTTCAGCCATCTGGGCAATACCTGCCGACGGGGCATAAAACGCGCTGCCCTGCTTGAGCAGGCTGACAATTTCACCGCCGCCTTTGCGGGTGCGCTCCACAATTGCGTCCAGGCGTTCTTGGGGCATCGTTTTGTGCAGCGGCACGCCAGCCACGTTGGAGTGCTGCGTTAACGGCACCATCGAGTCACCGTGTCCACCCAGAACATAGCAATGAATATTTTCAACACTAACGCCTAATTCCATGGCAACAAAGGCGCGCATACGTGCTGAATCGAGTACGCCAGCCTGGCCGATGACACGATTGGCAGGCAATCCAGATTTCTTCCAGGCCAGATACGTCATCACATCCAACGGATTGGTGAGGATGATATAAATCGCATCGGGAGAAAGTTTGATCGTCTCTTCTACAACTTTGCCAACAATGGCTGTATTAGCGGCCAGCAGATCGTCACGGCTCATACCCGGCTTGCGCGGCAGGCCAGCTGTAATCACAATAATATCGGATCCGGCAGTCGCCGCATAATCGTTGCTGCCTGTGATGGTAACGTCTTTGCCAATTACCGGCATGGCTTCTTGCATATCGAGCGCTTTGCCCTGCGGCATCCCCTCGACAATATCTACCAAAACAATATCGGCGATCTCACGTTCAGCCAACCAATGTGCGGTCGTTGAACCGGTCATTCCCGCACCAACAATCGTAACTTTTTTGTTCATCGGATAACTCCTCGAAGTATAAAATTCAGGACTTACACACTTTTGTAAAAGAAAGCCCGAAAACAGGGGTAGACTTATTTATTTGATTTGATTTTCAAGATAGTGAATCGCCTGCATAGCCGCGGCCGCCCCCATCCCTGCAGATGTAATCACCTGCCGGAAATGTGAGTCGGCAACTTCGCCAGCCGCGTAAACACCGGGGATACTGGTTTGCATATACTTATCGACAACAACATAACCTTGATCGTCCATTTCCAGCTTGCCGATATAAAGCTCGGTGTTGGGGATGTGCCCGATGAAGATAAACACACCCTCGGTGGGCATCTCATTCTCTTCACCCGTTTTGAGGTTCTTCACTTTGACACTTTGCACAATGCCTTCACCAACAATCTCTGTCAGCGCGCTATCCCAAATGAAGCTCACTTTGGGATTGTTGAAGGCGCGTTCTTGCAGCAGTTTTCCGGCGCGCAATTCGTCGCGCCGATGAACAATGGTAACAGTTTTTGCGAAACGCGTCAGAAAGAGACCTTCTTCCAGGGCGCTATCGCCGCCGCCGACTACAATTACGTTCTTTTCCTGGAAGAAATGCCCATCGCAAGTTGCGCAATAGGAGACACCACGTCCGGTGAATTCTACTTCGCCGGGAATTTCAAGATGGCGCGGATTGGCCCCGGTGCTGAGGAGCAGCGTTTCGGCATAATATTCGCCGCTATAAGTGGTGACTTTGAAAGGGCGCTGGGAAAAATCGATATCGGTGACTTGATCGAATTCAACACGAGTGCCGAATCGTTCGGCCTGTTTTTGAAAGGCTTCTACCAATTCAGGGCCGCCGATGCCTTCGGGAAAGCCAGGATAATTCTCAACAATGTGTGTCGTAGAAACCTGCCCACCTAACTGCATGCCCGTGAAAATCACAGGCTCTAGATTCGCGCGGGATGCGTATAGCGCTCCAGCCAGGCCAGCAGGGCCAGAGCCAATGATGAGCATTTTATGTATTTTTTTATCTTCCATTATTCCTCTTTTTGAACGATACTGTGCATCGTGCGTGGCTGCTATTTGAAATGAAAATCCTAAACCTACGAATTAGAGTGCCCAAACTGGTATTATTTTACCAATCTCAATGTATTATTGGATGCGTTTCCTGCAAAAAGGTTGCACCCAATCAAAAAAAGGTGTGTGGGTTATCCACGCACCTTTTTTTCAATTGTTTAGTTTTGGGCGATCACTATGCTCTAGCGCCGATTATCGCGAGTGCGGCGATTGCCACTACGATTCGATGAAGAACCCCGATTACCGCCACCCTTACTGCCGCCAGCCTTGTCATTAGCAATCGCTTCTTCTACCGTCCAGCCTTCGAGTACGGCACGACGGGAGAGACGAATCTTGC
This sequence comes from Anaerolineae bacterium, assembly GCA_014382605.1. Classification (GTDB taxonomy): domain Bacteria; phylum Chloroflexota; class Anaerolineae; order Anaerolineales; family UBA11858; genus NIOZ-UU35. The sequence continues at coordinate 15,971 of JACNJM010000184.1, forward strand.
CTGAGCGCGGATTGATTTCTGTCACCATCACGGTAATTTCATCACCATTCGTCACGACATCTTCTACGCTATTGACGCGTTGCGTGTCCAATTGTGAAATATGAACCAGTCCATCCGTCCCAGGGGTGATTTCAACAAAAGCGCCAAAATCTTTTACACCCGTCACTTTGCCGGTGTAAATACGCCCAACTTCGGGTGTCTCGGTGAGGCCGATGATAATCTCGCGTGCCTTACGGGCACCTTCACCATCTGCCGAAGCAATAAAGACGGTGCCATCTTCCTGAATGTCAATCTGCACACCGGTTTCTTCCTGAATACCGCGAATGACTTTGCCACCTGGACCAATCACCGCGCCGATTTTGGCCTCGGGGATTTGAATGGTTTCAATACGCGGTACATGCGGTTTCAATTCGGCGCGCGGCTCGGAGATCACGGACATCATTTCATTCTTGATGTGATCGCGGGCTTCTTTTGCCTGGAGCAGGGCTTCGGCCATAATCTCCGGAGAAATACCCTTGATCTTAATATCCATCTGGAGGGCGGTAATGCCATTATCCGTTCCGGCTACTTTGAAATCCATATCGCCGAGGTGATCTTCCATACCTTGAATATCGGTAAGGACTACGTAACGATCTCCTTCTTTAATAAGCCCCATAGCAACACCAGCCACAGGGGCTTTGATCGGCACACCCGTATCCAGCAAAGCCAGGGTTGAGCCACAAACCGAAGCCATCGAGGAAGAGCCATTCGATGATAAAACTTCGGAAACCAGCCGCAAGGAGTAAGGGAATTCAGTTTCATCCGGGATCACCGGCAACAAAGCCCGTTCTGCCAAAGCGCCATGCCCAACTTCGCGGCGAGATGTGCCGCGCAAGAAGCGAGCTTCGCCCGTGCAGAAGGGCGGGAAATTATAATGGTGCATATAGCGTTTGCTTTCTTCAGGGTCCAGCGTATCAAGTCGCTGTGCATCGCGCGGGGTTCCCAAAGTCGCCATGGTCATCACCTGGGTCTCGCCACGAGTGAAGAGACCGGTTCCGTGAGCGCGCGGGCTGGTGTTGATATCACACCAAATTGGGCGCACATCTTTTAGACCGCGTCCATCGGGGCGTTTTTCTTGCTCCAGAATGCGGGCGCGCACAACTTTCTTGTGAGCTGCGTCAAAGTAGTTTTTTACATCCGTGACAAGGCTTTCATCTTCACCAGCAAACTCGGCCAGGATTTCTTCCTTCAACGTTGACATCGCAGCTTTGCTTTCGGTTTTGGGCAACTGCTGTTCAAGGATTTCGTTCAAGCGAGTCTGAGAGCGGTCATAGATAGCTTGTTTCATAGCTTCGTCAACAGGGTCAGCATCATAACCACGTTTGGCCTTGCCGACTTCCGCAGCCATTTTCTCAATTGTATCTGTGATGAGACGGATTGCATCATGCCCAACGCTGATGGCTTCAACTATTGTGTTTTCAGCCACTTCGTCGGCGCCACACTCAACCATAAGGATGGCATCTTTCGTTCCGGCCAGCCGCAAATCCAGGGGAGAAATTTCCATTTCGGCAAAAGTTGGATTGATGACAAATTTCCCTTCGAGCATACCCACACGCACCGCGCCAATTGGACCATCCCAGGGAAGATCCGAAATCGTCACGGCAGCAGAAGCGGCATTGATGGCAAGAATATCCAGCGGATTTTCACCATCTGCAGAGAGCGAGTACATAATCACCTGAACTGCATTGCGCAAGTCTTTTGGAAAGAGCGGGCGCAACGGGCGGTCGGTGAGACGATTGACCAATATAGCGTTTTCGCTCGGACGGCCTTCACGGCGAAAGAATGAGCCAGGGATAACGCCACCGGCATACATGCGTTGTTCATAATCGACCGTTAGAGGGAGAAAATCAACGCCATCGCGCGCTTCGCCCATAGTGGCAACGCCAAAAAGTAGGGCATCGCCAACGCTGACGGTGACCGCACCGCCAGCTTGTCCGGCCAGCCGACCTGTTTCAAAGGTCATTTCTTTATCGCCGACCATTACTTGATATTTTTTTGCTTCGGGTTTCATGGTACCTCCTACCATTTTGACCCACCGGTTAGGGATTGGGAGCTAAAAACAACCTCACTGAGCAGGTTATTCTCAAGTCCCAATTCCCAACCTCGCGGCGGGTCTGAAAAAATTAGTTAACTCAGCCCTGATGTATTCCAAACATCACAGACTGAGTAATTCTTACTATATTAACTTCGATGAACAGATGCAAGAAAAAAAATGAACCCAATCCCCCGTTGAAGAAAAAACCGCCAGGGCTAATGCAATGTGCTTGCCGCAAACAAGGGTATGATGAGCACATCGTACCCAGCATACCCTCATTTTAGTTTTTATCTCATCATTGTTGCACAGATATAAACAAATAGATGGCAGACTTGCAACGCCATCTACTTTGAATACTTATACCTTGCGAATGCCCAACTCTTTGGTCAATGCCACAAACCGATTGTAGTCTTTACTGCGCAGGTATCTGAGCAGTCGGCGGCGGCGGCCAACTAATTTCAACAATCCCCGGCGTGAAGATTCATCGTGCTTATGCTCACGTAAGTGATCGGTAAGATACAGGATACGATCTGTCAGCAGGGCAATCTGCACTTCCGGCGAACCGGTATCTTTCTCGTGACGAGAATATTTCTGGATCAGGTCTGTCTTGTTCTCTTTTTCTGTTACCATGACATCTGCTAGCTCCTATTTGTTTTTTAGTTTTTTTGCTGTTAGCAGGTCTCCAGGCCAGTAGCTGCCCCATTCGGAGCAGCCGCAGACCGGTCGAGTCAGCGGGCAGATTATACCAGAGAACGTTGAGAAGTAAATAGCACAAAATTTGCCCAAATTTTAGCCAATTGCATCCATCACTGCACCATAATTGGCTGCTACTTCAATCGGTGGGTTGGCATAGCGTGAGACAACATCAGCCAACTGCTCTTGGTGATAGTCCACCTTGAAGCGCGAGAACTTGAGTCCGTGGGCCGTGGAGATGACCACAACACGATGGTCGGGTTTAATTTCCCCGCGCTGAAGCAGCTTGAACATAGCCCCTAGCGCCACGCCGGTATGCGGGCAAGCATACAGGCCGGTTTTGTCAGCGCGCATGGCAGCATTGGCAAGTTCGTCTTCTGAAACTTGTTCAACGATACCATCAAAGACTTGCAGTACTCGCACAGCGCGCTCATAGCTGACCGGGTTGCCAATCTGAATGGCGCTGGCGATGGTTTTCTTGGCTGTCATGGGAATGAACTGTTCAAAGCCGGTCTGATAGCTTAAATAAAGCGGATTAGCGTGAGCGGCCTGCGCCGCCACCAGGCGCGGCAACCGCTTGATCAGGCCGAGCTCTTTCATCAGCAGCAAGCCCTTGCCCAGGGCGCTGACATTCCCTAAATTTCCAGATGGAATAATGATCCAGTCGGGGATTTCCCAGTTGAATTGCTCCACGATTTCGATGCCAACGGTTTTTTGTCCTTCCATGCGCAGCGAGTTCATCGAATTCGCCAGATAAATGTGGGGGTCTTGCGTCATCTGTTGGACAATCGCCATGCAGCCGTCAAAATCAGTATCCAGCGAGAGCACCGTTGCCCCGTTGGCAATCGGCTGAATAAGTTGTTCTATCGAGACCTTGCCGCGCGGCAGCAGCACAATCGCCGGAATGCCCGCCGCGGCAGCATATGCCGCCACAGCAGCCGAGGTATCCCCCGTTGAAGCCGCGGCCAGAGCCTTGATCGGCGCGCCATCGCTGATCATCTGCTTGAGTACCGAAACCAGCACAGTCATGCCTAAATCTTTAAAAGAACCGGTGTGGCTGTTGCCGCACAGTTTGACCCACAGTTCGGGCAAGCCCAGCTCTTTACCGAGACGCTCGGCCCAAAATAAATTGGTGTGCCCTTCATATACTGAGACAATATTTTCATCATCGATTTGCGGGCAGACCCACTCTTTTTTTCCCCACACACCACTGCCATACGGCCAGGTATGCGTGTGCGTGCGCTGGTCAAAGAGCGCTTTCCATTCATCGGCAGAGCGATCGCGCAGCGCGTCTATATCATGCTCCACTTCCAATAGACCGCCGCAATCTTCACAGCGATACACCACTTCGTAAATCGAGTAACGCCGCCCACAGCCGCGCACACATTGGTACCAACTGGTATACATCTCTACGCTCCAATCACATCTGTTTCAATCTGGTGGATGGGCTGAGCGCCCTGGCTGGCCTGTTCTGGCTCGGGGATCGAGGCCTCATCAGGCTTATCGGACAACCCGAAGAGGAAAGCACCCTCACCAAGCCAGGCCAGCGCCTGCGAGTACACCTCGCGGGTGATCACAATTTCCTCGGCGAGTTTCTGCTCCAAAGTGGATTCTACGCCCAACTGCCCCATGCGGGCGACCGTTGCGCGGTACTCGTTGCGCCGGAAAGTCTTGAAGGGCGTGGGATCCCCGGCAGAGACACGCGTCTGCACATCGTGGTGGATTCCCTGCAATGCCGCAGATAGTTCGGCAGTACGCGCACTCACCTCGGTAAGAAAACTCTCAAACGAGGCAACCCGCCTCGAGCGAATATTGTCAGTCAACCACTCCGAAGTAAAAATTCCGCTACCCACAATCAAACAAATATATACCAGATAATCCTGATTATCCGTGGTAAAGGGATGGAATTCAACCTGATTGAAATGCCGGTAAGCGGTCTCGAAGGCCGCTTCATCAAAATCGGCCCCCAGCAAGGCGCTGACGGTCTGGAAAGCGGCTTCGACGCGCACCTGGTCAATCACGCGGTCATTGCGTCCGCGCGCGCCCAGGGTAGTTTTATCGAGATCCACCAGCACAGCGGTACTTTCGTCCACAGGGAAATTTTGTTCAGCGCAATAGGCGGCGAACTCGGGCAGAGCTGCCCAACGGTTGGCAACGTAGACATGGGCATTTTCGCCGCGCTGCTCCATCTCGAATTTCGGGGCTTCATCCATCCGCTCGGAGCCAATGAAGGCCAATCCCGGCCAACCGCCCGCCGCGCAGATATTAGCAAACGCGGTGCCATCGTTGAGGCGCGTGTCACCGAGGAAAATCACACGCCGAATTGGAGTTTGCGGCGCATCCAGCGCGCGCCCGGCGTTAAGAATTTGCGCCACGACACGGGCATAATCAACAGTACTTTTGCGCGGCACCACTCCCTGCGGCAGGCCAACCTGAGTGTGTAAATCTTCCAGCGAGGGCAGGCGCGGGTCGAGGGGCTGCAAATTGCGGTAAATAATCGCATCGCCCAAAAAATCGCTGACTTTCGCTCTTCCGCAAGCTTTCATTGTAAATATCCTTTTGAGTTATTTCCCACGGCACTGAAAAATTGCCGCTATCAGGCGTAAAACCGCTGAGATCGCAAAGCCCGCGGAGAAAAAATAAGGAAAAACTCTGCGTTCTCAGCGTACTCTGCGGTTGAAGGTTATGCTTCTACAATACGTTCAATTACAGATACCCCTCCGCCACCAAGAGTTCGGCGTTTAATATCGAGCCGCTGGCCGCGCCGCGCAGGGTATTATGCACCACGCTGACCATGCGCAAATCCAAAATGGGGCACTCGCGAATGCGCCCGACGGTGACAGCCATACCCTCGGCGGTGGAGCGGTCGCGGCGCGGCTGCGGACGGTCGGCTTCGCTGCGGACGAGAACCGGGCGCGGCGGGGCGCTGGGTAAATCCAGGCCGGGAAAATCGACCAGAACGCGGGTGGCTTCTTCGGGGGAGGGTTTACGCTCAAAGCCCACAGCAATGCTCAGGGTGTGTCCATCAAACACCGGAACGCGGTTGGCCTGGGCGCTGACGAGAAAATCGGCTGCGCGGCGAGAGTCGTTTTCGATATGCCCCAGCAAAATACACGCTTCGTTTTCAATTTTGTCTTCTTCACCGCCGATATAGGGAATCACATTCCCGTCAATATCGAGATACGACACTCCCGGATAGCCAGCCCCCGAAACAGCCTGCATGGTAGTGACAAAAACCTGACGCACGCCAAAGGCATCATCGAGGGGTTTGAGAGTCATCGCCAGGCCGGAAGTAGTGCAATTGGGACTTGTGACGATTAGTCCCGGCCAACCCCTCTCGGCGCGCTGACGCTTGATGAGAACCAAATGATCGCCATTGACCTCGGGAATTATCAGCGGAACGCCCGCCGCCTGACGATAAGCCGATGCATTCGAGCAAACGGCATAACCGGCAGCAGCGAAACGCGGTTCGATTTCTTTGGCGTGAGACGAAGGCAAAGCGGAAAAAACGAGTTTGGCGGGCAGATCGGGCGTCGAATGGCGGATGATGAGATTGCGCGCCGTTTCCGGTGGATCGCCATCCAACACCCAGCGGGTTTCGCCGTAAGCCTTGCCAACGCTGCGCACAGAACCAGTCAGAGCGACAACTTCAAACCAGGGATGATCGGCGAGCAATTGCACAAAACGCTGGCCAACGGCGCCGGTCGCGCCCAGCACAGCCACGGGGATTTTTTTAGAAAGGTTGGTTTTCATAGCATTTACCATTATTTTTCACCACGATACCCGAAAGGGTACAGGCGGCATGAAGCACACAAAAATTACTTCGTGTTCTCTGTGTCTCCGTGGTAAGTTTCTTACACATCAGCTAGCATTTCGGCGTGGATGTAGCGCATGGCGTTTTGAGCGTCGGTGTCGGCTAAAACCAGCGAGATGCTATACTCCGATGAACCCTGGGCAATCGCAATCACATTAATATCGGTTTTGCCCAACGCCCCAAAAATGCGCGCCGCCACACCGGGCGTATTGCGAATGGCCGCGCCGACCACCGTCAAAATTGTGACATCATCTTTCGACCAGATGCGATCAATATCACGACGGGCTAGTTCCAGCGACATCTCGGCTTCCAGCGAAGCGATAACATTGGTGGCGTTGGCGGTCGGAATTACGAAACTGATCGATTGCTCGGAAGAGGCCTGTGAAATCATCAGCACGCTGGCCCCGGTGCGGGCGACGGCGGAAAATGTGCGCGCCGCAATACCAGGAACACCCAACATGCCGCGCCCCTCCACAGTGACCATGCTCAGATTCGGAATGGTCGAGATGGCGGTCACTTGCCCGGAGTCGCTCTGGGGGGCAGCGGTGATACGCGTCCCGGGGTAGCTGGGGTTGAAGGTATTCTTGACCCATAGGGGAATATCTTGCTCAATGATCGGGCGGATGGTCTTGGGATGCAGCACTTTAGCGCCAAAATAGGCCAGTTCGCTGACCTCGCTGAAGGAAAGCTCCGGGATGACGCGCGCATCAGGGACGACGCGCGGATCGGCGGTCATCACGCCATCCACGTCAGTCCAGGTCCAAACTTCGTCGGCATCGAGGCAGGTGCCCAGGATGGCAGCGGTATAGTCGCTGCCACCACGCCCCAGGGTTGTAATCACTCCATCGGGGGTGGCGCTGATGAAGCCAGTCACCACGGGGACAGAACCTGCATCAAAAAGGGGCATCAACTTCGAGCGAGTCCGGCTGCGCGTGGCTTCCATGTCCGGCGCCGCATTCTGAAAATTGGCATCCGTGATAATCAGCCCGGTGGCGTTCACCGGTTGCGATTTCAATCCAATTTGGCGCAAAGCCGCCGAAACAACGCGGGCATTGAGACGCTCCCCCAGTGAAGTAATCGTATCCAAGCCGCGCGGAGTGACTTCGCCGAGCACATGGATGCTGTTGCAATAGGCGCTGAGTTCATTAAGATGCTGATTGACGATTTCGAGCAGGCTTTTGCGCTCTTCCCCGGAGGGGATCAGTTCCATGATAGCTTCGTAGTGACGCACCTGTAAATCGGCTATCAAAGCCTGATAGGCAGATTGGTCGCCGCGGGCCGCGGCTTGAGCGCTTTGAATGAGGGCATCGGTGATGCCGCGCATGGCCGAGACAACCACAGTCAGGCGCTCCCAATTGGGAGCATACTCCTTAACAATGGCAGCCGCCTGGCGAATGGCGTCGGCGCTACCTACGGACGTGCCGCCAAATTTCATCACCAATGTTTTCATCGTTCACCTCACAGGAATAAATTCACAGAATTATACTCGCGCTCCATGAATTGATGACCATTGATTTGTAAAAATCACATAAAGCTGAGGTGTTTTGTGTGTTCTTAAAAAACCTCAACAGAACACAGATCTCCGCAGATAAAAAATTAGCGTAAGTGTGTATCCACCAGAATATCAGTGTTCATCTGTCTCCATTAACCGAAAAATCCACGATGACAGGCAGATGGTCGGAACCGATGCCTGACGCGACAAAACGATCATGTACGAGAATATCGCCTGAAATCAATATGTGATCGATAGGAACCTTAAACCAACGGTGAACAGCCGTATAGGTGGGTTGGACACCAAAACCGCGGCGGCTGTCGAGGAGGTTAGAAACCTCAAGCCATTCGCTAAAATACGGCGACCAGGAGGTAGCGTTAAGATCGCCTGCAACAATGATGGGGGGTTCCAGGCCACTGATATAGGCGGTTATGCCATTCATTTGCTCATGGCGTACCTCGGTCAATTTTTCGCTTTTTGGGGGAACGGTATGCGTCACCAACAACGTAATTAGTTGTTCATCCAGGCGAATTTCAGCAACAATTGTTGGCAACCCCCACGGATCATAGCTAATGATCTGCGACTGCTCAATGGGGTAACGGCTATACAGCGCAATGCCAAAGTTATCGCTCCTCGGCATCAAAATACTATGCGCATATCCCAGTTCTTCAAGCATCAAATCATCCAACCAATTTTGGTTGACTTCCAATAAAGCCACAAAGTCGGCATCACTCTCTTCAATAAGTTGGCGCGTCCGATCATGCTGGGGATTGGAGGTCAGCACATTAGACAAAAACAAACGATATTCCGGTGATTCTACTTCCGCGGCGTGAAGCGGGATGAATAATGGGACGATCAAACTTAGATTGACGAGGGTGATGCCCGCAGAAAGGATGCTCAATCTCGCGCGTTTGCCCAGCGTAGAGACACTCAACAACAACACCGCGGCCACCAGGTATTGCACCCGGAAATGGGCCAGCAAATCTAAAATCCACCACAAGCGCCCCAGAAAACCGCTCAATGTAACAGCCATCAGTCCCAACGTTGCAACCCACACGCCAGCCCAAAACAACTTGTTCAGAAAAGAAGATTTTGACATGCCGGCAAGTTTATCACTTTGGAAGCCCGTAGCCCATCCCTAGAGTTCATGGTAACATCAAATTCCCCAGGCCGACCAGGCGATCGCTGAGTGGCATGACCACCCAGAGGAAAGTCCGCACTCCATAGAGCGCGATGCCGGATAACATCCGGAGGGAAGCAATTTCCTGGATCGGGCCACAGAAACAAACCGCTCTTGCCCCCTCTCCCAGTGGGAGAGGGCCGGGGTGAGGGTAAGGGTGAAAAGGTGGTGTAAGAGACCACCGGCGCGGGTGGCAACATTCGCGGCCAGGCAACCCCCATCGGGAGCAAGGCCAAGCAGGCGCGAGGGGCTGCTCGCCCCGTCGAAGCGTCGGGTAGGCTGCACGAGGTGCAGGGAGACCTGCATCCCAGACAGATGATCGTCCTCGACAGAATGCGGCTTATCGGTCGGCCTGGGATTCTGCATCCAACTTCATCTTCCCCGCCACTTTCTTTGCCACCAGACTAAACCCGGCTACCGGATTCTTAATCGTTTCCA